>JABABJ010000171.1 GCA_014238275.1 Leptospirales bacterium | reverse complement strand
TGTTTCTGCTATGATTCAGCCTATACAGTTCATTCTTTTTTGTAGAATCACCGTCTTATCTTAGAGTATCACATTGAGTCTCGTATTGAGATGAATGCAAGCAAGTATAAAGAAAGAGTGAGAGCTAAGTATCATGCAAATTGGAAAAAAGCAACAGTATAGTCAGATAATTTGGAGAAATATTCAGGGGACTATCTTTCTAAGGCTTCATCTTGTTCTTGTTTCCTTCTTTTTATTTTTATTTCTATCTTCTTGTGGTCTGCTTATTCATCCTTTGGTAATCTGTGCGTTAAATAATAATGACTGTGATACTGATGGTGATGGAATATTCGATGGAAACGATAACTGTCCAGACAAGAACAATACTAGACAAGAAGATGACGACAGTGATGAAGTGGGAAATGCGTGTGATAACTGTGTCAAGGTCAGTAATCTTGATCAAGAAGATACAGATACCGATGGCACAGGTGATGCTTGTGATGAGAACATTAGTCTCCCTGAACCACTTCCTCCACTTCCTGAGCCTTCTGATCCTGATCCTGATGGTGACGGCATAAATGACTTCATTTCCGGCACTACGACTCCATTAGACTTGTGTCCCTTGAGTAAGAACACAGGTTTTTTTACAAGTATTGTAAGCAACGACTTTGATAGAGACGGTTGTGAAGATGCAGAGGAAGACCCTGACGATGATAACGATGAGGTAAATGACTTCGTTTCCGGCACTACGACTCCATTAGACTTGTGTCCCTTGAGTAATAACACAGGTTTTTTTACAAGTAATATAAGCAACGACTTTGATAGAGACGGTTGTGAAGATGCAGAGGAAGACGTAGACGATAATGGTAACGGTCTCATTGAGATTCAAAACGCAGAGATGCTCAACAATATCCGTCATGATGTGAGTGGTCAAAGCTATGTTGGAAGCAAACAAGGCTGTGGTCGCCTAGCAGGTGACATATGTACAGGATATGAGCTAGAGGGCACTATCGGACTAATTGATCCTTGGACTCCAATCGCTGATGACTTTGTAGCTATTTTCAATGGAAATGGCCATACGATTGCAAACCTCAGGATTTTTGGCTCAGGTGGAAATCTTGGCTTTTTTAGATCTATTGGAATCAATGGGGTTGTTCAGAATCTCGATATTCGAGAGGTCTCCATCACTGGCACTGGGGACAGTGTAGGCTCTTTGGTGGGAGTTCTAAATTCTCAAGGACGTATAGAAAGAGTCACAATTTCCAATAGCGATCTTGATACAAGCGGTTTGATTGCAACAGCTAGCTCAAGTCTAGGAGGTCTTGTTGGTAGTTCCGCAGGGACAATTTCTGATAGCTCTACCTCAGTACGAGTAGCCAATGATGCTTCCTCTACCATAGGTGGACTTGTCGGGGAGAATACTGGAACTATCGATAATAGCCATGCTACTGGAAAGGTTGTAAATGTCAATGGATCATTTGTGGGTGGGCTTGCGGGGAAGAATGAAGGAACCATCACGAATGCCTATGCTGCTGGAACGGTAGAAGGCAATGAAAGCGTAGGTGGACTTGTCGGACAGAATAGCGAAACTATCGAAAATAGTCATTCTACAGGTACTAATGATATAAATGGTAAGGGATCTTTCGTAGGTGGGCTCGTTGGGCAGAATAGCAAAACCATCACAAATAGCTATTCTACGAAAGGTGTAATAGGAGGAGGAGAAGATATAGGTGGGCTCGTTGGGCAGAATAGCGGAGAAATCACAAATGTCTATGCTACGGGATCTACAAGAGGGGCTCAAAGTGGAGTAAACAATATAGGCGGGCTTGTTGGAACAAATAGCACTGAAGGAAGCATCACGAATGCATATGCTACGGGAAATGTCGATGGTGATATCATTATAGGCAGGCTTGTCGGGGATAATGAAGGAAGCATCACGAATGCCTATGCTGACACTATCTATTCTGGAGTTATAGTAGGTACTGGAGACACCACAGGTACATCTGCACAGGATGTGAAAGCACTGACAGATTTGAGCTCTGCATGGTCTAATGCTAATGACAACTGGCATTTTGGTACTACTAGTGAATACCCGTCACTTCGTTCAACTGAAGCAATAAACGGAGAATATCTGCTTCTCTGCGGTCAGATAGCACCTCAAGTCCTCACTACTAGTGAAACACGTCCTGCAGATCAGCAATGCTCATTTCCCTAGTCCTAGAAAGCAAGAGTATCTGGGTGTATGGTTCTAAATATTCCGTCTGAGGAAGGAATATAGAGACACTATAATCGAGAAAAAACTCAAAAACAGCCTTAAATTTTTTTGAGCTTTTTTAATAAAAAAGAAAAAAACAGTTGACATAATATTGCAGTTTGTTTAACTATATGTACAGTTCTTTTGTTTTGCAATTCCATCTTGGTTTATTGCAAGCATCAGGATGAGAGGTAAGGATTATGCAATTTATTAGAAGAAAGAAAAACTGGGAACATATTGAGGGGACTATCTTTGCAAGGCTTCGTTCTTTTCTTGTTTCCTTCTTTTTATGTCTATTTCTATCTTCCTGTGCTCCGCTCGTCCATCCTGCAGATATCTCGCTACTCTGTGTGTTTAATCCTGAGGACTGTGATTCAGATAAGGATGGAGTAGTCGATTGGAAAGATAACTGCCCAATTACCCCAAATCCCGGTCAAAAAGATGAAGACAAGAAGGGACCAGGTGATGCTTGTGATGATACTGATAATGACGGTGTGACTGACTTCCTCCTTTCCGACGGTAAGACTCCGTTAGACTTGTGTCCCTTGAGTAAGAACACAGGTTTTTTTACAAGTAGTGTAAGCAACGACTTTGATAGAGACGGTTGTGAAGATGCAGAGGAAGACGTAGACGATAATGGTAACGGTCTCATTGAGATTCAAAACGCAGAGATGCTCAAGAATATTCGAGAAGATGTAAGTGGTAAAAGCTATAATGGAAGCGAAGAAGGCTGTGGAGATTATGAAAAAGGTATCACTGAATGCAGCGGCTATGAGTTGGAGAATAATATCGAACTGTCGAGTATTGCTACTTGGACTCCAATCGCTGGTGAATTTACTGCCACTCTTGATGGAAATGGCCATACGATTGGAAACCTCAAGATTGTTGGCTCAGGTGGGAATCTTGGCTTTTTTAGAACCATTGGAGACGGTGGGGTTGTTCGGAATCTCGACATTCGAGAGGTCTCCATCACTGGCACTGGAGGCAGTGTAGGCTCTCTGGCGGGAGTTCTAAAGTCTCAAGGACGTATAGAAAGAGTTACGATTTCCAATAGCGATTTTAATTCAGACGGTTTAACTCCAACTCTTCGTTCTGGTCTAGGAGGTCTTGTTGGTAGTTCCACAGGGACAATTTCTGATAGCTCTGCCTCAGTACGAGTAGCCAATAATACCTCCTCTACCATAGGTGGACTTGTCGGGTTGAATGATGCTGGAGGAAGCATCACGAATAGCTATGCTACAGGGGCTGTGGAGGGTACTAGCTTCGTAGGCGGGCTTGTTGGGAACAATACTGGAACCATCACGAATACAAATGCTACGGGAAAGGTAAAAGGCACCGACAGAACGGGTGGGCTTGTTGGGCAGAATACCGGAACTATCGAAAATAGCCGTGCTACGGGCGGCAGTAATTCCGTAATTGGTAGTGGAATCTTTATAGGCGGGCTTGTTGGGCAGAATAGCAAAATCATCGCAAATAGCTATTCTACGAAAACTGTAGAAGGGAAAAGCAATACAGGCGGGCTTGTTGGGCAGAATAACGGAGGAGAAATTACGAATGCCTATGCTACGGGAAAGGTAGAAGGATCTCAAGCTGAAAGTGGCTCAAGATTTGGCGGGCTTGTTGGGAACAATACTGGAACCATCACGAATGTCTATGCTACGGGAGAGGTAACAGGCAATAGCGAAGTAGGCAGGCTTGTCGGGGACAATCGCACTCAAGGAAGCATCACGAATGCCTATGCTGACACTAGCCATTCTGGAGATATAGTAGGTACTGGTAATGGAGTCACCACAGCTACATCTGCACAGGATGTGAAAGCATTGATAGCTTCGAGATCTGTATGGTCTAATGCTAATGACAACTGGCATTTTGGTACTACTAGTGAATACCCGTCACTTCGTTCAACTGAAGCAATAAACGGAGAATATCTGCTTCTCTGCGGTCAGATAGCACCTCAAGTCCTCACTGCTAGTGAAGCACGTCCTGCAGATCAGCAATGCCCATCGCTCTAGTCCTAGAAAGCAAGAGTATCTGGGTGTATGGTTCTAAATATTCCGTCTGAGGAAGGAATATAGAGGCACTATAATCGAGAAAAAACTCAAAAACAGCTTTGAATTTTTTTGAGTTTTTTTGATTAAAAAAGAAAAAAATAGTTGACATAACATCGTAGTTTGTTTATCTATATGTACAACTCTTTTATCTTGCAATGCTATCTTTTGGTTTATTGTAAGCATCACAGGGTGAGAGGTAAAGATTATGCAATTTATTAGAAGAAAGAAAAACTGGGAACATATTGAGGGGACTATCTTTGCAAGGCTTCGTTCTTTTCTTGTTTCCTTCTTTTTATGTCTATTTCTATCTTCCTGTGCTCCGCTCGTCCATCCTTTGCTAATCTGTGAATTAGGTGATACTGGCTGTGATTCTGATAGAGATGGAGTATTCGATGGAAGTGATAACTGCGTCAGCATCCCTAATCCTGATCAAGCAGATATAGACAAGAATAACATAGGTGATGCTTGTGACACGGATGTTGATGGCGACAATGTAAGTGATTTCAATGCCGACGGTACGTCCAGAGACTTATGTCCCGAGAGTTTGACTCAAGATTTTATAAGTAATTCAATCAGCGACTATGATGGCGATGGTTGTGAAGATGATGTTGAGGACGATGACGATGATAGCGACGGCATAGATGACTTTGTTTCAGGCACTACGACTCCACTAGACTTGTGTCGCAGGAGTAAGACTAAAGGTTTTCAAAGCGATAAAGGTCCTCAAACTAACGGTAAGCAAAGTAACGACTATGATAGAGATGGTTGTCAGGATGATGTCGAAGACAATGATGATGATAACCGTGATGGTGACGATATCGACACGGATGGAGACGGATTTGGGGACACTGTAGACCTAGACAAAGATAACGACGGGTTAGATAACTTTGTCGTTGACACTACGATCCAACTAGATCAGTGCCCCTTGAGTTTGACTCAAAATTTTATAAGTAATTCAATCAGAGACTATGATGGCGATGGTTGTGAAGATGATGTTGAGGACGATGACGATGATAGCGACGGCATAGTTGACTTTGTTTCAGGCACTACGACTCCACTAGACTTGTGTCGCCGCAGTAAGACTAAAAACTTTATAAGTAATTCAGCCACTGACTATGATGGTGATGGTTGTGAAGATGCAGGGGAAGATATTGACGATGATGATAACGGTCTCATTGAGATTCAAAACGCAGAGATGCTCAACAATATTCGAAATGATCTAAGTGGTAAAAGCTATAATGGAAGTGAAGATGGCTGTGGAGATCATGAAAAAGGTATCACTGAATGCAGCGGCTATGAGTTAGAGAATAATATCGATCTGTCGAGTATTGCTACTTGGCCTCCAATTGCTGGTGAATTTACTGCCACTCTTGATGGGAAAGGCCATACGATTATAGACCTTGCAATTGTTGGTTCTGACGGTAATAGTCCTCTTGGCTTTTTTGAATCCATTGGAGACGGTGGGGGCGTTCAGAATCTCGCTATTCGAGAGGTCTCAATTACTGGCAGTGGGAAACGCGTAGGCTCTTTAGCGGGAGAACTTAAGTCTGGAGGAAGTATAGAAAGAGTTACGATTTCCAATAGCGATCTTGCTAATGGCGGTTTGAGGGTAAACCTGAAATCTACTGGTATGGGAGGACTTGTTGGTAAGTCCGCAGGGATGATTTCCAATAGCTCTACCTCAGTTTTCGTATGCTCCTTAGAACAAGGGAAGTCTCGTATAGGTGGGCTTGTTGGGGAGAATACTGGAACCATCACGAATGCCTATGCTACGGGAAATGTATGTGTAGACATCTTCTCTGGCATTACCCCAGGAGGCAATCTCTCTCATGTAGGTGGTCTTGTCGGCTGGAATAATGGAAGCATCACGAATACCTATTCAGCAGCGAGGATACGCATGCAACTTTTTGCAGGTGTAAACGGAAAATTTTTTGTAGGTGGGCTTGTTGGGACAAATAGCACTCAAGGAACCATCATGAATAGTTATACTGATGGGGGGGCACTGGGGAACAACAATCTCACGACTGGAGATCTCGTTGGAAGGAATACTAATACCTCTTCAACAAGCATTGTAAAGAGCTATAGTCATGATAGTGGTGCCTCCGAGGCTTACTCTGTAATCGGAAAAAATAGCCCAGCCATACTAGGTGCATCTAAGAAGGATCTGCCAGAACTGACAGCTTCGAGCTCTGGATGGTCTAGTGACAACTGGGATTTTGGTAGCAATACTCAATACCCGTCACTTCGTTCAACTGAAGCAATAAACGGAGAATATCTGCTTCTCTGCGGTCAGATAGCACCTCAAGTTCTCACTGCTAGTGAAACACGTCCTGCAGATCAGCAATGCCCATAGTTCTAGTCCTAGAAAGCAAGAGTATCTGGGTGTATGGTTCTAAATATTCCGTCTGGGGAAGAAATATAGTGAGGCTTGTCTGACGATCCATTTCTTATCTTTCTGGTAGCCTGTCAGCTCGACAAATTGACCATTGGGGATAGAAAATCCAATACATTCCCCTCAAGAAGGAGGCTTCGAGCATCAACTTGCCTCCCTGATGAAGACACTCCTTCTCAAGGGAAAATTTGTTCGTAAAATAAATACAACGAAAGAAGTGATTTCTTGTCATATTGCTTTTTCTTAAGTATTTTTTATCTGAAAATTTATAATTTAGGGGGTGTTTCTGCTATGATTCAGCCTATACAGTTCATTCTTTTTTGTAGAATCACCGTCTTATCTTAGAGTATCACATTGAGTCTCGTATTGAGATGAATGCAAGCAAGTATAAAGAAAGAGTCAGAGCTAAGTATCATGCAAATTGGAAAAAAGCAAAAGTATAGTCAGATAATTTGGAGAAATATTCAGGAAACTATCTTTCTAAGGCTTCATCTTGTTCTTATTTTCTTTTTTTTATTTTTGTTTCTATCTTCTTGTGGTCTGCTTATTCATCCAGCAGATCTTCAAATATCCTGTAGCATAGAGGGTAGTGATTGTGACAGTGATCATGATAGGGTATTCAATGGAGATGATAATTGTATTTTTGTAAGCAATCCTGAACAAGAAGATGTAGATAGAGATGGAGTAGGAGATCATTGTGATGTCTGTGCAAACATCAAGAATCCGAATCAAGAAGATACAGACAGTGATAACGTTGGGGATCTATGTGAGAGAGGGATTTCATGTTCTGCTGATACGGATTGTGGTTCTGGCCTCTTCTGTGACTCAGTGAGATCCAAATGTCAAGCCATAGAAGTAGACAGCGATCATGATGGTTTGATCGAGGTTGAGCTCCAAGAAGAACTGTATAATATTCGCTATAATCCTGCAGGAACAAGTTATAAGACAAGTGCTTCAGACCCAGGACGAACTACTGGTTGTCCTAGTGAAGGCTGCAAGGGTTATGAACTGATAGCTAAAGTCACCTTAGAGGGGCAATGGGAGCCAATTCCTTCTTTGAGTGGGACATTTGAGGGTAATGACCGTGTTATCTCGAATCTGGAGATTAATGTTAGCATAGAGAATGCAGGTTTTTTTGGAACTATCTTAGCAGAAGGAAGCGTTCAAAATCTCACGATCCAACAAGGGACGATCATGAATAGTGACTCATTTAGTTCTACAGGTGCTTTGGCAGGGCGGAATATGGGGACAATCCATGATCTTACAATTGAGAAGATCGAAGTAACTTTACTTATGTCTGCTAGCGGTATTAATGCTATAGGCGGGCTTGTTGGAGTAAATCAAGGTATGATTAGTGATAGCTCTTTGATGCCTTCTGTAATTGTAAATGGAGGAGATGCTGTTGATTTTGTAGGCGGACTTGCCGGGATTAATGATAGTGGTGGTAGCATCGTTCGTAGTTCCTCAACAGGATCTGTATATGGAGGAATAGGTGATGATTTTGTAGGCGGGCTTGTTGGGATTAATAGTAGTAATAGTAGCATCAATCGTAGTTCCTCAACAGGGTCTGTATATGGAGGAATAGGTGATGATTCTGTAGGCGGGCTTGTTGGGACTAATAGTAGTAATGGTAGCATCAATGGCAGCTCTTCAACAGGGGCTGTATATGGAGAAGAAGGTAATGATGAGTTAGGTAGAGTTGTTGGAAGTAATGATAGTAGTGCTAGCATCGATAGTAGCTCCTCAGCAGGGACTATATATGGTGGCATAGGAAATGATATCCTTATTGGTAGCATGGGGAATGATACCCTTGAGGGAGGTGCGGATAATGATATCCTTATTGGAGAAGAAGGTAATGATATTCTCATGGGTGGCGAATGTAATGATGATTATAGATTTGATAATACTGCTGGCTTTGGTAATAATACCATCGAAGATAGTAGCGGTGACGAAAGGTTGGCTTATATTACCGATTCTTCTACTCCATTAAACCTCAGTGACTTCACAATAAACCGTGGTTCCAATAATACTGTGATCATTGAGCTTATAGTTGGTGATAATACAGTCACAATCAAAAACCCAGACAACACTAACAACCGCTACAGATTATATGATTTGCAGAACGATGATTGTGTTATCGTTCCAGAATCAATCGATTGTGACCCTAATTTGGGTGCTTTATTCTCCTTTCCTTAATATCATGAAAGGAGAATAAATAAGAGTTATTACTAGTAAGTATTAGCTATCGTCTTAGTAAGTATCCACTAAAAATAGGAGTCATTACTAGTAAGTATTAGCTATCGTCTTAGTAAGTATCCACTAAAAATAGGAGTCATTACTAGTAAGTATTAACTATCGTCTTAGTAAGTATCCACTAAAAATAGGAGTCATTACTAGTAAGTATTAACTATCGTCTTAGTAAGTATCCACTAGATAGAAGCAAGCTATGGCTAAAGCAAGACTATTTCTATTAGGAGTTTACAAAAGGAATAACTTAGGTCTTTAAAAAATGTGAAAAAATAAGTCTTTGTTGACATTTTAACACTGTCAATAAGATGTGTCCTGAGGGAGTATATATATACTATGAAGGCGGGGAATATACACTGGAAGGAAAGGCTTGATGGTTCCATACAGAAGGCTCTGAGTATAGAAATAGACGAATTTGAAACCATGCTTGAGTTGCGTAAAAAGGGCAAAGTAGAAGAAAAGCTTTTTGCTGAGACACGCCTTAGACGAGGGGCCTATGGCCAGCGTTATGATAATGGGACGCGCCATGACGGTATACAGACCCAGACTCTGGACTTTCCTTCGTCCGAAACGAAGGGTACTAATACCTGCTGGGATGCCCCAGGAATGCTTCGTATTAAGATACCCTTTGGAGGGCTTACAACCCAACAATGTGAGACTCTTGCCGATCTTGCCGAAGAATATTCAGATGGGATAGCTCACGTTACTACTCGACAGGACTTCCAGCTCCATTTTATTCATATAGACGATAATCCTTCCATTATGAGGAGACTTGCTTCTGTTGGGATTACGACACGGGAGGCTTGCGGAAATTCTGTACGAAATGTAACTTCTTGTCCTTTGGCTGGTTGTTGTCAGGATGAAGTCTTTGATGTCACTCCTTATGCGAAGGCACTTGCGTATTTTCTTCTTGGCCACCATGACGTTCAGGATTTTGGACGCAAATTCAAGATTGCCTTTTCCGGCTGTAAAGAACATTCTTGTGGTTTAGCAAATATGCACGATCTTGGCTTCATCGCAAAGACTAAAGTCCTTGATGGAAAAGAAAAGCGAGGTTTTTCTTTCTATGTTGGCGGTGGGTTGGGAGCAGTTCCCCATGAAGCACATCTTCTTGAAGAGTTTGTTTCAGAAGAAGAGCTTCTTCCCTTATCTCAGGCTATAGGAAGGGTCTTTGCAAACTTAGGAGAGAAGAAAAACCGAGCTCGTGCTCGGATCAAATTTCTCATAGCTAAGCTCGGTTTAGAAGAGTTTCGAAAATTGGTTCAAGAAGAGCGACAGAAACAGCCCTATGATCCCAGATGGACGGCATATCTTGAGGATCTTCCTAGTTACTATCAAGAATCGGCTTTGAAACCCCCTGGAATTTCTTCAGGAAATTTTCCTGAAAGTTCTGATTCTTCTGATGTATCTTCTCTTCCTTCTTCGTACCAGGAATGGCTTCGCACAAACGTATATCAACAGAGGCAAAAGGGCTATAGCATAGTTACCATTAAGCTTCCCTTAGGGGATATTACGGGAACGCAACTGAGAATGCTCGCAGATATTAGCCGTAAGTACGTGCAAGATACCCTTCGAACTACAGTGGATCAAAATATAGCAATTCGCTGGGTGAGTAATACTGACCTTCCGAGTCTTTATAAGGATCTAGAGGAGGCAGAGCTGGCAGAAAGGGGAGCTGGCGGGATTACAGATATTGTTGCTTGTCCGGGTACGGATACATGTAAACTGGGTATATCAGCCTCGCGAGGGCTTGCAGGAGAGCTTCGTCGCCGTTTCTTCAGTGGAGACATAGAAGTAGATGATGTCATTCAGAATCTTCATATTAAGATCAGTGGTTGTTTCAATTCCTGCGGTCAGCATCATATTTCTGATTTAGGCTTCTATGGAGTGAGCCGCAAGTCTGGTTCTCATAAAGTTCCTCATTTTCAGGTAGTACTTGGAGGGCAATGGGAAGAAAATGGAGGCTCCTACGGTCTTCCTGTTTTAGCTGTTCCTTCCAAGAATATTCCAGAAGTGGTTCAAAGACTGGTGAAAAGCTATACGCAAGGGCGAAAGCCTCAAGAGAGCTTTCTCCATTTTATCAAAAGATTGGGAAGAACAGAGGCCAAAAAGATACTTGTAGACCTAGCTCAACTTCCTTCGTACGAAAATGACTCATCTTTCTACAGGGATTGGGGTGATCCTCGTGAATACACAACAGGAGATATGGGTATTGGCGAATGTGCAGGAGAAGTGATAGATAGGATTCAAATGGATCTTGCCGCATCAGAGCGTCTTCTTTTTGAGGCCCAGCTTCTTCTCGAAAAGGGAGAGTATGAGGATGCCGTCCATAAATCCTTTCATTCTATGAAAGATGCAGCACGTGCCTTAGTCAAAACCTCCTATCTGGACGTGGCATCTGAGCCAGAGGTAGTGATACCTGAGTTTCGAAAGAGGCTCTATGATACTAAGATATTTTTTGATCCCTATGCGGGAGGGAAATTTGCCGCCTATCTATTTGCAGCATATGATATGATTCAAGCTCCACCAGAAAGGGCATTTTCTGGTGAGAATGCCCGCCTCCGTGTGGAAGAAGCGGGTCTCTTTATTGAAGCCTGTCATAGTTGTCATCTAAGGATAAGTAGTCAGTCTACCTCTATCTCAGCCTGATTTCCTGATGCTTTTGAGAGACTTTCTTGTCTGAGAATGATTCATTTTAAGAATTTTCCATGTCTAGCAAAACAAGAGCTATTGAAGTAAACCCTGAGCAAATAGCTGATTCTTGGTTTCGACCGATTCCTCTAGGAGAGCCAATTCCGAGTAGCCCTCATTCTGTTTCTTGTAGCCTTCCTACAATGGCAGATATTACTGCTTATGAAGAAAAAGATCCTTCTATATGCCAGAGAATAAAATCTGGCTATCCTAGATTTGTAAATCCTTCTTTTACTCAGGAGCTTGAGTCTTCTCTCCTCAAAAAGAAGCAAAAGAGCACTTTGGATGAAACTTCTATCCGCTTGTTTTCATCTCAGAAAATGTTTGATGAGTTTCATTTGCGACTTCCGTCTGAGATGAAAAAAGACTTTGCTTATTTTACAGATCAACGCCTTCACTGGACTGAGTTTCCCAATACAGAAGAATACAGAAATCTTGTTCAAAGCTTTCTTCAGCATACGGGTTCGATGATTTTTTCGAGGGAGGCAGAAGATGAGTTAATTCTAAGGGGACTTCGAGAGAAAAGACATCCAGAAAAAGCAGATACTTCCTCCAATGCTTTGCAGAAAATCTTGTCGAGATTGGCAGTAGATTATGAAGCTAAGGTGGAAGATGTATTCTTGTCAAATTGTGGTATGAGTGCTTTTTTTGCAGCCTTTTCTGCTCTAAGAGAGATTCAAAAAAAACGCGAAAGAACTATATGGATTCAACTGGGGTGGCTTTATATTGATACGATAGAAACTCTAAAAAAACTCACAACTTCAGAAGATGAATATATCTATATTGAAAACCTTCTTGATCTTGACAATCTTAGAGAAACCATCTCATCGCTAGGGAATCGAGTTGCTGCTGTGGTTACAGAAATTCCAACCAATCCTCTTTTATTAACACCGAATCTTCATGAGCTGAAGGAAATATGTTCTTGCTCAGGAGCAGCTCTCGTAATAGATATAAGCCTTTCTTCTCCAGCAAATGTAAGAGTAATGAATTTTTGCGATATTCAGATCAGTAGTCTGACAAAATACTATGGTTGGTCTGGAGATATTATCATGGGTTCTGGAGCATTCAATTCCAAAAGCTCTTTTTATCCTGAACTAAAAGAAACTCTTCCAGCCCTTTTGCAAAGACCTTATGAACGAGATTTACAGAGATTAGCTTTCCTTCTGGATGATTTCCCTTTTGTTTTAGAAAGAATCAATTCCAATCATTTTGCTCTTTCTTGCTTTTTAGAATCAAATCCGAAAATCAAAAGGATCCATTCCTCTTTAATGAGTTCTCCTGTGTGTAGAAAAAATTATGAAGAAGTGCAGCGTCACAAAAAAAGTTATGGAGCCCTGATTAGCTTTGAGCTTAACATACCCCCAAGTCAGTTTTATGATAAGATTTGTGTTGCCAAGGGACCAAGTTTTGGAACTTCGATGAGCCTTCTATGTCCTTTTGTATATCTGGCTCATTATAATTTGGTTAAAACAAAAGAAGGTTGTTCATTTTTGAGAAAAAATGGACTTGACCCTAACTTAATGCGATTTTCCTGTGGTGTGGAGCCGACGGATAGGCTCTTGCAGATGTTTCAAGATGTGCTGGCTCACTAGCTTCATAATATTCTGGAACTGTATGACTATGTATGAGCAATCAAATTTTTTTTATCGAGCCTAATCTTAGTATTGTTTTAGTTCGCTGCTTGGTAGCTATACTTTGTGGTATTATAATAGGGATTGAACGTGCTTATCGTGCTAAACCAGCTGGGGTTCGAACACATGTTCTCATTAGTCTCGGTTCCTGTCTTTTTATGTGTGTTTCCCTCTTTGTAGCCGAGGAAGCAAAAAAGCTTGGCTATACCACAACTGATCCTGGAAGGATTGCGGCTCAGGTTGTAACTGGGATCGGTTTTTTGGGAGCTGGTACTATTATTCGAAATCGAGGATTGGTCAAAGGAATGACTAGTGCTGCTACAATTTGGTGTATGTCTGCCATTGGTCTTGCTACAGGAGCAGGGATGCTTCTTTCTTCTATCTCAGCTACTATCGGTATTATCTTGATTCTCAAACTATTTGATTTCTTAGGGAAAAAAATTCGGATCAAAAGATACCAACTGATGGCTCTGGAGGTGATTCTTAAGAAAGAAGATAGGGTGTCTGAAATCAGAAAGGTCTTACGCAAGAAATCTCTCACTCTCTATAAAGAGAGAATTAACCACTTTTTAGGAGAGGTTCACTATCTTGCAAATCTTTATCTAATCGGTAATATGGGAGACGAAATAGAAGAAGATCTGATGAAAATCAAATCTGTAAAAGATGTAAATATTCTTAGTACTGGCGACCTATTGGAAGAGTAAGGAGTCCTAGAGTTTGACTCTCAATAATTTTATTCTTGACCAGAATCTGAAGAATAAAATTATTGTATATTGAGAGGCGTTAGCTCAGTTTGGTAGAGCATCTCCCTTTTAAGGAGGTGGTCCTGGGTTCGAGCCCCAGACGCCTCATTCAGGGAAGAAATATATTACTTAATGATAGAGCAGTCAAATGTCCCGTTCGTCTAGTGGTTAGGACTCAGGATTTTCATTCCTGCAACAGGGGTTCAACTCCCCTACGGGATGCCAAAGGA
>JABABJ010000169.1 GCA_014238275.1 Leptospirales bacterium | reverse complement strand
TATCGCCAGCCTGAGACCTTTTTTGCAGGTACCTTTGACGGGAAGAACCATGAGATATCAAACTTATACTCGAATCATTCTTCTGAATATGGAATAGGATTGTTCGGAGTTGCAGGTTCGCAAGGTGATTCGAGCGGAAGAGATGTTGTAATTCAAAATCTTGTCTTAGTGGATCCTCGTATTACAGGGGGAGCTCACACAGGTGCCTTGGTTGGTTGGAATGGAGGTAGCTTTATTCTGAATATCCATGTGAAGACCCGTGTGAATGCTCCTGTAGAGGGAAAGTGTTTACTTGAAACTAGGCGTGACGTTGATCTTGGGGGTATAGTCGGCTGGAATGAAGGAGGAACAATTGTCAATACTTCTGTTGAATGTACCCTGAAAGGGATAAGCTTTATAGGTGGTATAGTAGGGTTTAACGGAGGAATCATTTCCAATAGTCATTCTAAGGTTAAGATCCTTGGTGATAAATATTTCCTAGCAGGTGGCTTGGTAGGTAGTAATTATGCCTCTATTTCTAATAGCCATTCTGAGGGAAGTTTTGAGTTCCCTAATGGAGAGAGAGACATAGAGCGAATTGGCGGCTTGGTAGGAGAGAACTCTGGGAGGATTAGCCGTTGCCATTCATCAGTTTCTATCGTACCGAATGATTCAGGTGCAGGTATATCTTTCGTTGGTGGCTTGGTAGGTCATGCTTTTAGGGATAAGATTGATACAATCATTGATAATAGTTATTCAACAGGCTCAGTTATAGGAGAGAATCATGTAGGTGGCTTGATAGGTCGTGCATGGAGAGTCAATATTGCTAATAGCTATTCAACAGGCTCAGTTGCAGGAGAGGATTATGTAGGTGGTTTGATGGGTGATTCTCTAGGGAGCGTGATTTCTAATAGCTATACAACAGCTCCTTCAGTTGAAGGGAATGATTATGTAGGTGGCTTGGTAGGTCGTGTCCTTCCTGCTGTCATTGATAATAATAGTTATTCTAATGTCATTGGTAATAGTTATGCATCAACAGGTCCTGTTACGGGAGAGAGGGGTGTAGGTGGCTTGATAGGTTATAATGACGGAACTATTAGCAATAGCTATTCGACAGGTGCAGTTGAGGGAAATAATTTTATAGGTGGTTTGGTTGGCTACAACTTGAAAGATATTAGCAATAGTTATACAGCGAGTAGCGTAGTAGGGCTAGGAGATCATCTTGGTGGTTTCATAGGCTTTCAAACTGACCTGGCTTCATTACTGAATGCAAATTATTATGTTTCCAACTTAGGAACGAATGGAATCGGGACTGGGACGGCAGCAAGTTCTGTTTTAACCATAGCCACAGGAGCAGATGATGATGCACGTAGGACTTGGTTAAGAGACACCCTAGACGAATCGTCTGTCCTGAGTTGGAGTGTAGAACGTTGGCAGGTGGGGCAGGCTGGTTTTCCTCTTCTGAAATATATTGATAATCCAGACCGATCTACAGATGCAAACACACCTGAACGTTGGTGTGATGGAGCAGATGATAGTGATCACCCTGAGGTTCCGAATTGTGGAGACCTAATACAAGGTCAATAGCCAGCACTAAAAATTAGAAAGACTATTCTTTTTTAGTTGCAATTTTTTCCGCTTCTTAGATTGTGTGTCCTGAGCTTAGTTAAATGAGAGGAGGGATTGAAGCATGAAAGCACAAATACACCCTGAATATCATTCTTTGAAAGTCCGCTGTGGATGTGGTGCAGAGCATGAGCTTTATTCTACGCGAAAGTCTATGCAGGTAGAAATATGTTCAAGTTGTCATCCTTTTTATACAGGTCAACAGAAGATCATTGATTCAGCTGGAAGGATTGACAGATTCAAGAAAAAGTATAAATTCAAATAGAACGGAAGCATTAGAATAATGCCTTCCTCTCATTCGTATCATCTTCATGCTTCCTTGCAGGAGTCTTTGTCTGATATTCATTCCATTCTCTTGGAAATCGAAGACAGAGATTTTTGTGATAAAGAAAGCTCTGTAATCCAAGGAAGCATAGGGGAGCATATCCGCCACTCTCTGGATCACTTTCGAGCGTTCCTTTCTGTTGTTTCTTGTGAAAAGTCACGAATCTTTTATGATCGTCGGAAAAGAGGAATGAAAGAGGAGACAGACCGACATACCTGTCTTTTGGAAATTAAAAGGATTCAAGGTCTCTTTAGCACTCTATACTCCCAAGGGAATGGCGATTCTCGGCTAGATAGACAGGTAGAAGTGGAACATGTCATTGATTCAAAAGGAACTATAGCTGTTTTTTGTTCCTATGCCGATAGGGAGCTTATGTTTATCTATCATCATCTCCTTCATCATTGTGCAATGATAGCCTTCCAGCTTCGTCTTTTGGGAAAGAAAGTTCCTTCCAGCTTTGGTGTTGCTCCAGCAACATTGAAGGAACAACTATGACTGAATTTCTTCAAACGATTAGTCTCATTCTATCTACTTTTATTTCGGAAGATCTTAGTTGTATTGCTGCAGGTCTTTTGATTTATTCGGGAAAGCTGGATTTCCGTACGGGAATCTTTGCATGCACGGCAGGAATTTTTCTTGGAGATCTAGGTCTTTTCTTCTTGGGGAGACTCCTTCGTCGTGGTTTTTTTTCTAGTCGTTTTTTCCGAAAATCCCTCTCCAATCAAATAGAAGATTTTTCTCGTAGTTTTGAGAAGAAGGGATGGAAGTTAATCCTTGCAGCACGCTTTATCCCAGGGATGAGATTCCCTACTTATACGGGAGCAGGCTTTCTTTCTGCAAGGCTTGGAAAAACAGCAGGGATCGTTTTTGTTGCCTGCTGTATTTGGACTCCTCTCTTGGTCATTTTATCTTTTTGGATGGGAGAGACCTTGTCTCGCTATTCGAACGATTTTCTTCAAAAAGGGCTTTATTCTATTGGACTAACAGCACTATTCCTTTTTTTTCTTTTTCGTTTTTTTCTTCTCATCTCTAGCAAGAGAGGGAGAATCAAGACTCTTACTTTCTTTCAGAAGCTCTGTTCCTTTGAGTTTTGGCCTACTAAGATTATCTATATTATCTATATTCTATACTATTCCCTTTATTTCCGAAGACACTTTAAGTACATACTTACGGCGAATCCCGGTATCAAGAATGGAGGAAGCATTGGAGAATCTAAAGTGGAAGTGCTAGAAAAGATAGCAAAGAGCTTTGTTTTAGATTGGATAGCACTTCCCTCTGGCAATCAACTAGGGGAGGAGAGTAAGCAAGCTCTCAAAAAAAGAATCCATCTTCTCCAGAAAAAAATGAAAGAAAGGAAATGGTCATTCCCTATTATTCTCAAGCCAGATGAAGGTAAAGAAGGAGATGGAGTAAAACAGGTCACCACATGGAAAGATGTCAAATCATGGTTTGAGACATACCCAGAGAATGCTTTGGCACAGGTCTTTCATCCAGGTCCTTATGAGGCTGGAATCTACTATTATCGCTTTCCAGATCAAAAAAAAGGAGATATTTTCTCTATTACAGATAAGAAATCTTCTTCAGTAACAGGAGATGGAGTTTCCACGTGTAAAGAGTTGATTTGGTCTCATAAGTATTTGAGAAAGCGAGCTTCTCTTTTGACAAAGTTAAACCCTAAGCTCATGAACTATCTCCCCTCGTCTGATGAAGTCGTTTATTTGGGAGAGATAGGGAATCATGCCAAAGGAGCTGAATTTAGAAATGGAAAAGAGCTTTTAACGAAGGCTTTAAGAGCTAAAATAGATCAAATTTCGTGCAATATAGATGGGTTTTACGTTGGAAGATTTGATATTCGTTATCGGAGCAAAAAGGAGCTTCAAGCAGGAAAAGGATTCAAAATTATTGAATTGAACGGAGTTTCTTCCTATCCTACAGAGATTTTTGAACCAAGACTTTCCTTTTACAAGGCTCAACAGATTATACGTAGACAGATGAAAATTTTATTTCGAATAGCAGACTATCACTATAAGAATGGAGTTTCATGTCCCACGGTCTTGTCTATGCTAAGAACATGGTGCTTTTATAGTGGTGGTCGGTAAAATCAAATCAAACACTAGTCAATATTTACTAAATCAGGGCAGAGTCGCACTGATGGAAGCAAGCCCCTATTGTTTCCAGAGAGGAGGAAGAACTAAGGTCTTATAAACTGAGTAGCCATAATCAGATGCACCTCTGTTCTAAACCGTATATAACATTCTTTCATATTCACTCTACAGCTCTCAAGACAAGACAGCACATCCTTACACGATTCGGATTTCCGTCAATGAAAATTTTTCCTTATTGTATATAGTTGTCAGATTTTTTATAAAAAAATGGATTTTAGTTGACGAAAAACTTCTTATTTACTTATAGTAGTTTTGGTGTTTTTAGGATGTTCTTGATAACATTTTTTACAATATTTTTTCTATCAGATTGATAAGGACTTTCATATAATGTTTAACAGAAAGAAATTTGCTTATATCTTTCTACACTATCTTAGTGTTTTTTTCAAGATTATCGCTGGAGATCCTCGTTTTGTTTCTTTGGAGCATCGTATTTTTAGCTCCCTTGCATTGGTAAATGGAGCTGCAAATCTATTCGGCTCATTGAATTATCTCGGAGGAAGCAAAGAATTGCTTCAGATGAATTTATCGCAAGATGCTGTTTTGCTTTCGATTCATTTTGTCAGTGGTGTATTTCTTCTTTTGCTATATACCATTTCTCGTATCCAAAAACATTATCGTGTTTTATTCTTACCATGTATTCTTACTATCTTTGCATTTCTTTTGATAAATGTACTGTTTAATGGAGGTTCAGAAGGAGGAGCTCACTACTTTCTCATCACAGCTGTTCTCATTGCTGTGATTTTGTCTCCGAATAACTCAGCTATTATCTTTTCTTTCATGATAGGTCTTTCTACAGCTGCTCTCATGTTTTGGATAGAAAGCGAGCATCCTGAGTTCATTCAGCCTTTTGCTGATCGAAAGGCAAGATTGGCAGATGTAAAAGGAGCTTTTCTTTTTATGCAGGCCTTGAATGGACTCCTTGTTTTGATCTTGAGGAGACACTTTAACGAAGAAAGGGAAAAATCAGAAAGCCTGTTACTCAATATTCTTCCCGCACCAGTTGCAGACGAGCTCAAAAAAAGCGATAGAGTTCGTCCAGTTCATTATCAATATTCAACGGTTTTATTTACAGATTTTGTGGAGTTTACCCGCTTTGCAGAAAATTACACACCAAATGAGTTGATCAAAGAGTTGGATAGTTGCTTTCGTGAGTTTGATCAAATTATCAAGAGACATGGGCTCGAAAAGATCAAAACTATAGGGGATTCCTATATGGCGGCGGGAGGTCTTCCTGAGACGAATAGAACCAATCCTATTGATGCAACCTTGGCAGCAATCAAGATGATAGAATATATGGAACTCTGCCAAATGAATCACGAAAAGTTAGGACGAGAGTATTGGAAGATACGCATTGGAATTCATACGGGACAGCTAGTAGCAGGTGTAATAGGAGAGAAAAAATTTGCCTACGATGTATGGGGAGATACAGTAAATACAGCAAGTAGAATGGAATCTTCAGGTGCTGCCTCCAAGATCAATATATCTGCAGAGACATATAAAGATATCGAAGATATGTTTCTGTGCACTTATAGAGGGAAAGTGCAGGCGAAAAACAAAGGAATGATTACTATGTACTTCGTAGAAGGAATTCGTCCTGAATACTCACAAGATTCCTTGGGGAAAATACCAAACGATACCTTTTGGCAAATCTATCATAAAAAAACAAAATCCAGAAATTCTTCAACACCCTCTGTTGCAGAGAAATAACATGAAAAGAATAGGTATCATTTCAGATAAGGAAGTAAAAAATGATCCCATTGTCCACAATGCTTTGGAGTCTGATCTCCTAAATGAGGAAGGAGAGAAAATAGATGCGATTCAGGGTCACTTTGAACAAATACTTAGAATCCTAGATCTTGACCTAGAAGACTCAAACCTAAAAGATACACCTAAACGAATTGCAAGGATGTATGTCCAAGAATTTTGTTACGGTTTGAATCCTTCTCGGAAGCCTAAAATTTCTTTATTTGAAAATAAATACCGCTATGGTCAAGTACTGATCGAAAAGAACATCCGATTTCATTCAATATGTGAACACCACTTTCTTCCCATCACAGGAAAAGCTCATGTGGCCTATATCCCTAAAGATAAGATCATCGGTCTTTCTAAAATCAACCGTATTGTGCAATATTGTGCAGCAAAGCCTCAGATCCAAGAGCGACTGACAGTTCAAATCCTCAATGAGATGATTGCTTCTATTGAAACCGAGGATGTAGCTGTTTGGCTCGATGCTGTTCATAGCTGTGTTGTATTTCGGGGGGTTCAAGATCATGAAAGCTCTACAATTACCTCAGAATATTCAGGTCGTTTCCTTCATTCTGAAATTCGAGGGGAGTTTCTTCAAAATATTCATTCTTCTTGCGGCAAGTAATAGATTAGTGGAGAAGATTTCTTTTGCCTTTAAGGCTGTATAATACTCTCTCTCGCAAAAAGGAAAACTTTCAGCCCAAGTTTCCTGAGAAGGTAGATATGTACGTCTGTGGACCGACTGTCTATGACTATGCTCACATTGGAAATGCACGTCCTGCTGTTGTTTTTGATCTTCTTTACCGCCTCCTTTCTCGTTTGTATCCGAAAGTGATTTACGCAAGGAACGTTACAGATATAGACGATAAAATTATTGCGAAAGCATCTGAAGAAGGAAACAAGGTCTCCGAAATCTCAAGTCGCTATTATAAAGCCTATCAAAAGGATATGAAGTTGCTTCATGTCCTAGAGCCTTCTCTTGAGCCTCGAGCAACTGTCCATATTCCAGAAATGATAAAGATGATACAGGAACTTATTGAGAGGAAATATGCTTACGAGGTGGAAGGTCATGTCTTGTTTGATGTTCCTTCTTTTGCATCTTATGGCTCTCTTTCAGGAAGGAAGAGAGAAGAAATGAAATCAGGAGCTCGTGTGGAAGTTGCTTCCTATAAAAAGGACCCTTCAGATTTTGTTCTTTGGAAGCCTTCTCATGAAAATCAGGCTAAGTGGGATAGTCCATGGGGGTTTGGGCGCCCGGGTTGGCATATAGAATGTAGTGCAATGATACGAGCTCATTTTGGAGAAGATGTAGATATACATGGAGGAGGACAAGATTTGATCTTTCCTCATCATGAGAATGAAATGGCACAAAGCATCTGTTCGCATCAAGCTCAGATCCCATGTGCACGATTTTGGCTCCATAATGGTTTTGTCAGAATCTCAGAAAAAAAAATGTCTAAATCTCTAGGAAATGTAATCTTTCTTCGTGATATGATCCAAGAATATTCAGCAGAAACAGTTCGACTTGCTCTCCTCTCAGCTCATTATAGGAGTCCCTTGGATTGGAATACCGATTTGCTGAGACAGAGCAGAGAAAACCTTAATCGATTTTACGAATTCCTTCAAGGTTTAGAAAATATTCCTGTAAGTGAAGAAAAACGCACAAACGCATATTTGTACTCTTGCAATCCTAAGAGAAACAAGGAAAAAAACTCATCTTATCATGATTTAGATGATTTCCTTGAAGCTTTAGAAGATGACTTAAATGTATCTTCTGCTCTTTCTGTGATGCATCGAATTGTGCGAAAAGCTAATTTGAGTAATTCTAAACAGGAAAAAATTTCTTGTAAAATTCAGCTATTACAATGTGCTGATCTAATGGGAATTTTACAGCTAAGACCTCATGAATGGTTTCACTCTTCCACACAGGATACCCCTATCAGCTCAGAGGAGATTGAAGATCTCATCGAACAGAGAAAGAATGCACGCCTTCAGAAAGATTTCCAAATGGCCGATCAAATCAGAGATAGGCTTTCCGAAATAGGTGTTATCTTAAAAGATGGATCAGAGAAAACAGAATGGAGAAGGAGTTCCACTTACTGATAAGACGAACTTTGTTTTTATTGCTAACACTTCTGTTAGCCCTGCCAGTAACTTTAACTCCAAGAACTAAGGCTCTTCATCCTAAATTAGGTGTGGTAGAAATATCTCAGAGAAGGGAGAAAAAAATCAAGGGAATTCATCCCAAACGATCCTTTTCTCATTGGATGAATCTTGAGGATTTTGAGAAAAGAGATAAGAAAAACACATTTTCCGCTTGGAAAGGAAAAAACCTCCTTCTCAAGACAAGCCGTATAGAATCTGGTCCCAATCCAAATAGTAAAAGAAGCCTATATGTCAGTATTCGTAGGGGAAGGGTTCAAAAATTTAAGATTCGCCCACCTAAGCCCCTGTTTATAAAAGGATTTGTCCAAAAATTTAGTCTCTACACAAAGACCCTTTCAGGACGCGTCCGGATATTTATGGATATAGAGGATCAAAACAAAAATCGATTTATTGTTAGACTGGGCTCACTCAGCTCCAACTCTTTGCTAGGCTCTGGGGCTTGGAAAAAACTCATAGTAAAACTTCCTACTCAAATCAAACAGCGTTCCCTTCAACCAACAATTGCGGCAAAACACTTCCCGAAAAATTTGCTAAAGAATTTGAAAGAGGATACTCATACACAAAAAGAAAAGAAAGAAAGCCCCCTAGAAGCAGGAATTACCTTACACGGTCTTTTATTATATCTCGATAGTCCTTCAGTCTCCTTTTTTGTGGATGATCTTTCTGTTCAAGTTAGACCTTACGCAAAATCCTTTCCTCTTGACTTTGGAATGAGCCTTAGATATTTGGAGTAATTTACAGATGAAAGGAAATTCTAAAAAGCTGATTTTTATTGTAAATGAAGCTCATCGTGCTTGAGATATGAAACTAGACTTAGCAATCTCACCATGCCCGAATGATACATTTATCTTTCACGGGATGAAAGGAGAAAGCATAGGAGGGCATCCTCTACATCTGGTTTTTGCTGATGTGGAAGAGCTAAATCGGAGAGCAGTAGAAGAACAAAAGCACCTTATTACCAAGATTTCGTTTTTTGCTTTCTTTCAAGTGCAAGATCACTATGAATTTCTCAGTTGTGGAGGAGCGATTGGAGATAAAAAAAGTGGCCCACTTCTTATCTCTTATGAGGCACAGAGTCCAAAAAAGGGATTTGTTGCAGGGAAGAGAATTGCAATCCCTGGAGAGCGAACTACAGCGAATCTTCTCCTTCATTTGTTTTTGAAAAAGACAGGATGTCTTCTCGATAGCTTCGATATCTGTCCAATGCGTTATGATTCTGTGATTCCTTCTGTGGAATCCGGAGATGTGGACTTTGGAGTTGTAATACACGAGGAAGGTCTTACTTTCTTGGAGCGTGGGCTGACATCTGTACAAGATTTAGGAGAATGGTGGCAAAATCTTACAAACCTTCCCATTCCACTTGGCTGTATTGCCATTCGTAAGGACATCCCTGAGCAAATCAAAAAAGGAGTAGAAAGCAAAATTCGATCTAGTATCCAAAGTGCACGTCAAAATCCAGCACAAGCCTGGCCTTTTGTGAAAGAACATTCCCGCTCTCTGGATAACTCTATCATCCAACAACATATCAATCTATATGTCAATGAGTTTAGTATCGATCTTGGAGAGGTGGGAAGAAAGGCGATTCAAGAACTGTCTCTTCAGGCATCTTCATTAAAAGATGGTTTTTGACTTTTTCCTTCCAAAGCCCAATAAAAATTTTCTTGACAGTTTTTGCAATCCTATTTCTGTTAAGGAGTATGGTCATTTTTCATGAGTTGCACTGGATATAAGAATGGATGTTAGTTGGCAAGATAAACTAGAGTACGCTTTTCGTCAAAGGATTGAGAATGTCCGACAAAAACGAAAAAAAGGAAGAACTGGTCTTTCTGTGCTGATTGTAACGGAAGAACCTTCTCAGATTCCTTATCGATTTCGTATCAATTATTATCTTCTTTGCTTCATGCTTTTAATCACAATTTGTCTTCCTATTGCTGGGCTTGCTGTATTTATACAAAAAAAAAAATATTCTGCACATAGAAGTGAAACTGCCAACGATCGTAGAAGGCTTCTAAACACGGTCAGGATGCTTCTTGATAGAAAAAAAATTCTAATCCGAAAAATTCAAAAACAAATGAAACAAATGCAAAGTCAATCTCGTCCTCAAGAAAAAGCTCTTTTCCCTGCTCTCTTAGCTTCTTCGGATACCATTTTATCATTAAGCCAAGAGTCCACTAAAATACATCCAGGATCTTATAGAGCTCGCCATAGTGTAGAATATCTTACCGTTCTCAAAAATCGTTCTGTTCAAGTCATAGACTATCAAGCTAATATCGCCCTTAGGCTCATTTGGAATCGAATGCATATCAATCATATCATGCCAAGAGGATGGGCTTTACAGGGAGGCGTTGGAAGTGTTACTTCTGTTTTTGGATATCGAAAGAATCCTCTTGGTCTTGATGAGCAAGAATTTCATAAAGGTATTGATTTTGCTTATGCGGCTGGAACTCCTATCATAGCCTCTGCTTCTGGAATTGTGACGAAAGCTGTCTCAAGACTTAAGAGCGGTTATGGGAAATATGTCCAGATTCATCATGGACTTGGATATACTAGTCTATATGCACATTGTAGTAGGATTGCCGTTCGTGAAAATCAATTTGTACGAAAAGGAGATGTGATAGCATACTTAGGAAGAACAGGGCGTACCACAGGGAATCATCTTCATTATGAAATCCAAATGGGTTATGATAAGGCATCGGATCCAATGCCTTATGTAAGGCTGGAATAATAGAGAGATATTAGGGAAAGTTTGGTTTCCTTTTTTTCAAGAAAGCAGTAATTCCTTCTTGAGGTCCGTCTTGAGGTTTATCTGGATTGTTTACTGCTTCCTTGGCTCCTTCACATTGAAAGAGAGAGCCAAAAAGTCTTCGTTCCAATGCAAGTCCCTCTTCTAAACTCATTTGAATCCCTTTCTCTACCCCATGAATTGCAGCTTTTTGTGCAAGTGAGGATTTCCCTGAAAGGAGCTTGTCCATGAAATCATTAAGATCTTTCCAAAAGGTATCTTTGGGAAAAAGCTTCTGGATTAGTCCAATCTCATAGGCTCTTTGGGCTGAAATTTTTGATGCAAAAAGAATCATCTCAAGGGCAGCAGCCTTCCCAATGAGCCTAGGAAGCCTTTGCGTCCCTCCAAATCCTGGGATGAGTCCTAGCCCAGTCTCAGGAAGACCTATAAGAGAAGTATCAGATGCCAAACGTAGATCACAGGCAAGTGCAAGTTCCAATCCTCCCCCTAGGGCAAAGCCGTTGATAGCAGCAACGCTAATGAGCTTCGAGTCAGAAATAATGTTCAGTGCATCCTGTCCCTTCTTAGAAAAGGACTCGGCAGCAGAAGACCTTTCTTCTGGCTCTAGTTCGACACTCGTAAAGGAGGCCATCTCTGCGATATCAGCCCCTGCAATAAAGGACTTATCCCCAGCACCAGCAATTACAAAAGCTCTAAGGGAAGCATTCGATGCAGCCTCACCCTCAAGAGACTTGATAGCCCTAGAAAGATCGCCAAGAGCCTCTTGATTTAATGAATTGAGTGCCTCAGGTCGATCGATGAAAATGATGGCATACCGTTGTTTCTGTTCAATTCGTACTGTCAATGTTCTTCCATAGAGGGGGGAAACCTATATTGGGCTATATTTTTTTTGGCATCAAGAACTCTTTCTCTTAGGATTGAAGTCGAAAGCATAGTGGATACCAAAGAAAAATTGAGCAGAAAATCCAGCTGAAAGCCCAGACTGGCGAATGGCTCCATCAGGGCTTTCACTTGTCTGTAGAGCCTTCGCTATGACCCCTGGTGCAACCTGATCGATAGTAACTGAGGCCGAAGCAGAATCTGCATAATTAACACCAACCTGTCTATCTGTTCCTTGTAGATTAGAAATAGCTCCTACTGTGAGCCAGCGTATCTCAGCGTAGACCCCCAACCCCCTCCATAAATTTACTTTTCCACCTGTAATCACAATGAAGCCTACACCCCTGCTGCAAGGATATTTACGGTTTTTTCGTACGATTCTATAACTTCTATGCCTTGATCTACATCTTGAGCAATGAAGGTTGATACTCCTTCTGCTGTGGTTTGACGCGTATAGTTTGTATAAACATAGGCAATTCCAAAGCCCACATAAAAAGAAGCTCGGGACAACTGAATTAGGTTAAATCCCATGATAAAGGGAATTCGAAACTGGTAGGCAGAAATACGAACAACTGACCTTCCCCTGCTAGAAAGAAGAGCATTGAGCTCACCATCTCCTATGCCACCAGGGATTCCTGTTGCTTGAATACCTTCTGCTTCAGCAACATAGTCTAGGATGAGTCCGTATGTCTTGGCAGAGGGGAAGGCACCTGCAAAGCCAGTGCGTAGGAAAAACCATGGGAAAATCTGATATTCTAAGTTAAAATCCAATTCAGCAGTTATAATGCTGGATCCCTCACCAAAGGATTCTAGAACAGAGCATTGAGTTGCATTGAATGATACAATCTGAGGGAGAAACGTAGTACCTCCTGCTTCGACTGGTTCTGGGAATAATTGTTGCGTGTCTGGACATCCCCCTACATTAGAAGTTGGATTGACTTCTGGAGCTCTATCTTCTATGGCTTGATAGCGCCTTAGAGTGTCGCGAACTCCACCCCTCTCTAGTGCCCCGTCCAGGGCTCCCAAGGTGCTAGACAATTCGAGAAAATCTGGCTCAATTCCCGTTCCAAGTCCAATGGTGAGTCTGTTTACAAACTCAAATGAAGTAAATGGGATCTGTGCTGAAAGCGACGGAACAAAAAAGAGGAACGAAAGGAAAGAGACACAATAAACGAAGAAACTTTTCAGCAAAGAAAACATAAGAGCCATCTTCTTGCTTAGCATTTCTATAGTAAAGCAAAAAAGCTTTTTTATCAAGAAAAATAAAAAAAGTTAAGGCTAGCTTGTAGTGATTTCAGTATGGAACTAGAGCGTTAAGAATGAGATGAAAATGTTAAATATCGCTTGCCATCTATCTCTTAATCCTAGAGAGTAAACGGCATGAGTCTTCTCTCTCTATTCTTTCGATTCATTCCTCTTCGACTTACTCCTGCGAGACAAAGGATGATTCTCATAGGAGGCATCCTTTGTTCTACTGTCTTTATTTTTTGGACAGACCAAGTCACGAAAAAGGACTGCCCAAATTCCTCGGAAAAGTATTACCATGTTTGTCTTTATGCCTATCAGGTTTCTCAAGCCGTCAAATCGAAAAGTACATCTTGGTGCAGGAAGATTAAAAATCACAAAGAAAATTTTGGATGCTCTGTCTACGTTTTATCTGATAAGTATTTGAAAGCACTTGTGAACCTTTACATGTTTCGAGGCTTTCGTTCTGTGGTGAATCAGCAGAATGGACTTATCTCTTCCTCATCTTCTAAGACAAGAAATGATAATTTTTCCCAGCAAGCAGTTCAGCAAGCAGTTCAGAAAGCAGCCCAAAAACTAGCTCAGAAAGGGAAATCAATTCAGGTGGGGAATGTGCTGATTTATGCCTATCCTCACGAAAAAAGAAATATACCTCAGGAAGATGAGCTTTTGCCATTTCAAAGGTTGGAGGGAGAGTCTTTTGGAATCCAGTCAGCTTCTTTTTCTTTGCTGGATTTTGCTGAACCTCTTGTATATGGAAAAGGAGTCGCATCTGTTGATCTCAATCAAGATGGATGGGACGATCTTCTTTTTGCTGCTCAGGGAGGTGTTGATCTTTATTGGAATCTTGGAGGGCTTAAGTTTCACAAGATGCTCATTCGTCCCTCTGAGCTAAGGTCGAAAAGTATTTTCCTAGTTGCCCCAGTCGACTGGAATAATGATGGATTTCTGGATATTTTTCTTACTGCTTACAATGGTGATAGATTTGTCATTCTGAGTCGCAAAGGGAAGGAGTTCCAAAAGGTTCGGAATCTTCGTCAAGACAGTACGAAGAAATACCACTTAGCTGTGGCAGCTGCTTTTTACGATTTGGATCAAAATAACTATCCTGATGTACTTCTTGGACACTGGAGTTATGGGGATGAAAAAAATTTCCTAAATACATTTTCACAAAATATCCTTCTCTTGAATGGCCCGAATCGCTCTCAAGAGCAAGAAATTTTTGAACCCAAAGGAGAGACTCTTAGTGTTCTTTTTAGTGATATCAATCAAGATCAGAAAATAGATCTGTTGATTGGAAATGATGTTTGGTATCCTGATGTTCAGTATATGGGAACTTCAAAAGGGCTTAGAATGATCTCCCAAAAAGATCAAATTATCCCCGCAGTATCAATGTATACTATGAGTATTGATTCAGGTGATTTTAATAATGATCTTGAATTAGACTTATTTTTTGCGGGGATGAACATGGAAACAAGTAAACGTAAAAACTATTGTGAAGGGATTCATGGTATAACAGAAAGAAAAGAATGTCAAAAAAAACTAGACTATTATAAGATTGTTAGGAAAAGTAATCCTGAGCTTTGTAAAAGTATTTCGGAACCTGAATATAAGTCAGAGTGCTATCTTGTACTGTTTAGAGAGTATGCTTCTGCTGAAAGAGGATTGGAAGGATGTTCTTTGCTGAGAGGGGTGGATCCTATGCAAGAGAAATTATGTCTGAATCTTGCTAACAGTGGGATAGGGTCTGTTGGCTTTTTTGGAGGAGGAGTTGATTTTCCAGTTCAGCTTGACCGAAATGTCTTTCTTCAAAATACACATAAGAAGTTTTCCTCTACAAAGACCTTTCCTTCTCTTCACACTGAATTATTAGGGGAAAGAGTCTTTCAGGATCGTACCCAAAAAGTAGGTCTTTCTAAAAGCTATTGGACATGGAACGCTAAGTTTGCTGATTTAGATAATGATACTTGGCAAGATATTTATGCAGGGAATGGTCTGATGTTTCATGGAGTTCAGTCTAACGTTTTTTTTCATAATAAAAATGGAAAATTTTTTGTTAAACGACAAAAAGAGTTTGGCCTAGAAGACTTTATTCATACTCCTGCTTATTCTTATACGGATCTAGACAATGATGGAGATATTGATATCGTAGCACAGGGAGTCAATGCCCCGATAAGAATTTTTCTTAATCAAAATCTCATAGGAAATTCAATTACCTTTTCTTTAAGAGATTTGAAGAAAAACTCTCATTCCATAGGTGCAAAGGTATATATATACTACGGTGGGAAATATCATCAGATGAGAGAGCTGAAAGTAGGAGGAGGTTTTTTATCATTTGATAGCTATAAAATTCATTTTGGTCTTGGCAAGAACAAGCACATTCAAAAATTAAGGATCATTTGGAGTGATGGCTCCAAGGATATAGTAGAGAAAAAACTTTTGGCAAATCACCATTATAAAATCACTCGGCAAAAATAAAATTAATCACTAAAAAAGTCTTGTATCTAAAAAAGTGAATGAACCTTCTATCTTTTGAAATTCGTATACTTTTACTGTCTCTTAAAATTAGTCTGATAGCGTCTCTTTGGATTCTTCCTATTGCTGTGGCTTATGTTTATTTCTGTAGGCGTCCTTTCTTTTTGAGAAGTATCCTTGATTTGATCTTTCACCTTCCTCTAGTTCTTCCTCCTGTCGTAGTAGGATATTTTCTTCTAGTTGTATTGGGGCGAAGGGGGATCATTGGTTCTTTCCTATACGAGACCTTTGGATTTTGTTTTTCGTTTCATTGGCTGGGAGCCTCTCTTGCTTGTGGAATTGTATCTTTCCCTTTGATGATTCGTGCTTGTCAAAGTGCTTTCTCTACGATTGATCCTTTACTTCAAGAAGCTGCCTCCAGTTTGGGAGCATCTCCTTGGAAAGTGTTCCGAAGCATTATTTTCCCTCAAGTATTTCATGGAGTTGTAAGTGGTTTTGTTCTAGCTTGGGGAAGAAGCCTTGGCGAGTTTGGAGCGACAGTCACTTTCATTTCCAATATGGAGGGTCTTCAAACGCTTCCACTTGCTATTTATACTCAGCTTCAAATTCCAGGGAAAGAGGCATCTTCATTTCGCCTTGTGATCTTTTGTGTCCTTCTCTCTGGAGTGTGTCTATTTTTGAGTGATCGAATCCAGAAAAGGAACTGAACAAAATCTTGGATTAGCTTGTAGATTATATTTTCGTGTTGTACTCAAATACGATATACATAGTCAAGGAGCTAAGACTAAATCTTCTTCCCGTGAAGCATCTTGCAATACAGCATCTTGATATGTTTCGACAGGAGGGCAGGTGCAGATTAGATTACGGTCTCCAAAGGCATTATTGACGCGGCTTACAGGAGGCCAAAATTTCCCGTATGTTGATTTCCCATACATTGCAGCAAGAGGGAAGGCAGCCTCTTCTCTGCTATAAGGATGAGTCCACTTTGAGGAACTTAGTTCTTCTGCTGTATGAGGAGCATTTTTCAAGAGACTTTCTGTTAGAGGGACGTCTCCATCAATCACTTCTTGAATTTCTGCACGGATTTGAATTAAGGCACTGCAAAATCGTTCTATTTCTTCTTTTGGTTCACTTTCTGTCGGCTCTATCATGAGAGTTCCTGATACAGGCCAGGACATAGTGGGGGGATGAAATCCATAATCGATGAGACGCTTGGATATATCTTCTGCTTCGATACCAAACTTTTGAAAGGGACGAATGTCCAAGATCATTTCATGAGCGACTCTTCCATTTCTTCCCCCGTACAAAACGCTATATTTATGATTGGACTCAAAACACTTTTTCATATAATTTGCGTTTAGGATAGCATATTGAGATGATCGTAAAAGACCTTCGGCTCCAAGCATCCGAATATAAGAATAAGCAATTAAGAGGATTCCCGCATTTCCCCACGGTGCTGCAGACACTGCAGGCACTCTTTCCTGCTTTCTTGTTTCAAGAGAGCTTTCGGTCAAGATGTGAGATGGAAAGATGTGAGATGGAAGAAATTTTGCCAAGTGTTTCGCTACGCAGATAGGTCCTGCTCCAGGTCCACCCCCTCCATGAGGCACCCCAAAGGTTTTGTGAAGGTTGAGATGGCATAGGTCTGCTCCTATTTTCTTAGGGTTCGTAATACCAATTTGAGCGTTCATGTTTGCTCCATCCAAATACACTTGACCTCCTTTTTGGTGAATGATATTAGATATTTCCTGAATGTCTTCCTCAAAAACACCATGAGTGGAGGGATAGGTAATCATAAGACAAGCAAGTCTCTGGCTCCATTCAGAGGCTTTTTGTTTCAGATCGTCTAGATCAATACTTCCCATAGAATTGCACTCTACCATTATGACTTTCATCCCAGCCATCACGGCACTTGCAGGATTCGTTCCATGAGCAGAAGAAGGAACTAAGGCAATATCTCTTTGTTTCTGTCCATTGCTTCTATAATAGCTACGGATTGCCATGAGTCCTGCAAATTCTCCCTGTGCTCCTGAATTGGGTTGTAATGAGACAGAATCCATCCCTGTGATGTCGGCTAGATACTTTTCAAGCCTCGAAAAAATCTCGGAAAATCCCTTCGTCTGCTCGGAGGGAGTAAAAGGATGGAGTCGAGCAAATTTTATTTGACTCAGGGGTTCCATGGAGGTTGCAGAGTTAAGCTTCATGGTGCAAGAGCCGAGAGGGATCATTGCTCGGTTTAGAGAAAGGTCTTTTTCTTCTAGGCGACGAAGAAGACGCATCATAGCTGTCTCTGAATGAAAGTGATTGAATATTTCTTGACTCAAATAGGGGATTGTGCGTTGTAGTTCTGTAGGAAGTTGAGGTTTCGAATTGGTTTGAAGCGTTTTGTTCTTGAACGGTATCCTTTTTTGCACCTTTGCAAAGAGGAGAAGGAGGTGATCTACGTCTTCCTGTCGTGTTGTTTCATCCAGACTAATGCCGATGGCTCGGTCTGCAAATCTGCAGAGGTTCGTTTTTTCCTCCCTTGCTACTTGGATTACAGCTTCTTGAAAGGAGGCTAAATTTATACCCTTAGGAGGGAGGATGCAAAGAGTATCAAAATAATAACGGTTTCTTTGCTGATAACCGAGCTTTTGAAGCCCACGGTCAAGAACTTGGGCAAGTGTATGGATTTGGAGTGCTATTTTTTTGAGTCCATTGGGGCCGTGATAGGCTGCATACATAACAGCCATTATGGCAGGAAGGACTTGGGAGGTACATATATTTGAAGTAGCTCTTTCTCTACGAATGTGCTGTTCTCTTGTCTGTAAAGATAACCTGTAGATGTTTTGATTCCCAAGACGGTCTACCGAGAGACCAACAATCCGTCCCGGTATGGAACGACTGTATTTTTTCTTTGCTGCAAAATAGGCAGCATGAGGTCCCCCCATCGCCATGGGAAGACCAAAACGCTGTGTTGTTCCCACTGCCACATCCGCCCCCAAACTCCCTGGGGGTTCTATGAGGGTTAAGGCCATTAGATCTGCTGCCATTGCCGTTGGGATTCCTTGTTTCTTTGCTTGCCAGATGAGATCACGCATGTCTTTTACAGAACCAAAGGCGTCTGGATACTGAAGGAGCATTCCGAAGCATTGCTTGGAAAGTTTTTGATCTGCCAAGAGGCTCCTCACATCTCCTATTTCTAGCGTAATTCCTAATGGTTCAGATCGGGCACAAAGAACATCGATTGTTTGGGGAAAACAGGATTCAGATACAAAAAAAACCAAACGATCCATGTCTTTCTGCGAAGAAGAGTCTGAGAGAGAGTTGTCATGACGAGTACGGTAGAACATGGACATTGCTTCAGCTGCAGCTGTTGCTTCGTCCAGAAGGGAAGAGTTCGCAATATCCATGGAGCATAGTTCTGCAATCATGGTCTGAAAGTGAAAAAGAGTCTCTAGCTTTCCTTGAGCTGCTTCAGCCTGATAGGGTGTATAGGGAGTATACCATCCCGGATTTTCAAAGATATTTCGTTTAAGAACAGAGGGGGTAATCGTTCCGTAATAGCCAAGTCCGATAAAATTCTTCCAGAGATGGTTTCTTTCCGAAAGAACAGTCATTTCATCAAGAAGTTCGTTTTCGCTCAATGGCTCTTCTAAAGGCTTCTCACGAAACGACATGGGCTCTGATAGTCGAATCGAATCAGGGACTGCTTGTTGGATTAGCTCCTCTAGGCTAGAGACCTCTGTTCGTTTTAACATTTCTTGAACCTCATCTGGGCGAGGCCCCAAATGCCTTTCCAGAAAGCTAGACTCAGAATGCAATTTCGCAGGAGACATAATAGCCTTATTTTAAAAGAACCAGAGAAATGTCAAGTAAGATGAAAATATTTGTATGAACCTCACAGACAAAGGTCTCATTAAAGCGTTCAACTTTATCGTTATGAGCTGGATTTCGTAGTCTAATCAAAAGGAGTTTATTTCCTTATTATGGTTTTTTGAACGAACAGCTTGAAGATAAGTGTCTATTTTGGCAAATAGATATACTTGAAAGTGTTACAAATATCTGTGTTTTACGCAAAAAAATTCAATATTGCTTGACATCTAGCTTGGTTATTCAAGCTTAGGCATAGAGAGAATCTTCATGGCGAATTTACTTCCAATCCAGAGGACGAAATATACCTCCAATGAAAAGATCCAGAAGAAATGCCTTCTAGTAGATGCTTCGGGCAAAAACCTTGGGCGTTTGGCTTCGCACCTTGCGTTCCGTCTTCAAGGAAAATATAGAGTGGATTATGCTCCTCACCAAGAGATAGGAGACTTTGTGATTGTGACTAATGCGGCTAAAATTTCTGTAACAGGCAAGAAAATGGAGCAAAAGCTCTATCGTTTTCATAGTGGCTACCCAGGGGGCTTAAAGACATTGACTCTTGCTGCATTAATGGAAAAGAAGCCAGCCTTAGCCGTGGAGCTTGCAGTCAAGCGTATGTTACCCAAAGGGGCTTTAGGACGAAAAAGGCTTAAGAATTTGCGAGTATATGCAGATGAGAATCATGAGCACCATTCACAAAAACCTGAGGTGTGGGAGCTACCGACTAGGAGCACTGCCAAAGGTTCTACAAAAAGCAAGAATGATGAGAAGGATTGAATTATAAATGGATAAAAAGAATAAAGGAGCTAAAAATTCTTCTATTCTTGCTGTTGGAAGGCGTAAGGAGGCAGTGGCAAGGGCATCTTTGACCCCAGGTAAGGGAGACTTTAGGGTTAATGGATCTTCTGTGGATGATTATTTCCCAACACTTCACCTTAGGCGGGTATTCTATCAAGCCCAAGAATTGGTAAAAGCCAAAGACAAGGTCGATATTCAGATTCGTGTGAAAGGAGGAGGAAAAAGTGGTCAGGCAGAAGCATGTCGATTGGCTATTTCCCGCTCGCTTCAGCTTCATCATCCTGAGCATAGGACTGCTCTAAAAAAGGCTGGTTTTTTGACACGGGATGCACGAGTGGTAGAGCGTAAAAAATACGGGCTTCATAAGGCACGCAAGGGAACTCAATTCTCTAAGCGCTGATTTTTGTTCTGAAAGGATTGCTCTAATGAGCGGTGTATTTTAAGAGCAAGGATTTGAAACAGGCGTTCTTGAGCAGAACTTTCTGTTTCTTGGTAAGCTCTTCCAGATGAAGAAAAAATCGTTCTTGCACGAAGAGTCTCAGATACTAGGAGAGAACCATCTGATTTTAGCCTTTGATAGGATTTGTTTTCTCGAAGTTTAATAAGACAAGCTACTTGAATTTCATAATGGGAAGTGTTACGGAAAGTATCATGGAAGCGTCTTTTTTTGATATAAATAGAAACTTCTCCATAAAGAAATAAAGCAGCTTTTTGGCGTTTCCTTACCAATATAAAATTCTTTCGACGATAGCCTTCCTGTCGCACTATTTCTGTTAACTTACGATTGATATCTGGTTCAAAACTTCGATTCGAAAAGTGATGTAAATAGAGAGTCCTAGATTCAATTGGATAGTGATGAAGGCGAAGTTGGGCTAAACAGGAGATTAGACAACAATTCAGTCCCACTACTATCAAGAGGAAAAGTAGACGAGCAGACCTAAGTTGGAAGTACAAGGAATAACACTATTGTTTGGATTGTACAGAAGGAACAGGCTTGTTCTTAATGAAGTTGGAAGGATTTTCTTTTTTACTTTCTTTTTTACTTTCTGATTTAGTTGCTGGTTTTTTCTTTTTTGCTTCTTTTGCTTCTTTTGCTTCTTTTGCTTTTTGTTTCTGGATTTGTTCTATTTTTAGACGAGATTGTATGGTTTTTACGCTTCTTATGAATTGTTGAACTATAGATTTTTGAATTATATCTACCTTGCCTTTATCTCGTGAGTTTGTCATGAGCATGAAATTGTCTTGTCGTAAGGGGTCATATTTTTTGTCTGATGGTTCTTCATCTGTTTGTTCTTTTTTTGAGACGATTGGGCGAAATCGAAAGGTATAATGATTCCCACGATGTAAAGAAACGTGCAGAACTATAAGATCTAGTTCTGCTTCCTTCCATAGCTTATCTGTTGAGCCATAACGATTCGTAAAATCCCTATCATCTGCAAATCTTTGAATCTTTATTCTTTTTACAGTATTTTCAATATTCTTAGCTACATAATCCGTAAAGACTATTTTTTTATTGTTCATGATTACAGGAGATGAGGCCATCCATGGACTCTCTTTTTTCTTGGGTCTACTATTGAGGGGCTTAGAAATTTCTTCCTTCTGTTTATCATTGCTTTTTTGCTTTTGATATAAGGTGTAAGCATGCTTATCTTTTTCATATAGTTTGATTTTTTTGATATAACTTTTTTCAGGGAAGAAAAAGATATCTTTATCCCTATAGCTGAGATATTCCGTGCTAAACTGGCTGATTAAATTCTGAGGGATGAGGAGTATTAGTCCTGGATATTTGTTGCTTTTGGCAAAGATATTGCTTTCGTTTTTCGCTCCAACTTCAACGATTGTTGCTTTCCCTTGAGGTTTTTTGTACAATACAATCTTTTCAGAAGAAGTAGAGAGACCTATTTCTTTTTTTTCAATATCTTCTTGTTGTTCTGATGAGAGCTCTTTTGAGGCATCTGACTTAGTCTCCTGTTTATCTGTTTGTTCTGCTTGAGTTTCCTGTTTATCTGTTTGTGTAGTTCCTTCCTTTACTACTTCTTCTTCTTTGGTTTCATCTTTTGCATAATAAGCCTTGAGTGTAGGCTTATACCAAGAGGAAAAAATATTTTTGATTTTATACCCTCCTCGTCGACGAGTATATCCTTTGTTTTTTGTTTCTGTTGGAGTTTGTTCCTGTGCTTTGTTTTGAGTTTTTGTTCTTGTCTCTTTACTCTCCTCTGAACTTGTGTCAGGAGTGGTTCGGCTAGCTTCTTTTTCTGGCTCCTGCTCTACTGGTGAGGGATAGTTTTCTACATAGTACTTATCACGAAATAGTCCAGGGACTCGAATCAGGCGGACATAGGGATGTGCAGAGTCTTTTCCCCAGTATTCAATGACTTGCCAAGAACTCTTCCACAAAACAGAACTCTTATCCTTCTTCTCTTGCTGTGGTGTTGTAGGACCAAAAAGAAGTATCAGAAGAAATATTACGAAAGCAACAAGAGCGGCAAAAGAGTAGTTACGAAAAGACATATCAGACAATCAGCTAGATGGGATACGTCTGCGGCGGCGATAATAAAAAATGCCGAATCCTAATCCGAGACTTACCATAAGTGGAAATGCAATCATTCCAACAAAGAGAAGCTTCCATTTTAGTTTTTCTGTTATCTGAGTACCTCGTGAGGGTCTTTGGTGAGCTTGAAGAGACGCTACAAGTGGGCTTTCTAGCATCCAAAAAAGGATATCTGTCACAAGCTGAAAATTTCGGTGTGCTAAAGGGAAACGAAGCCCTCTTTCGGTGAGCCATTCTACCCCTGGAATGACTACAAGTTTGGGATTGACTTCTTCTTTGGAAGAGGCTTTCTTAGAAGAGGCTTTTTTAGAAGAGGTTTTCTTGGGACTGTCCTCTGATGAGGATGGTTTCCTTCTTTCATAGGCAAGCCCGAGCGTATAGCGACCTGTTGCCTCTTTCCCATCTTTGCGACCATTCCAATTTGCATCGGGATAGGCATTGTAAGGTGATTTCAAGAATACCGTTGGGCTCATTTCGTTAAGTGAAAAGTCTTTTTTTGTTTTTTTGTCGTTTTTGCTCTGAACTTTACTTGGCTTTTTGTCCAGTGTCTCCCCCTGTCCTTTGCTCTCAGAGAGATCATTTTTTTTCTCGTCATCTTTTTTCGTTTTATCTTTTTTTGTTTCATCTTTTTTCGTTTCATCTTTATTTATGGCGAAATAGCCGTGTTGAGGGAGGACGATAAAAGAGTTTTTTGCAGTACGAAGTCCTTCCAGAGAGGGGTGATTTTCAAACTGGCTAGACACGGTAAGTCCCTTGAGATTGGTATTTGTGAGGGGAGAATTAACAAAATCATAGACCTCTCCTCCCATTTCCTTCCGAAGCCATGCAAAGTCTTCTTGATATTTCTTATTGGAAGAGCTTGTCTCCAAGGCGGCAAATATTGAACCTCCTCTTTTAAGATAGTCTATCATTACCTTCTGATTCTCCTCTCCAAACTTCACTGAGGCTCCAAGAATCAAAAGAGCATCAGCATCCTCAGGGATAGGTTCAGCAATGACTGACTGATCTTTCTTCAGGCTTTTTATCTCTATGTTATAAAATCGAAGCTGTTCTTTGAGGCTCGATATGCCTGATCCCTTTTGTTGTCCACTCTTGAGAGCGGAACGTTCTCCATTTGCTTCGGTGAGATATATTTTCTTTTTTGGGGAAGCAACATAGACGATAGCCTTTGTTATGTTTTTTTCTAAATAGTTTCGATCTTTGTCGGAGTAGATATAAACCTTTCGCTCTACGTAGGGTTTATCATCAATACGAGAGGCTGCAAGCTCTCCTTTGAGGTTTTTTTGCGATCGACAGACGATAGTCCCGTTATTCACACTCCCAAACTCCTTGCTTTTATAAGACTCCAAATCAGCATTATAAAAATGCACCTTGATTTTAGGATTGATTAGAGGAAGTTGCTCTAGTGCAATACGAACCTCACCTGCAATCTTGTATAGGGCTGTAGGAGTGATCTTTCGTGACTTGCTAAGTCTTACCGCCTGAAGCTCGGGAAGAAAGGCGTAAAGGTCTACTGGACGGCTGATACTTTTGATGACCTTCCGTGCATCCTTACTGAAAGAAAAATAACCAGGACTCATATCTATGGAAGGGTTCCTAAGCCAGCTGAGATAATTGACAAGAATGATTGAGAGAATGACAAAAAGGATAGAAATGACTGCCTTATTTAAATAATTTTTCTGTTGATCCAAAGAGCTGATTTTGGAGAGAAGCTCTGCTCCTAGGCTCAAATGAATCATAAAGCGGTAGAAAATAGAAAATCCATAACTAATCACATAGAAAAATAAGAAGGAAGAGCGGATTCTTCCTAACAAGGATTCAGTATCTCCCCCAATCTTATCAACAGGAATATCCAGAATATCTCTTGCTAGAAAAAAGAATATTGCCATAAAGGCAAGAATCCAAAAGGACGCAATCCCAGAGGGAAGGGAGGGAATACTTTCTTGACGATGCTTCTTTACTTTCCACAAGGAAAGAAAGGCAAGTGGTTCTAAAAGTACAGCAACAAGGCTGATCACAACAAGAGAAACTCCCCATAAGGATTCCGTGTAATGATAAGAAAAGTAGAAAATTAGTGAAAAGCCAAGATAGACCCATATACCTGCTCTTTTGAAAAAATAAACTATTGTATCTATATTCATATTAGCTTCCACTCCCCTTCCAGCGGCGTGATTCAAGAACCTTCACAGATGAAAACAAAAAAAGAACTGTTAAACTTACAAAAAAAGTTATTCCCTTTAATGAAATGACACCCTTTGTAAAAGGAATAAAATGATTCAATCCATGAAAATAGGCTAGTATCTCCTTTGCAGGTGAAGGGAGAAGTCCTGCAAGAAATCCCCCTATATCTATCAAAGCAATGATGAGAGTCCCTATAAGAAGAGAAAGTAGATAGCTATCGCTCAGGCTGGAGGCAAAGATTCCTACACTGTAAGCATATAGTCCGACTAGAAAGAGAGCCATCCCGCCACTCAACGCCATATACAATGGAGTCTCAGCAAGCCACAATAGGTAGACAAGGGTCATTCCAAGGGTAATAGATCCCATAAGAAGTACTCCCATCAAGAACTTTCCTAGTACAAGCTGTGTATCTGTAACAGGGAGGGTATAAAGAAGCTCCATGGTTTTTTGCTTTCTTTCATTTACAAAGGAAGACATTGCAAGAAAGACAGCCGATACAAGAATGACGATATAAAACATGTGGAAGAGAATACTTGTGATATCTGATAGGGTGTTTTCTGATTTATGAGGAAGGACGCTGATCATTCCACAAACGAAGGCAACAATTCCTATGCTCAAGGGAGGAAAGTTCGATCCAATGAAAGATGATTGCTCTTTCCGAAAGATCCACCAGATTCGAGGGAGTATTTCTCTCCAAGAAGTATGATGCAAGGTCTGATTCATGATTTACTCTCCTCTTGTTTCATTTCATTGTGTTTCATGGGCTTTATTGATTTTCATTGATTTAAGGATGATTTATGTGCAGATAGGGAAGTGAGCTTTAAAAACTTTTCTTCCAAGTTTTCCTGAAGCTCTTGGCCTTCCAACTCTCCTGCAAGCCTCCCTTTATCAATTACAATGACTCTATCGCAGGTTCTGCTGACCTCAGTCAAGATATGGCTTGAGATCAAGATCGTATATTTACCCGCAAGATTTCGAATCATATTTCTCGTTTCGATGATCTGTACTGGATCAAGACCAGAAATAGGTTCATCTAGGATTAGAACGGAGGGTGAGCCAATCAGAGCCTGAGCAATTCCAACTCTCTTTCGATATCCAAGTGAAAGGCAACGAATCAAAGTATGCCTTACATCTTTCAGATAGGTTGTCTGAGTCACTCTTTCAAATTCATCCTGAAAATCTTTCTTGGGAAGTCCGCGCATTCGTGCAATGAAGAGGAGGTAGTCATGGACTGTTAGCTCGGTGTACAACGGAGGCTCTTCAGGAAGATAGCCAATCTGTCTCTTGATTTCCATGGGATTGGAAAAAACATCCTTCCCATTGATGGAACAAGTGCCCGATGAAGGAATCAGATAGCCACTCAAGATGCGAAGGCATGTCGTCTTTCCCGCTCCATTCAAGCCAAGAAGACCTAAGACTTCTCCTTGCTGAGCTGTAAAGCTCAGGGAATCCAAGGCAGGGGAGGAGCCATAATATTTTGTAAGCTGGTTCGTCTGTATCATGAAAATTTCCAAACGTATATTGACTACTGATGAAATTTAGATTTTGCTGTCAAGGAAAAATCTAAATTTTTCAGCTCTTGGCTTTTTTTTCAGCTCTTGGCTTTTACTTGAAAATGCAAATGGAGCCTAAAATCGTGTTGAGATTGACATTTTACTGGTTATCAATTTTCTGCCGAAAGTAGTGCTGAAAATTTTCTTAATATTTTTGAAAACTTTTTTGTAGCTATACTGAGACAAGAATGAACTTATATTCTGTGCGATTTCTAACTCTGTGCATTTCGGGAAAGAGTAGATCAATACCACTCTACTAAACCTAGAAATTTGGCCGATCCAAGGTGTATGCAGTAGCATTGAAATCAAAGCCCACATGAAATCTTACCTGACTGACATTCCAGTTGCTTAGATCTTGGTTAAATTTAGAGGCTTTAAAAAACATATAGGTCATATCTTCCACATTTGAGGTCTTCCAATTCCCTATATCTTGGTCAAAGGAAGAGGCTCCAAAAAACATAAGGCTCATATCTTTCACACTTGAGGTATCCCAATTCCCTATATCTTGGTCAAAGGAAGAGGTTCCATAAAACACACCGAGCATACTAGTCACACCTGAGGTCTTCCAAACCCAACCCGTCTTAGTGCTTATATCTTGGTCAAAGGAAGAGGCTCCAGAAAACATAGCATCCATAAGAGTCAGACTTGAGGTATCCCAATTCCCTATATCTTGGTCAAAGGAAGAGGCCTCATAAAACATAAAGCGCATATCTTCCACATTTGAGGTATTCCAATTCCCTATGTTTTGGTTAAAGGAAGAGGCATCATAAAACATAGCCTTCATAAGAGTCAGACTTGAGGTATCCCAATCCCCTATATCTTGATTGAATTTGCTAGCACCGCGAAACATGTAGCTAACGTTTGTCACTCCAGATAGATTTGGTGAGTCTGTGGCCTGTCCTGCTAGGTTGACACAACCATGAAAGGCCTTCTCCATGGAAATCCAAGCAATAGACCCCCACTGCTTGATAGCGATGATTTTTTCCTTATTGCTACCATCGGCATCGTTAAAATAAATGCGAGGGAAGTTACCTTTGATCTTGATATCGTAGTCTTTTACTGTTGTTACTGCTGTGTATGTGTGGTTTGCATCTCCCATTTGGTTCTCATCTGTGTTTCCATCACCCCAATCTACAGTGTAGTCATAGCCTCCACCTATTGTGGGGATTGTAACGGATGGGTCGTCCTGAGTGACCCTCCATGTTGTTATAAATTCTATGAATTGGGAATTATTTGTAGAGCTACCCGCTGGATTATTTGTAGAGCTACCCGCTGGATTATTTGTAGAGCTACCCGCTGGATTATTTGTAGAGCTACCCGCTGGATTATTTGACGATCTACCCGCTGGATTATCTGGTGAGCTACCCGCTGGATTATCTGGTGAGCTACCCGCTGGATTATTTGACGATCTACCCGCTGGATTATCTGGTGAGCTACCCGCTGGATTATCTGACGAGCTACCTGCTGTGTTATTTAAACACGATACGACGGCGAATAGAGCGATAGCTCCTACGAATTTCTGTGCACTTGCTGTCACGCTAGTTAATTTTCTTACATTTACTTTCATTTTCATGGCCTCCTTTACGATCCTCTCCTATTACATAACAAGTTCAGTCTGAAGATCGGATAAATGATAGATATACAATAACCACAGAATTACTTTTTGCCAAGTTTTTTTGTCATTTTTTTGGGAAAAAACAAAAAAAATTGATATATTTGCTGTTTTTTGTTTTCCAATGTCTTTTTTCTTATGTTTTTTCTCTTATTATGGGTGTTTTTCATGAGTAATGTACTATTTATGGCTATTTCAGAGGAAAGTTCTTCTTCTTGCTTGTTCTGCTTGATTTAGCACCACTTTACAGTGGTTTTTTAATTTTGGTGTTGACTTGAGGAGGGTAATTGTATGCTATGGTCTTATCATAGAGACTAAGAGAAGGTTTCTAAAAGCAGTTATGGGTGTTAGAAATGCAGGAGAGGACTACCCGCTAGATGATGATAGTATATTAAAGATCAATTCTCCTCAAAAACACGTAGGGGGACCTTATGCTGTAGTGACTAAAAGCGTTGAGTCTAGGTTTGCAATAGTGGCTATGGATTGGTATAAAAAACCTACTCTTGGCATTCGTTGGTTTTATGGTAACTGTGGATATCCGAATACTCGTGGATACTCAACTTGGTTGATGGCTCCAGAGTTCGTAAAAAAGTATCTTGTATCCGAAGACGTTAACTTGACTCAATTAATTGAGGACTTTCTAACAAAGAATCGATTAATTGATGATTTTCTAAAAAAGAGTCAATTAATTAAGGACTTTCTAGGAAGAGAGGAGATAACAGGAAAGAAGATAACAGGAGAAGAATTAAAGAGAAGATTTAAGGAATTCTCCTAATGGAGACAGCGTGAAGTGTCTAATGCTTTGATAGTTGTTCAATTCCTAGTATCATTCTTGCAAAGAATCTTGCAAAAGTGTATTACCGTAGAAAAATTTTATTGAGTATCTTAGAGAAATCTAAAAACCAAACCCTTGCTGACTTGGATTTACAAAAAACTCTGTTTTTATTTTCAAAAAAACAGGATAGCCCTCTGTTTGATTTTGTGCCTTACAAACAAGCTTGTTTTTCTTTTCAAGCGGCTAAGGATTTGTCTGTTTTAGAGAAATATTACCAGCAAATAGAAAACCGCAATGAAAAATGGAGACTCAAAGAAGATCACAATTATTTTTCTGAACTAAGCCCAGAGGATAAAAAGAATGTAATAGAAATTTCTGAAAATTTTCCAGTGCAAAACGAAGCTAGTTTAAGAGAGCTTGCTTTAGAGCAAAAAAAACTTATTGCTAAAGAAAAAAATGTACGACGACAAATAGAAGAAAAAATTTTCTCGATAGGTTATGAAGCTATTTCTATAGATGGCTATTTGAATAAACTCATTAACAATGATATTCGTTTTTTGTGTGATATAAGGCGTAATGCTTTTAGTATGAAGTATGGTTTTTCTAAAAAACATCTACAAGAAAAATGTGAAGCATTGAATATAATCTATTGCCATTTGCCAGAACTAGGCATTGAAAGTCAAAGTAGAAAAAATAGCACTACAGCAAAAGATTATGCTAAATTATTTAAGCAATACGAAGCTGAATTAGAACTGAAAAAAGAATACATTCAAAAGATCATTTCCTTTTTTTACAAATACAAACGGATTGCCCTTAGCTGTTTTGAAAAAAAGCACACAGATTGTCATAGGAGCAGGTTAATCGATTATTTAGCAAGAAACTACAAAATGAAAATCGAACACCTGTGAAAGAATTTTTTTAATGAAAGAAAAAATTTTAATTCTAGTTAAAACTTACCCTACTTTTTCTCAAAAATATTTTGAGTTGGTCTGTACGGCTGGTATCAATGAAAAAGGAGAATGGAGGAGAATTTACCCCGTTCCGTTTCGAGAACTAAAGGAAATAGAACAATATAAAAAATACCAATGGATTCAAGCCGATTTCCAAAGAAATTCCTCAGATGAGAGAAAAGAAAGTTTTAAACTAATGAAGCAAAATAGAAATTTTAGGAAAACCTTTAGAGACAAAAAATAACTGGCAAAAAAGAAAAGAAATTTTATTCAAAAACACTCCTGTTTTTGAAAAGCTAAAAGAGATTATTCAAAAAGCACATCAAAAGGAAATCTCTCTTTGTATATTCAAACCAAGCGAAATCACTAAGTTTTCTTTTGAAGAAATAGAAAGAGAATGGGACGCTAAAATTTTACAAAGAATAGAAGAAGAAAATACACAAATGCCATTATTCAAAGAAATTAAAAAAGAGATAAAGCTAGTCCGCAAATTGCCTTACAAGTTCTATTATCACTTCAAAGATGCTGTAGGCAAAGAATCTAGGTTGATGATAGAAGATTGGGAAATAGGACAGCTCTTTTGGAAGTGTTTCAAACGGAAAGGAAATGAAGAAGAAGCCTTAAAAGATATAACAAAAAAATACCAAGAGGAATTCTTAAGCAAAAAAGATATTCTTCTTTTCTTAGGAACAACCTTAGAATTTCACAGGAGAAAAGCTCGAAATCCTTTTGTGATTACTGGTGTATTCTATCCTCCCGTCTTGACAAGAGTATCATAAGACTCATCCTTCATCGTTACTCCATTTTTCTTCTCGACATTTTTGCTTGCTTTTATTGGAATGGTCTAGTTCTCCTTTCGAATATATTTCTTTGCGAATATATTTCTTTGCGAAATGGATCATGGAGTGAGGATGCCCGGATGGTGGAATTGGTAGACACGCAAGCTTGAGGGGCTTGTGCCCGTAAGGGTGTGGGAGTTCAAGTCTCCCTTCGGGCAAATCATCAAATCATCGTCTGAAATAATAGTAGAAAAGTAAAAAAAATACTTGACAGGAAAATAGTTGCCTGAATAGTTGTTTTATAGGCTGAGCCTAGTGCCACTGTGAAACGGGGACGTACTGGCTTCGACTGTTGTGATTTGGGATTCAGGTTGCATGCAGAGTTGAGGAACTCTAAAAAGCCTCACTTTAAACTTGCCAACAACGAGTTTGCACTGGCTGCATAATATTTAGCACCAGCGTTTCGTACCGTCTCTCCTTCGGGATGGTATAGAAGCGTCATTTACGGAGGATGAGCTGATGGGGGACAGACTGCCCATCAGCAAATGTATACAGGCTGTAAAGCGAATGATAGCCCGCCGGCTGGCAGGATTTCGTTTCCCTAAAGCCGGCTAAGCATGTAGAAATTTGTCTCCTGCGCTGCAGGACGCGGGTTCAACTCCCGCCGTCTCCATCTTTCCTTGGCTCTTCTTTTATTGGGTGGGGGAGCCTTTAGCTTCTGTGTAAGGTACACTGTTAAGGTACATCATGTATTCCAAGTTTCCTTTCCTTCCGGCTGGGATAGCCTCTCGAATCCCATGTACCGAAAAGTCAAGGGATTCTGCTTTTTCCCGCACGGAATCTATCAGCTTTTGTCGTGTTTGGGGGTTGTGAATGATTCCTTTCTGGGTTTTTTGAGATGCCTCAAACTGAGGCTTGATGAGGATCATTGCCTCTAGGGGGATTTGGTTTTCTTGAGAAAAACGAGCTAAAACCTCTAACACTGTCCGAGAGGAAAGAAAAGAGACATCGCAAGTAATAAAAAGAGAACTTGCTTGCACTTCACTTTCCTTTGTTTGGGAAATATCTTTTGCGAGAAACCAGCTTTTATGAAGGAATCGGAGGTTCTTTCGCTCAAGGACAATGACTCGCTCATTCTTGCGGAGGCTATATTCTAAAATACCATAACCAACATCTATTGCATAAATTCTTTCAGCCCCTTCTTCCAAAAGGATTTGAACAAAGCCACCATGGGCAGCACCAAGATCCATACAGATTCTTCCTCGAATTTTGATGAGGTATCCTTCCTCACGAAAAAAAGAGAGTGCATTCTTGAGCTTATACGCTGCTCTACTTACATACTCTGATTTTTTCATATTCTTCATGATAGTCTTTTCAGAAGCCAAAAAGGGAGTTTTTGGAATATCTTACACAAATCCTCCGAGCATTCCTTATTTTGATGGAGTTGATCTGCAAGTTCAAAGAGCTCTTTCTGTAAAAGGCGACAGCGATGTAGGCTTTCCTTCTTTCCTAGTAGAGCTGGATAGTTGTTTTGTTCTTCTTTGCTTGAATCATTCTCATAGTCCATGAGATCGTCTTGGATTTGAAAAAGAAGCCCAAGCTTTTCACCATACTTTCGATAGACTTGAATTGAGCTTGGGTTTCGTGAGGAAAGCAAGGCTCCGATTTCAGTGCAACAAGAAAACAATGTAGCTGTCTTCAGAGAATGAATCCTTTCTAATTGCTCGACAGAATTCTTTTTTTCTTTATTTCCTTTTTGTGACAAGGCAATTGGAGACTGAGACTGAAGATCGAGAATTTGTCCCCCTACCATACCTTCCATCCCACTTGTCCTAGCAAGGATTTCAGTTAGCTTTCCTAGTTCTAAAGAGCTGTTGAAGTTTACTGCTTTTGCAAGCAAAAAGAAGCTTAGAGTATTGAGGGCATCTCCTGCAAGAACAGCTTGATTTTCTGAATATTGAATGTGACAAGATGGTTTTCCACGCCTCATACTATCGTTATCCATGCAAGGAAGGTCATCGTGGATCAAGGAATAGGTATGAATACTTTCTATAGCTGCTGCTGTGTATAGAATGGATTTTGTTTTATAAAGATCTTTAGGGAGATCTTTGGTTTTTTCCTTATTTGGCAGGTTGAATCCTGCACAAAGCATCACTAGAACCGGACGGATTCTTTTTCCCTTACCTCCTAGGGAATAAATCATTGGCTCTGATAGAAGGGAAGGGGCTTTTTGCTGTATATAAGGGAAAATTTCTCGATGAAGAAAGCTGTCAAAACAAGATGCAAAAGCTTGTATGATTCCTTCCATAAAGAAATGTATCAAGAAAAATGTATCAAGAAAAAAGTTTGGAGACTATACAGGTTTACATAAGGGGAAAGGACTCTAGTCTGGAAAGAAGAAACGAATCTCCCCTGTTGCATTTTCATTCGAGTCTGAGCCGTGAACTGCATTTTTTTCCTTGTTTTCGGCATATAGCCTTCGAATTGTGTCTTCCTTAGCTTCTGAAGGATCGGTTGCTCCAATCAATTCTCTCCATTTCTGAACGGCATTTTCTGCACAAAGAACGGCAGCAACAACCGCCCCAGATGTCATAAAAGCTATCAAGCTACTAAAAAAAGGCCTTTCTCGATGGACATCGTAAAACTCTTCTGCTTCCTGTTTGCTCATTTGTATCATTTTCAATGCATCTATGCGAAAGCCTTCGGATTCAGCACGAGACAGGATATGTCCAATATGAGAGGATTTTACGGCATCAGGTTTAATAAGAATTAGAGTCTTTTCCATACAAGGATGTCATTCGATGGGGCTTGGTGTTTTTGTCAATCTTTTCTTTTTAGGTGGAGATATTTTTTGAAAAGGCTAAGGTAGTTACGGTTCTTTTCTTCTATACCGAATTTGTTGAGCCATTCCAGAATGTGGGGGAATACTTCTTGAGAGGTCTTGCTTCCTGTAATAATACTTATGTGACAGTAGTCTGAACTCATTCCATTTTCTTTGGACAATAGGACAAACTTTTTATCCTTGCTGCTTATATTTTCCCAAACGAATTTAGTGCTGGAAGGAGCTACAATCATATCCCCTTTCCCTACAATAAAGAGGGAGGGTATGACAATATTCTTGAGACCTTTTCTATAGTCCCATTTTCTATCCACACTCATCTCCTCATCATTTTTGACCCAGTTTTTAATCTGATTTAAGAGTCCAGTTGATATGTTTTCTAGCGAGTTGGCAAAGAGAGTACGAGCAGTTTGATGTTCTATATCCTTGCTGAAATATACCTTTGCTTTCTCTGGTAAATAAAATCTTCCTAAAAAAGGAGATACAATCTTTCCAAGCGAAGGGAGATCAATCAATGGATTCAGAGAAGATGATTTGAGCAAAGGCTTCCATGTGCTATCATGATTGAGATAGGTCCAAGTCCCAGGGCCTCCTAAAGAAATAAAACAAGCAACATTTTCGTGTTCGGGAAGTTTTTGTCCAAGGAAGGCTTGAAGGATCATCGCTCCCATACTGTGACCAATCCAGATTACTTTTGGAGCTCCTGTTAGCTCTCGAACGCGGCGAATGATACTAGGGGCATCTTGAAAAACGAAATCATCAAAGCAAAAGTCTTGATAAGCATCTTTGGATCGATGATATGATTGCTTTGTTCCTCGAAGGTTGACAACAAAAACGGGATAATTATGTTGTTTCAGAAAATAAGCAAGACTGTGTCTTTTATCCAAATCTACACTATGCTTATTGCTTGCAAGACCGTGAACAAGAATGAGAGGATATTTACGGGTTGCAGGAAGAATCGGAGCATGGTAATGAAGGGGAAGTTTCCAGTTATCTTCTGTGTGAACGTAAAATAAATGGTCTGCAGGATCCTTGACTTGATAGAAAACACCAGAAAATTGAATCAGCAAGAAGCAAAGCAGGACAATAGATAACAGACAAAAGATCAGGAAAAAAGAAACTTTCTGAAGCCAAGGAGAAAGTATGACTATGATGATCAATGGAATCAAAAGGTATAAGAAAAATAGCTTTTGTTGTTTCAAGAAAGGGAATAGTCTCATAAGATTGTTCTTTTTTGGATTTGGATTTGGATTGAGATTGGGATTGAGATTGGGATTGAGATTGGGATTGAGATTTGAATTTGGGATTCTCTCTTTGCACGCCTTTTTCTTGTGATGATTATTTTTGCACCTTCTTTTTGCATAGATTGATCCATTCTTTCGTCGTATTAAGAAGCCTTTTCATATCTTTTTTTGTCCCAATCGTAATACGAACATAATCATTCACTTTCTTTTGTTCAAAATACCGTACGAATATATCTTTAGAGATTAGAAAAGAGTTGTAGTCTTTTGCAGTCAATTCTAAAGGGGGTCTTGTGAAAATGAAATTGGCCGAAGATGGAAGTGTGTGAAATCCAAGTTTATCAAGCTCTAAGTTTAGTTTCCTTCGATTGCGGCAAATCCGATGGATAGTATGAAGAAATCCTTTTTCATCTTTCCATGCGGCAAGGGCTGCTTCTTGTGCTAGCCTGCTTAGGTTATACGAATCACGGATTTTGTCTAAATTACAGATAAGCTCTGGCTGGGCTAAGAGCCAGCCAACTCTCTGCCCAGCCAGACTATAGGCCTTGCTGAAACTACCACAGACAGTAAGCCGAGGAAAGTCTTTTGTTCCAGCGTATTTCCCTGCACTAAAATCTGTCCATCGAGAGCCCATAAAGGGAAGATAGGCTTCATCTACCAAGGTCAGGGATGGATTTTCTTTTGCAAAGTTGAGGAGCTGTTTCAAAGGCTCTGCAATTCCTGTCGGCGAATTAGGATTTGCAATTACGGCAAGGTGGATAGGGGTTTTTTTTGGTTTCTTTTGTTTTTGTTCTGCTTTAGAATTCTCGTGAGGAATAGAGTTTGTGTTTATGGTCTGTATCAATCGAGAGAAATTTACTTTCCAATCGTCTTGTAGAGGGACGGAGATACACGATGCATCATTGATTCGTGCAAGAACTGGATAGAGGCTGTAGGTAGGTTCTTGTATGATAAGGGAGGATTTTGATGAAAGAACAGAACGAAAAAGAAGGGAAAGTGCTTCATCTGACCCGTTGGTAATCATAACGTTCTCGCTAGGAAGACCAAATTTTTTGCCAACGAGCTTTCGAAGTTGCACACAAGAAGGATCTGGATATAAATTCAGTTTATTTTTTTTCAATGCTTTTTTAAGGGAAAGGATGACTTTCTTATTGGGAGGAAAAGGGCTTTCGTTTGTATTGAGCTTAATACAAGGACGGCTTCCTGAGCGAGGCTGGAAGCCTGGGATGTAGGGAGACATTCGGTTAATGTGGGAATGAATCAATTCTTTCATTAGATTTATCTTACATGGGATTTAAGGATTACTTTTGCTTCTTATCGATCATTCGTATGAGAAGTTCAGCATTTTCTCTGTCTTCTAAGGAAGATAGTTTTTGAGAAGCGAATTTGAGATCACTTTTTGAAGCATTTTTCTTCCCTTGATAATATAAAGAAAGTCCTCTGTAGTATCGTGAATGAACAAGATCGTGATGATTCATAGAAGAATTTTTATTTGAAGTATCGTTTTTCAAGTAGCGATTCCAGCATAGTGTAGCCTGAAGATAGTGGTCTAAGTGCATGAGACTGACACAAGCGTTGTAAAGAGCCTTTGCTGCCTTCTTTGATTCCTGTTTTATTTCTAAATGAGTAGATCTAGCAAGGACTTGAGAGGAATTGTTCTCAAATTTTTTTTCAAATATATCTCTTGCCTCTAAGAAGTAGGTTTTTGCTTTCTCGTAAGAGCCAATCTCAAAATAATAAACACCTGCGTCAAAATTAGAATACATATTCTTGGGATTATGACTCAGATGATCCAGAAATTTCTGGCGTCTGTTTTTTTGTCTATAAGTATCTCTTAGCTTTCGTGCTAAGGCTGAAGAATTGATGAAGCCATCTAATTTGTCCAAACGAGCTCCATTGGAATCCAAAAGAAGAATGGTGGGATAGCCTTTTACATCGAATTGATGCAAAAGGTCAGGATTTTTTTCTCCGTTGATCCTAATTAGAATATATTTTCGGGTAATGGAACGAACTTCTTCGGAAGGGTAGACCTTATCTCGAAGCTTTCGGCAAAGGCTACACCAAGGAGCATAGAATTCTAGAAGTATAGGTTGTTTCCCTAGTGTTGCTTTTGCAAGTCCTTGAGGGAAAAAGCTATGCCACTGCCGAGGAGAGGAATGAAGAGCTTCTATAAATGCAAAGGAAAAAGGGGATAAAACCAGAAGAGAAATGCAAGTAAAGGATAAGAGCCTAAATTTACGTAAGAAGGGATTTACAAGTTTTGGAGGCATAAAGAAGGACTTCTATATAGAGGTTTTTTGATAGAGGTTTTTTGAGATTTTCCGAGGTTCTCCAGTCGTCATTCCTTGAGAAAGTCCTCAAAATTGCAAGATTTTCACAGTTCTATTTTCAAAAATAGACGCATCTCAATACTGAGCTATGTTAAGTCAAGCTCAGATTAAGACAAATAAGATTAGAGCCATCCTTTATACGGGTAATTTTGTCTCAATGGCTTTGGGCAAATTTTTTTCCATTTATCCTGTTTTTTTGTTGACAGACCACGAAAATTTTGTGTACTTGACAGGGTCGGTGCTATTGTACTATCTGTGTTGGTTTAGGGTTAGAGTAGATTTTGCAGGCACACTTGTCCATATCTGAGATTGACTTAGAAGTCATTTTTTATGACACAATATCTTTCATCTTTCATCCTTGAAAAAGTACAAGCATTTTTTTCTAAAAAACGAGCTTATCTTATCCTAAGGGGCTTAATTGTATATAGTTGCCGATTTTCTTCGTATGAATGTTAAGAAATGATTGCCTCGCTAGGGCGATTTTGTTTTTTGATCTCTGCAATGTATATCTGTGTGTGTATTTGCATTGGAATTGTGTAAATGTCGAAATATGTTTTAGACCATTTGGATTATTTGGAGGCAGAGTCGATTCATATTTTGCGTGAGGTTTTTTCTGTATTCTCCAAGCCAGCTCTTCTATTTTCGGGAGGAAAGGATTCTCTTGTCATTGTCTTTCTATCAAAAAAGGCGTTTGCTCCTGCCCCTATACCCTATCCTCTCCTCCATATTGATACAGGTCATAATTTCCCTGAAACTTTATCTTTTCGAGATCAGCTGATTCGTGATCTTAAACTTGACCTAAAGATACGATATGTTCAGGATTCCATTGATCAGGGTAGGGTTCAAGAAGAAAAGGGAAAGTTTGCTAGCAGAAATTCTCTTCAGACAGTGACTCTTTTGGATGCAATCGAAGAGCTTGGATTAGATGCCTGTATTGGAGGAGCACGTCGAGATGAAGAAAAGGCTCGTGCGAAAGAGCGAATTTTTTCTGTACGAGATGAGTTTGGTCAATGGGACCCAAAAATGCAGAAACCAGAGCTTTGGGATCTCTATAATGGGAATATCCATCAAGGAGCCAATGTTCGTGTCTTCCCCCTCAGCAACTGGACAGAGTTGGATATTTGGAACTACATTCAGCGTGAGGATATACCCATCCCAAGCCTTTATTTTACTCATTCTCGACAGACAATCATTCGTCAAAATCAAGTGTTTCCTTATTCTAGTTTTATAACACTTCAGAGGGATGAAAATCCAGAAGAGAGATTGGTAAGATTTCGTACCGTAGGAGATATGAGTTGTACGGCTGCTATGGAAGCCAAAGCCTATACTGTATCTGAAATTATTGATGATATTATAGAAAGCAGAACTACAGAGAGAGGAGCACGTTTGGATGACAAACGCTCTGAAACATCAATGGAAGATCGTAAACGTGGGGGCTATTTTTGAATGGAAGTCCTTCGATTCATTACCTGCGGAAGCGTCGATGATGGGAAAAGTACTCTTATCGGAAGGCTTCTCTATGACTCCAATGCGATTCAGACGGATCTTTTGGAAGCTGTAGAAAAGTCAAGTCAAAGGGACGGACACTCAAGAATCAATCTTGCACTTTTGACAGACGGTCTTAAATCAGAACGAGAGCAGGGAATTACGATTGATACAGCCTATAAATACTTCAATACCAAAGATCGTAAGTTTATTATCACCGATAGCCCAGGTCATGTCCAATATACTCGCAATATGGTTACAGGAGCCTCCACAACTCAACTAGCTATACTTCTTATAGATGCGTCCAAGGGTATAGTAGAACAAACGAGACGTCATGCAACGATAGCATTCTTTTTAGGACTTCCTCATGTACTTCTTGCTATCAATAAAATAGACTTGGTCGATTATTCTCATGAGGCTTTTGAGACCATACGAAAGGATTTTTTAGAATTTGTTCAACATTTTTCGCTGGAATTCCAAGATATTCAAGCAATTCCCATTAGTGCACTTCATGGCGATAATATAGTTCATCCTTCCAAGAAAATGCCATGGTATTTGGACTCCATTTGCTCTCCTACACAAGAAAACTCAGGGAAGGGAATGACCCTTATGGAATATCTCCATGCTGTTTCTATAGATGGTAATGAAAACCTAGAGGATCCTCGCTTTTTTGTACAGACTGTCATTCGTACTCAATCTTCCAAATTACCAAACTATAGGGCATACGCTGGTCGTATCAATGGAGGGGTCTTTCGCCCGAATGATAGGGTGCAAATATGGCCTTCAGGTCTGAAAAGCAGGATACGAAGCATTCAGTTGGGAGAAAAGGAATGTAAAGAAGCCTTTGCACCTATGTCTGTTAGCTTTGTTTTGGAAGATGAGCTAGACATCGGCCGTGGTGATTTACTTACGACACAGGACAATACTCCCTCATCTGGACAGGAGTTTTCTGCAAGAATTTGTTGGATGTCACAAGAGCCTCTTTCTCTTTCTAGTAGGAGCAAATATATTCTTCGTCATGGAACTCGTGAGCTTCCTATAGTCGTACAGAAAGTTGAATACTGCATGGATCTTCACACCTTAGAGCGGGTGTATGAGCCTGAATCTCTCGAAATGAATGATCTTGCCGTAGTTCGCTTGAAAAGTGCCTCTCTTCTGTACTACGACTCATATACAAAAAATAAGCGAAGCGGATCATTTATATTGATTGAAGCAGTCAACTATGCTGTTGCTGCAGGAGGGATGTTTCTTGATGATGAGTCCTCTTCTTCCTGAAGATAGAGTATATAAAGAATAATTATCCTTGTATTTTTTACAAGAACATACGATACTGAAAGATATGACAAAGTTTTATAAACTCTTCGACGATCTCATAGGCTCAATCCCTGAGAGCATGCTTTTTTTTATACGTCTCTGTGCATTGAGTTTGTGGTTCATTGTTGCTCTTTTTGTGGGAATCAACTCTTGGTATAAAGGAACTTATTCTGTATATCAAATGAGAGATGAGCTTCCTAACTTGAAAGAAGAAGTCTTTCGTGAGAAAAACCGTGCAAATCCATCGAAACCTTTTATATCGGATATAGACAAGTTTGCGGGAATTTCAAGGAATTCTACGATTCAATCCAACAAGACGGAAAAAGAAAGAGGGTCTCTGAGACAAGATACTACCGAAATACGGGAGCCTCCTATTGAGAGGCTGGAAGTCCCTATTGACAGAATGGATGCTTCCGAGATACGAGAGCCTTCTATTGAGGAGCAGACCTTTTCTTCCTCTCCGTCTCCCCCTCCGTCTTCCTCACCATCTTTTCGAGCTAATCCCTCACTTCTTCTTGAAGCTGAAGTGCCTTCTTTTCCAGATGCCTCAGCATCAGGCACTGAGGCATCTTTCCATTCTTCTACAAAAAATCTTAACCTTCTTCCTGTGGATGAATAAAATTTTTTTCATGTCTCTTGATATTTGCGATGCTTCCTTTTATTTGCTTTCTTTCTTTACTATTCTCCTTTTTGACAGATGAGCTGTTGGGGCAGTCTCTTTCGTTGAGTGAAAAGTTTTATCATTTAGGAACGATAGCACTTCATGAAGGGGATAGCCGTGAGGCTGAGGATCATCTGGAAAGGGCGATAAAAGAGGGGGGTGATTTCGTAATTCCGGCAGCTACTCAGCTCGTCCGTCTAAAAATTGCAAAAGAATTGCAAAAAAAAAAGACCTCACTCAATATCAAAGAAATGCAAAAGATTATTGCTTCGATTCAACAGATGGATCAGGGCTCCAAAGAACTTTCTGCTGCCGTACTTTCTGCTGCAGTTGACTCCCTGTATCTTGCCCTTCATAGCAAAGAAGCCCTTTCCTTCGTAGAAGAGCTTTCTGTTCAATATCCATCAAGCCAGTATACTGGATATTCCCTTTTAACAGCCGCCAAGATCCTTTACTTTGAATATAAAGCCGATGGCTCTGCCGTGGAATATCTTCATAAAATTATAGGTCTAAGTGGAAAAAATGCCAATCAGAAAGCAAAACTCAAAGCAGCCTCCTATGCTCTTTTAGCTGAAATTTATCTTTTCTCCGAAAAAATTCATGAGCCCGTTCGAGGCTGTCTATTTTTAGAACGCTTGAAAAAGATTTCCCCTCCCTATGTTTTGCCTGAAAGGCAAAGATACTTAAGCAGTTTTTGTCGCTAGGTTTCAGAGAGGGGTTTTATAAGACCTAAGTTGTGCCGTCCCTTTCCAGAGAGGGGGGACCGCCAGTTTCACGAGAGGGATGACCGCGCCTTTTATAAAACCTCAGTCATGCCGTCCGTGGCATGACTGAGGGGACGCAAAGACAGGGAAACCCTGTCTTTGCTCACATTTTGCGGAGTCTCATACTCCGCAAAATGGGGAGACCCT
>JABABJ010000167.1 GCA_014238275.1 Leptospirales bacterium | reverse complement strand
TCAAGTTCAGTTTCACGATAGAATCCAGAGGATTCAGGATAGGCACGGAGATCAGGAAAAGAAACTTTTCTTTACAAAGGAACATAATAAAATGGCTTTTAGTGATTTTAAGCTAGAGGGAAAGATGCTTGTGAGGATAGACCCTATTTCGGGGACTCCTACAGATATTCAATATAAGAAAGGGAAAGTTCCTAAGACATGGCAAGCAGGGAAGCATTTTATTCAGGATATATCACGGTTTCGTTTTTCTTTTCCGAGCAAAAGTCAAAAGATTTTTAGCTTCACTGTAAGCTATCTTTGGAATATCACAGCTTTGAAGGGTTTATCTAGCAAACAGCGCCGAAAAAAGGCGATAAAGTATCTCAGGAGTCAGAAATAGACAAGACATTACTGAAAAACGAAGGATCAATAGAATCATCACAACACAAAAGAGGCTCCCAAAAATCATTTTTAGGGAAGTGATAAAAAATGTGGACACAAACTATCTTGAATAGCTATTAAAACCATGCTTTTTCTAGTAACTTCTTCTTGGTTAGATTTCCTTGTTGCTTTGATAGGTTTCATATCTCTTATCTCAATGGGACTATTATCTTTTATTCTTTGGATTCGCCCTGTAAAAAAAAAGCTTTCCTTAAAAATCTCTCCTCCTAAGATCGGATTCCAAAAGAAATTCATCTTTGGAAAAAAAGATAGATTCTTCCAAGTTAAAATTGGTCTCTTTGATACTGATATTGTACTCCCACTGAAAGGACTAAAGGACAAGCATCTTGTGATTGACTTCCGTAGAAATTCTCATACAAAAGGATATGATCTAACCTTTCATGCAAACGGAAATAGCTTCTTGCAGCCTCCACGGATGAAGAGTCTGAAAAAAATTAAAAAGACTGAAACCTTCAATAGCATAGAACTTATCAACCGTGCTGCTTTGATTATCCTTGCCGTATCCGTTTTTCAGGATGCTCCAATTCAGTTTGTTGAGCTTGAGCTTTCTTCCAAATATAGTTTTGACTCAAAAAAACAGCCTAGAATAGAATTTCTTTTCACTTTATTAAGAATCAAGCCCAATATAGATGATTTATCAAGAGATAAAACAGGTCTGTATTCTTTTATGACTTCCTCATTCAATCAAGAAGATGATGAAACTTCGGATTAAGCAAATAGTATCATGAATATCACTCACTCAGAATCTATCAAGAAACACTCCAATAGTTTCTTGAGATGTATCAACTGCCAAAGTATCTATTCAATCGATGAAATTTTATACCGATGCAAGGATCCAAAGTGCGACTCTCTGATTGATGTCGAGCAGAATGTAGGAAAACTCAAAGAAACAAAACCAGAACAATGGAAAGAAATTTTAGGCAAACGAACCATTTCTAGCCCTTTTCCTTATTCTTCAGGTGTTTGGGGGAAAAAGGAATGGGTCCTTCCAGATATTGATTCCAAAAATATCGTAAGCCTTGGTGAAGGAAACACTCCACTTACTCCTATGGATCGTCTTGCTAAAGAAATTGGAATAGGAAGACTCTGGATTAAGCAATGTGGTATTTCACATACAGGTTCTTTTAAGGACCTTGGGATGACTGTTTTAGTAAGCCATGTTCAATCTCTTATCGCAAAGGGGAAACCAATTCTTGCACTTGCCTGTGCATCTTCTGGTGACACAAGTGCTTCTCTTGCATCCTATGCTTCCTATGCTGGGATTCCAACTATTGTTTTTTTACCAGAGGGGAAAATTTCTACTGCTCAACTAGTACAGCCTCTCTCTTGCGGGGCTATAGTTCTTAGTCTCCAGACTGATTTTGATGGATGTATGCAAATTGTAAAAGAGATCACTTCGGATCAAAGCATCTATCTTGCAAACTCCATGAATCCTCTAAGGCTAGAAGGTCAAAAAACAATGGGAATAGAAACTCTCCAGCAACTTTCATGGGAGGTTCCTGACTGGTTTGTGATTCCAGCAGGGAATCTTGGAAATGTAAGTGCACTTGGCTCAGGACTGCAGCTTTTATATGACTTAGGATGTATTTCAAAGCTTCCGAGAATATGTGCAGCTCAAAGTGCTCATGCAAACCCACTTTACCTTAGCTTTCTGAAAGGATTGAAAGAATACAGCCCAGTCAAGGCAAAAAAGACATTAGCTTCTGCCATTCAAATAGGTAATCCTGTCAGCTTTGAACGTGCTGTGAAAACTCTCCGTTCTTTCCAAGGAGTCGTAGAACAAGCTACTGAAGAGGAACTTGCCAATGCAGCAGCTCGCACCGACCTTCACGGTATGTTTCAGGATCCTCATACAGGAACAGCATTTGCATGCTTAGAAAAGCTTGCAGCACGTGGAGAAATAGGAAAAAAAGATACTGTTGTTGTTGTATCAACAGCTCATGGTCTCAAATTCGCAGATTCCAAAATAGCCTACCATGAAGGAAAGCTACAACTAAAAGCAAGGTTTCAAAAGGATTACATCAGATTAAAAGCTGATGTAAAAGTAATTCGAAAGACCCTTGAGAAACATCTTTCATAAAACAAGCTAATTTGAAACTAGAGAAGAGACTTCTTTCCAACTACCTTCCCGAAACTTAGAACGAAAGATAATCCAAATCAGAAGAATCCAGAGACTAACTCCAAGCCATAGACCTACTGTTCCTCCATTGATACTAATTCCCAAAAACCAACTGAAAGGAAACATAAAAAGTAAAATACTCATGCTATAAACAACCAAAACCCAATTCATCATCCCTGCTCCTCGAAGAGCCGAACTAAAAACCATTTGATAAGCATCTGCAAATTGAACAAGAGAGACAAGTATCAACGCAGGATATGCTTCTTTTGCTATATCTGCACTGCTTGTACTAAATCTTCTTAAAATTGACTCTCCCATGAGAATTAGCAATAGACCTATTGTACCCATGATCATAGCACTGTAATGAGCCGCACGATAGACACCATGATAGGCTAGGCGGTATTTTTTCACAGCAACTGATTGCCCAAGAATAGTGACAGCAGCAATTCCAAATCCGAATCCGGGCATAAATGAAATACTTAGAATCGAAATAATCAAGTTAGAAGCAGCAACAGAAATAGTTCCCACAATAGCAGAAAACTTATAAAAAACAGAAAAAGATAGGTTCATGATACAGTTATCCAAAGCAGGGGGAATTCCAGTTTTGAAAATTTTGAAAGATATTTGAATTCCTTCTCGCAAAGAAAAAATAGGAATTAACAAATATTTTCTGTAGTTTTCCCTCCCAACTAGAAAGAAAAAGATGCTAATAAGGCCAGGGAAAACAGACAAAGCAGATGCAGAAGAAGCACCATTTGTCCCATAAGCAGAAAAACCAAGATGACCGAAAATTAAAACCCAATTCAGAAAAATATTCGCACACATACTGGTAAGAGAAGAAATGAAACCTATATATGTCTTCCCTAAGCCATCAAAAAAAGAACGCAACATGAAAAGAAGAAAAAAGAAAGGGAAACTGAGACAGCGAATTTGAACGAAAGAAATAGTAGAATCAACAAACTCTCGTCCATTTGCTAGAAATGGAATCAAAGAAGGACTAAGATACCAAATGATAGCTCCTATCAATAACCCTACTAGGAGACTGATGACGATAGATACTCGAAGAATTTTTGCTATTTCCGTATATCTTTTTTTACCATAACAGTGTGCTATAAGGATCTGTACGCCAATACTAAGACCCATAAAGAAAGAAAGTATTGTCCAGATAAAAATACCTCCTAAACCCGCTGTCGCTAAAGAAGTTTCACCAAGGAATCCTACCATATAAGTATCTGTTACCATAATCCCTGTATATGTGATCATCGAAAAACTAACTGGTATAGAAATCTTCCATACGAGAAGATTCAAACGAGTGCATCGGAAGAAACGGTATACTAAAAAAGAGAAAGATTTTTTCTGAACAGTATTATGATTCATAATGTATAGCTTCAGTTTCAAGGAAACTAAGATAGCTATCAAGTAAAACTTTTAGCTATTTTTGTCCTATACAGTCAAATCTTATTGTTAACAAAAGCTATTATTACTAAAAAACTTTATTATACTAAGTGAAACTTATAAGTAAAAAAATCTTGTAGAAAGATTTTTTTTCAAAAAAAATCTTGTAAAATACAGATAATTATATATGTTATGTCACACTCTTTAATAAAAGTAAATAAATGATTTTACTTACGTCTATTAAGAGTGAAGAAATGTGATGTGTGTAAATGTAAATGATTCTGATGAAAGGTTTTGTTGAAATGATTTTTGGGCAAGAGTACTGTAATTCAGAAAATATATTTTCAAGTATTTTGAGAAAGAATATATTTTCATCATTCCATTTCTTAATAACAAACAACATCCTTGTGTAAGGAAAAACAAAATAGAGTGTAGAGAAAATGGCAAAGAAAAAAACAAAGAAAAAAGTAGCGAAAAAGAAAGTAGCAAAGAAAAAAACAAAGAAAAAAGTAGCGAAAAAGAAAGTAGCGAAGAAAACTGCGAAAAAGAAAACTGTGAAGAAGAAAACCGTGCGTACTTCTTCCAGATTCGGTGGTTTTGGTCGTTTGTAAAAATTGTAAATAAAACGAATGTTCTAAGATTATCGGGGAGAAATCCCCGATAATCCTTTTGTTAAAGCAATCTGACTGTTTGCACTATTCCTTGTGTCAAAGAGACGGATAAAATAAAAAACTTTTTTTGTAGACAAAATACTATGGATCTCAAGAGAGTGTCTCTGTTATGAAGTATTTTTTTACAAGTAGAATATCTTTCGCTTTTGCGATAGTAGTTCTTTCCTTTCTGCTTAGCTCTTGTGGATATAACTCCTTGGTTTCCATGGACGAAGAAGCAAAAGCATCTTGGTCTGAGGTCTTGAACCAATATAAGAGGAGAGCGGATTTGATACCAAACCTTGTCAAGACTGTAAAAGGGTATGCTAAATTTGAGCAAGAAACACTTACTCAAGTTATTGAAGCACGCTCTAAAGCAACCTCGATTCAAGCTACTCCCGAGCTTTTGAATGATCCAAAAGCCTTCCGTACGTTTCAGAAGGCACAAGGAAGACTTTCATCAGCTCTATCTAAGCTGATGCTAGTGGTAGAACGTTATCCGAACCTGAAGGCTGACACACAGTTTACAAACCTGCAATCCTCTTTGGAAGGAGCCGAAAATCGACTCGCTGTTGCGAGGAACCGCTACATTAAATCCATCAAGCAATACAACGTAAAGGTGAGAAAGTTTCCCTCCAATATTACGGCAAACATTTTCGGGTTTAGTCTGAAACCCAACTTTAGTGTAGAAAACGAGGAAGAGGTTAAAAAGACCCCCACAGTAGAGTTTTAAGACCTCTCTCCTTTGATTCTGTTGATTTCACAAGGCTGTACTTCCCTGATTCCTAAGTTTAGGAGTATTCATTTTAGGGGTATGATAGTGCTTTCCGTGATGTTCTTGTTTTTCAGTGTTCCTTTGAAAGCACAGGAATTGGTAGCTATTCCCAAACTACTATCAAGAGTTACAGATCTTAATAATACATTGAATCAAAGCCAAAAAGAGGGATTGGAGAATCTTCTTTCCGCCTTTGAAAAGCAAAAAGGATCTCAAATAGCAGTATTACTCATACCATCCGTTAAGCCAGAAACAATAGAATCTTATGCGATTCGCCTAGCTGAGTCTTGGAAAATAGGTCGGAAGAATATAGATGATGGCGTAATTCTAGTCATTGCAAAGGAAGATCGCCGCGTGCGAATTGAGGTAGGTTATGGACTAGAAGGTGCACTTACAGACATCCTATCGAAACGGATCATTGAAGAACAAATCCTTCCCTCTTTCAGACAGGGAAACTACTATGAGGGGGTTGCTGCAGGCATTGTCTCTATCATCAAAATTCTTTCAGGAGAAGAGCTCCCACCTCCTAAACATCAAACACGGAGAGGATCGTTCCAAGGAAAAAATCGTGCCGCACTCCTTATTGTTCCCTTAGCTCTAATTTTTTTCCTATTCCGTTCCCTTCTTGGTGGAGGATTTTCTTTTTTGCTTACTTCTATTGCAGGACTTATTTTAGGAATTTTCTTTTTTCATTGGCTTACTGGACTCTTATGGGGGGTTTTTGGGAGCTTGCTAGGAGCTGGATACGCAGGGGGCTATATTGGAAGAGGATATGGATATGGAGGCTATTCTGGAATGAGTCGAGGCGGCGGAGGATTCGGAGGCGGCTTTAGCGGCGGTGGCGGAAGTTTTGGTGGCGGAGGAGCATCAGGAGGCTGGTAATGAAATTAAAATTAATAAGAACCCTAATTCACCTTTTTACTCTCAGAGGACGACGAGGTAGATATTTTTCGAAAAAAGATCTCCATGAAATAGCCCAAGCTATTGCTTCCTCTGAAACAAAGCATCGAGCTGAAATTCGAGTTGCAATAGAATCTTCTTTCTCACTTGTTCAGATCTGGCAAAATCTCCTGTCACGAGCAAGAGCTCTTGATATTTTTTCTCAATATCATATTTGGGATACAGAGGAAAACAACGGTGTCCTAATCTATCTCCTTCTAGCAGAACATAGATTAGAAATCATAGCGGATAGAGGTATCGATAAGAAACTTGGAGAAGAATATTGGAATAAACTAAGTTCCAAGATTACAGATGCCCTGAAAGAAAAAAAATATAAGCAAGGAATTCTTGAAGCTGTTGAAACAGTTAGCAAAGATATGATTATTCTCTTTCCTAAACAAGAAGGAGGTGATCCAAACGAACTGAGTGATGAAGTCATTCTCATCTAGTCCTATTTCCAAATCTTGTTTGTGCCTAAGGTGCTAAACAACTTCTATCCCACAATTTTTGAGAATTTTTTGTGTATAGAAAGCGATCATGCAAACGACGAGGACATTGCTGCCAAAACTCCATCCTTTGAGGTTCTAAGCAGTAGCCTCCCCAACTTTTGGGAAGGCTCACGGTGCAACCCTCAAATTTTCTCTCAAACTTGTTATATCTCTCTTCTAAATACTCTCTGGAAGGAATGACTTGGCTTTGTGGAGATGCGTGAGCTCCTAATTGGCTATCACGGGGACGTGTGGAATAATACTTGGATGATTGCTTACGAGATGTTTTTTTCAAGCTCCCTTCAATACGTATCTGTCGCTCTAAAATATGCCAATAGAAAAGCATAGATGCGTAAGGAGTCGATTCGATTTCTTGAGCCTTCCTGCTCTCGTAATTCGTATAAAAAACAAAGCCTTTCTTGCTGAAGTCCTTTAAAAGGACTATCCTAACAGAAGGATGGCCCGCAGAAGAAGATGTAGCTAAAGAAGTGACATTTGCTTGTTCAGGAAGCACTTGAAGGGCATCTTGAAACCACAAAGAAAATAAAACAAGTGGGTCTTCAGTATTTTTCATATCTACAAGAGAAGAAATTTTTTTTGATTCTCTCACAAAAACACTATTCTATAACCCTTCAAAAACGAAAAGTACTTTACTTGCATCATCTCAAACACAATAAAATCCTTAATAATCAATGAGCATCTTTGGAAAAGATACCCCGTCTCAAAAGGAAATAGGAATCGTTGCTGGTTCAGGAATGCTTCCTCAAATCATTGCTTCTGCCTGCCTAAAACAAAAGAGAAAAGTTACCATTTTCCCCATCAAAAATAGCAGAAAAAACCTAAGAAAAGATTTCCCCAACTGCAGAATTATTCCAGAAGAGTCTAGTCTCTGGAACTTTCTCAAAATAGCTCTCTCTCTTCACATCAAAGAATTTGTAATGGTGGGTGGATTTCCGCAACGAAGCGTGTCGAGTATAGAAATGAAAAGAGAAATGAATCTTGTCGGACGCATCCTTTCTGCTTTGCTTTTCAGGAGGAAAGGAGATGACAGTGCTTTAAAGAACATCATTTTTCTATTACGTCTCTTGGGTATAAAAGTCATACCTCCTCAGTTTTTTTATCCACAGCTATGTCCATCGCGAAAGGGAGCTCTTGGAAGGATTCAACCCAATCATTCTCAAAAAAAAGATATTTCCTTGGGAGTTAAAATGCTTCATTCTGTAAGCAGTTTTGATATGGGTCAGGCTGTTGTTGTATCAGAAGGTCTGATCATTGGCGTAGAAGCTATGGAAGGAACCGATCAATTGCTCAGACGAGCTGGTTCAATGAGAAACCGAAAAAAAGGAGGAGTATTAGTAAAAGTTCCCAAAATAGGACAAAATCGGAGCCTAGACCTTCCTAGTATAGGGATACAAACCATTCGAAAGGCTGCACAAGCAGACCTCAGAGGAATTGCCTTGGAACAGGAAGGAGCCCTAATGATCCCTCCCGATAAAATCATTCAGGAAGCAGATAGATTGAAATTGTTCCTATATATTTTCCCTAGAACCCATAGATATTCATTGTTATAAGTTCTATTTGTCCTAACTTGGATTTGATTTTGCACATGTACTGTATATTCTTTGCAAAAATATCTTGATCTAAAACGACGATTCTATTTCAGTAGTCCTATGTCACATGTTCTTGATGAAAACGAAAGAAACGAAGCAGAAAAAATTTTGAAATATCTAAAGAGTATGGATCTGGTTCTCCGGACTAGTCCAAATCCTGAACAGAAGGAACGGGTCAGAAAAGATATGACACGCTATTGGACTCGTCTCCGTGTTATACTCCCATATGTTAATTTCTCTGATCAGAATCCAGATAAAATTATATCTCAGCTTGCTACGGATTTTCCAGAAGCAGAACAAGAACCCTCTCTCAAACGAAAAACGAAAGATATACTCAATCATATTCCTCTTCAAAAGATAAGTCCCAGCTGCAACGATCGCGAGATTAATTTACTGCATAGCATGATTTCTTTAATCGAAAAAGAATATTGGCCTTCTATTTATGAAAAGCATTGTAAGCTAGATTTTTCGCACGGAGCCGCTAGAGGAAGGTTAAAGATCAATTTTGAGAACATTCTACGCAGTTTCCATGTCTTGGCACAAATCATAGAAGATCATTCTTCCCAAGGGCAAAAGAATATCCATAATCAGAGCTTGAAAACACGAGATCGCTACATGAGATCTCTAATAATCCAAGTTAACGATTATATGCATGAGTTGACCTCGTTTCTAAGAAATCTCCTTGAACTTGCAGATGAAAACCGTCTTGCTCTTCAAAATGCTGATAATATAATTCGATTTAATGAGAAATTTGAACAAGCTTCGATGCTTGAAGGTGTTACTGTCGAAAATGCACTGAGACAGTTTTTAGAGTTTGGAACTTTTGTGCTAAATCATACAAAACTTCCTGAGCTAAGAAAAAACAAAAAGAGCTTTTAAGACTATTATACTAAATCGCTCTGTCAAGCAAGAGAAATCATCTTTTTTAGAGTGATCTTTGTAGTTTGTACAGGACATATACTTTCCCAATAGTTTATTATGACAAGCTCTAAGACAAAGCCAGCTTCCTATTTTCCCAATCAAAATGAGCTTCCCAAGAATATATTTTTGTTTACGGGGGGTGATCCAACTGGAATTTCTCCTGAAATTTTTGAGAAAATGCTTCAGAATACCCTCTCACTCATCCAAAAAACACAGGAAACAGTGCTGATCTATTTTAGTACAGATATCAACGAGCATTCTCAGAAGATAAAATCTATTTGCCAAGAAAAAGAAATCTTTTTTACTAAGTATGAAATTCAGACACGAGAAAAATTTTTTTTAGAGTTGAAGTTTTCTTCTATTTGCACGACTGGGGTCTTATTTTGTGATATAACAAAATGGGCTTCTGCCATGCAAGAAAAAAAGAATTTCTTTAGGAAGATGTATAAGATGCAATCAAAAGATGAAAAAAGGACTAGAAAATTTAGTAGCTCTTCCATTCCAAAAGAGCTTATTTCTGGTAACCCTAATCAGAGCAGTGGAAGTTTTGCTTTTCATTCGCTCCAGATCGCATGTGATTTTGCAATGCGATACGGATGCAATGGAATGTTAACAGCTCCCCTTTCCAAGGAATGGGTAATACGAAGTGGTCAAAAAAACTTCTGCGGCCACACCGGCTATCTCTCCCGCTATTTTCAGAAGCCTACTATGATGTTGATGCATGGTAGAGACTGGAGTGTTATTCCCCTCACAGAACATATTCCCTTGCGAAAAGTTCCTTCTCGCCTCAAACAGAAAATACGTAATCCCAGCTTGTTTCATCTTTTAAAAAAAGTCAAGAATCTTCCTGAATATGGTTTCCCTTGGGCACTATGTGCCTTAAATCCTCATGCAGGTGAAAACGGACTCATTGGAAGGGAAGAAAAAGACTTTCTGAGAAATTGGGTCGAGCAATTAAATCAAGAAGGATTATTTGTGGAAGGTCCTATTTCAGCCGATGCTTTATTTGTAGAGCGAAACTTAAAAAAATACCGTCTTATACTGAGTTGCTATCATGATCAAGGGCTAATTCCCTTTAAATCTCTTCAGGGAAAGGATGGTGTCAACTGTACGATTGGGCTACCTTTTTTACGTACCAGTCCAGATCATGGTCCCTCATTTGATATAGCTGGAAAGAATCAGGCTGATTCAACAAGTATGGAACAAGCATTTCATTTGCTGCTTCAAGAAATGAAAATTTGATAAAATGGCACTAAAAGTAATCTTACTTCCCATCTTTCTCGTATGGTTCGTAGCTCTTTTGCTTTCATTTACTCGAAGAGAGATTTCCGTAGTATGGAAGATATCTTCTCTAACTATATTTATCTTTTATACAATGTGGTTTTGGCCTGAGCTAATCTATTTTTGGAACGCATATAGTAAGAATTTTATAAGAGAGATTTCGCAACTTTTTAAGTACTCTATGCAAATACTCCCTGTACTTTTGATTTTTGCTTGGCCATGTGCTCTTTTACTTTCTTATAATTCAAGAACTATTTCTGGATGTGAACGAGCCTTGAGAAGCCTTGTTTTACTTACTTTGTTTTACTGGCTTTTTATATTCGCTTCAGGATTGGGATTGATTAAGTTTCCATCGGGAAGCAATACATTCCATCAGATAGTCAAAAAGATAAGCAAATTTAAGCTCCCAAGACCTCCCTAATAAGAAAAAAGACTTGCGGGAAAAAAAGGCTGAATTATACTGACATCTGTGGGGTTGATTTTTAGCTTAAGTATATTTGTTGTTGTAGTTGCGTTTTTTGGGATGGCTGTCGGAGCTCTTTTCGGAGGGATCCTTCTGAAAGGATCCTGTGGTGGTATCGCGGGCAGAATTGGAGGCTCAAAAGAGGAAGCAGACGATTGCCCTATCTGTGGCGGAAATCCTTCCTTCTGCCAAGAAAAAGAAAAGAAACTTCATTATAGCGACCTTCACAAGAGGCATCAATCAAAACTAATTATAGAATAACCCAAAACGTAAAATTGTGCAAAAATATCGAGAAAAGACATATCTTTCTTTACATCCAAATTATTAAATTTATTTATTTCTTTTCTTGACAGCTTTTCCTCTATTCAGCTCTATGTAATTTATTATCGTTTGTGTTAAGCGGTAAGGATATTCGTTATTTGTATGTTTTTTGATAAGTTCTACGGTCTTTTTTCGAACGATATGGGAATCGATCTGGGTACCGCAAATACACTGGTTCACGTCCGTGGAGTAGGTATCGTTCTTTCAGAGCCTTCTGTAGTCGCGGTTCAATCTGCAACAGGACGGATCCTAGCTGTCGGTCATGAAGCCAAGCGTATGCTTGGACGTACTCCAGGAGATATAGTTGCAATTCGTCCTATGAAAGATGGAGTCATTGCAGACTTTGAAACTGTCGAAAAGATGATCCGCTATTTCATCCAAAAGGTTCATAAGAGAACTACTTTGGTTCGCCCTCGAATGGTAATCGGTGTCCCATCGGGAATCACTGAAGTGGAAAAACGAGCCGTCAAAGAATCAGCAGAACAAGCTGGAGCGAGAGAAGTCCTTTTGATTGAAGAAGCCCTTGCAGCAGCAATTGGTTCCAATGTTCCTATCCAGAATCCAGCAGGTACAATGATAGTAGATATTGGAGGAGGAACCACAGAAATAGCAGTCATCTCCTTAGGAGGAATGGTAATTACAGATTCCATTCGTATTGGAGGAGACGAGTTTGATGATTCGATCATACGCTACCTTCGTACTCAGTACAATCTTATCATAGGAGAGAGGATGGCTGAAGATGTAAAACTCAATATTGGGAATTCCTTCCCAGAAAAAAAAGTAGAAACGATGGAGCTTCGAGGAAGAGACGCAATTAGTGGTCTCCCTCGAACTCTTCAAATAGATAGTAATGAGATACGTAAAGCTCTTAGGGAACCAATTGATGCTGTACTGGAGGCACTAAAAAATACATTAGAACGTACTCCTCCAGAGCTTGCTGCCGATATTGTAGAAAGAGGTATTATTATGACAGGAGGTGGCTGCCTTCTCAAAGGTCTTGACAAGTATCTAAGTAAGGAGACAGGAGTTCCAGTTTTACGAGCTGAAAATCCACTTACTTGCGTAGTGTTGGGAACTGGGAAGTATCTTGATGAATTGAAATATATCCGCTCAAGTATCAAGCAGTAGCTTTCTACATATAAACTTAACATGCTCTGGGAAATTCTCTGGAGAAATAAAAATCTACTTAGCCTTGGCTTTTGCCTGAGTTTTTCGCTCTTTAGTATTGCTTGGCAAAAGAACCCTATATCTCATACTTTGAGCTATATGGGGAGGGTTAGTGACAGGCTGGGTGGGTTTTTTAGCTCCAGTCTGGATTTTACAGGCACTTTTTGGGTCGAATTTGAAAAATATAAAAAGCTGAAAAAACGCTATGAGCAAGCACAAAAAATGCTGGAACATTATCGCTTGGAACAGGATAAGTTTGAGTATCTTAGACTCCAGACAAATGGTCTTCGCAAAATTCTTTCCTTTCAGTCTCTCACGGAATATCCTGAAGTAAAATCAGAGGTTCTAAACATACGCTTAGATGCAATTAGCCCGAGAATTACCATTGGGAAAGGAAAGCAAGATGGGATTGCACCTCTGATGCCAGTGATTACTCGGACTCATGATCACCAGCAAAACCTTATCAGAGCTGTTGTTGGTATTGTTGCCATAGCAGACAATACCACAGCTGTAATTCAACCGATCATTCATCCTAACTTTCGAATAGGAGTCCGAGTCCAAAAGACAAAAGAATGGGCTATTTTGAGTGGTAATTCCGGAAGATATGGAGAAACTCTACTAAGCTACATTACGACTGACTTTTCTCCTGAAGGAGCGTTGATTACACAATCTGAAGCTCCTCTCATAGCAAATGCTAAAATTTACACAAGTGGCGGAGGAGGCATTTTCCCAAGAGGTATTCCGATAGGTATTGTTTCTGGCACTGGAAGAAGGGTGAATGATTTCAAAACAGCTTATGTGAAAGTCTTTGCGGATATTAGCAGGCTTGAATATGTATCTGTGATTCGCAAAAAAGCTGATACATGGTCAAAATACCAAGATGAAGATGCACGCTGGCAAGAGCATTTGCAAACAGAGTTTGGAGCACCTGAATATCCTCGGATTACGAGAAGTAAAAAATCAAAAAAACGAAAACCCCGTCTAAAGAAGAAAAAAACCAAAACTCCTTCTGCTCCTTCGGAAGACAAGAAATCTACTCCTAAAATAGAAAAGCCTAGGCGAATTCAGAATTTAAACTATCAGGGTTCAAGTCGCCCATGATACAATTCGTCCTTATCGTTATTGGAATGCTTGGTTCCTATTTTTTAAAGGAAGCATCCTTCTTAGGATTAAATTTCACCTTCTTACATCTAGGAGAGATTCGACCAGATTTTCTTTTAATGTTTATCGTATTTTTTTCTCTTTATAAAGGTGAGCTTGCAGGAATATGGATTGGTTTTTTTGCTGGTCTCTTAGAAGACAGTGTGAATTGGGCATTTGATAGTAAAGAAGATACCTTTTTCCCCATTATAGGAATTTATTCGTTTGTTTATTCCTTATTTGGTTATATACTCGCGAAAGTCCGTTATTTTTTTGATCGCCATAGAAGTATCTTTACTATGCTCCTAATTCTGATTGCCTCTATTGCAACTCGGTTTTTAATATGGACTTTTCAAGGAATATTAGACAACTTTAATAAAAACTATGCTATTATCGGTCCTGCAATTTATACGGCGTTATTAGCACCTATTTGGTTTACTTTATTATCTTTCGTTTACCAGATTACAAAGAAAGAATGATCTCTCTCGAAAGATAAATATTAAAACTCTCTAAAAATATGAGCAAGACTCTCAATGAATTTCGTTTAGAACAAAAGTTTCGCACAAGACTCCTTATTCTCGCGGGCTTTATATTTTTAATAGTAGTAGTGTTTATTATACGTCTAGCTTTCCTTCAGCTTGTGCATGGCTATCAGAATAAAATACTCGCTAAAAAATTTGTAAGTCACCAAGAGTTTACTGTAGCACCAAGAGGTCTTTTGCTTGATAGAAATGCTACTCTAGGGGATGAACCTCTTGTCCAGAATATTCGCTTTATTGATTTTATCATTCATCCTGAGCAATTTAAAAATAGAGAGGAAGCAGTTGAATACGTAAAAATCTTTTGTAATATTATGGGAAGAAATTATAGAAATTATGCCTCTCTTTTTAGCCCTAAAAAATGGAAGCGTACTGTTCGAAAAAATGAATTTATCACCTTAGTGACTCGTATGACACGAAAGGAACATGAACGACTTGTAACTTTTTACAGTGCTACACGAAAGGGAGAATATGTAACTCACCATCTTCGCTACTATACAATGGGACCTGCAATGGCTCATGTGTCTGGCTATATTGGCTCTCCTTCCAGAGAAGATTTGAAAAAAAAATTAGCTCGTTCTTATCAGACTATTGGGAAAGCAGGATTGGAAGCTCAATATGATAGCCTTCTAAGAGGGAGGGATGGGATTCGTCTTCGTCATAGAATTATTGACTCGGAGGAAGAAGTTACAACAACTCAGCAGGGAGACAACTTAGTTCTTACTATTGATAAAAGGATTCAAGCAGCAGCTTACAGAAGTATTGTGAGTTCTAGCCTAAGGGGTACTGTTATTGTAATGAAAGCCAATACAGGAGAAATACTTGCGATGGTTTCTCATCCTTCTTTTGATCCAAATATACTTTCCAGTGGTAATTCTGAGCAACGTCGGAATCATATACGTCAAGTTCGACTTCATAGTGGTTTTCTGAATCTTGCTATCCAAGCAAAGTTTCCTCCTGCATCATCTTTTAAGCCTTTGGTTGCTATTGCAGCTTTAGAAGATCCAGGCACGAATTTTTCAGAGGAAACAAGTTTTTTTTGTCCGGGGCATTTTTCTTTGAGAAGCTCACATCCAGGTTATCCTGGTGCTAGATTCCAGTGCTGGTCTGTTCATCATCATCAGAGTCTCGTAGGAGCTATCACTCATAGCTGTAATGTCTTTTTTTATAATCTTGGGTATAGGATGGGACCAGTTCCGATATTTGAATTTGCAAAAGCATTCGGGATGAATGAAAAAACAGGAATAGATCTCCTAGGAGAGGTACCAGGACTTGTGCCAGATAAGCGATGGAAACAGATTCAGTATTCGAGTCGATGGTACGATGGAGATACAATCAACCTTTCTATTGGTCAGGGTTTTTTACAGACTACTCCGATTGCTCTTGCTGTTTTTTACAGTGCTATTGCAAACAGAGGAAAAATATACAAACCTTATTTAGTTAAAAAGATTATTGATCCAATTGATGGTCAAGTAATACAAGAATTTAAACCTGTACTTCGACGAGAAATACCCCTCTCTATGAATAATCTTTCCTTCATACAAAGAGGGATGAGAATGGCAGTCGTTCAAGGAACAGCTCAAAAACTAAAACACCTTTCAGTTCCTGTGGCAGGGAAAACAGGAACTGCACAAACAAGAAGCAAGAAAAAAGGGAAAGAACATGCTTGGTTTGCAAGCTATGCTCCTTATGGAGGCCCACTGGAAGATACTATTGTCGTGATTGTCTTTGTAGAATATGGAAAAGCAGGTTCTACCAGTGCAGCTCCTATAGCAAAAGAAGTCTACAAGGTTGCATTTTCAAGAAGAAGTTTAACTAGAAGAAAAGTTTTGCGATCGAGAAATCAAAGTCTTCAAAACAAGCAAAATCTAAATGAAACTATACAGAGGCCAGAAAAAAGCTTATGAACAATCGCTATCATATGGATCCTATTCTTTTAATCTGTATTTACACAGTTGCAATTGCAGGTATATTAACCTTATACGGGCAGGAAAACATGCTTGCAGAATCTTTCGGAAGATGGCAAAGACAGATGATCTTTCTTGGTATTGGAAGTATTTTGATGATGATTATGCACCGTGTAAATTATCAGATACTTGCAGTATATGCATTCCCTATCTATGCTATTTCCATTCTTCTTTTGATTTTAACTTTAATACCAGGGATAGGAAGTGAAATCAAAGGTGCTCGTTCTTGGATTCGATTTGGCTCTTTTGGTTTCCAGACCTCTGAAATTGCAAAACTTAGCACAATTATTTTGTTAGCACAATATCTACGGATGAAAGAGCAAGATATGTCACAGATTCCATCTCTAATTATTCCTTTTGGAATTACACTTCTTCCTGTGATCCTAATTGTTATGCAGCCAGACTTGGGAAGTGCTTTTTCTTTACTACCAACATTAATGATAATGCTTCTTTTAACAGGTGCAGATATTTATCATATAGGTTCTTTGGTACTTCTTGCCATTTTTTCTCTTTTTATTCCACTTTATATTGAGTATCATAATATTGTATTGGTTCAACCTTTGTTAGAGTATTTAGAAGAGCTTCGGAAAGTAGACTTAGCTCCTGCTGTCAGAATCTTGAAAACTAACATCTGGGACTTCATCAATCATTCTATCATACCTTCATCTATTGCAGAACAAGATTTGCCTTATCTCTCGCGTCTCTTACGAAGCGAGGTTTTAATGAGTTCTTTAAGAGATGCATCTCAATCCATACGTTATCAACATGGGGGATATTTGTTACTCTTTCTAGCAAATATCACAACTCTTATTATTCTTGGAAGTATTATGACAACTATCTCAGTAATTCTTTTGATTATAAGAATCGCAAGAGGTGTAAGCTTTAGAAAACTTAGAAGAGTATATATCCCTCTTGGAATTCTTGGTGTCTCTTTTTTTACTGCAGTAACAATACAATCTGTATTTTCTTTCCGATACCATCAAGTAGCCAGAGTAACTTCTTTTATTAATCCTGAGATGTTTTCAAAAGATCTTGCCTATCAGATCCGAGCTTCTAAGGCAGCAATAGGTTCAGGCGAGTTAAAAGGACGTGGTTTTTGGAAAGGAGAAATGACTATGGGGAAACGTCCTTTAGTCCCTGAATCCTATACTGATTTTATCTATACGTCTTGGGCAGAGCGAACTGGTTTTATAGGTGCAATACTCTTACTCTTAATTTTAATTTCTATTCCTACAAGAGGATTATTTTTAAGCTCAGAGGCTCGAGATCGATTTGGTGGTCTCTTGTCAGGAGGAATCTCTTGTCTTTTCTTTTTTCATATCACTGTAAATATAGGAATTACCCTTGGACTTCTCCCTGTAACTGGCCTCCCTTTAACTTTTATGAGTTATGGAGGTTCCCATATGCTGATAAGTATGATTGCAGTAGGTATCTTAATGAGTATCTATCGTCGAAGATTTGCAAACTAAAGCTTTTTCTTATCATAAACTGAGGATATTCTAATTTTGGATTCAAAAAAACAAGACCTTAAAATTGGACTCATTCAGTCACAAGCTCTCTTGGAGCCAAAGAAAAATCTTGAGAAAACACTCATAAAGATTCGGCAATGTGCTGAAGAAGGAGCTCAGATTGTATGCACTCAAGAGCTATTTTGCACAAGATACTTCTGTCAAATAGAAGATCCTTCCAACTTCAATCTTGCAGAAACTATACCTGGTCATTCCTTGGATGTTTTACAGGCTATAGCAAGTGAACTTGGAGTTGTAATTGTAGCAAGCCTTTTTGAAAAAAGAATGAAAGGACTATATCATAATACAGCTGCTGTCATTGATGCTGATGGAAGTCTTTTGGGACTATATCGAAAGATGCACATACCAGAAGATCCAGATTATTATGAAAAATATTATTTTACTCCAGGAGATCTTGGTTATCCTGTTTGGACTACTCGTTATGGGAAAATCGCTGTTTTGATCTGCTGGGACCAGTGGTTTCCAGAAGCAGCTCGCCTTGTTGCACTTCAAGGAGCAGAGATTTTGTTTTATCCAACAGCTATAGGCTGGCAAGATGAAGATTATGAAAAGGAAGGTGAGGATCAGTACCAGTCATGGCAACTGATTCAACGTGCTCATGCAATCGCAAATGGAATCTATGTCTGTGCAGTAAACCGTGTCGGTCAAGAAGATAGGATAAATTTCTGGGGACAAAGTTTTATCTGTAATCCATCTGGAAAGGTTCTTTGCTCTGCATCTTCTACAGAAGAGGAAAACATAATTCATACGGTTGATCTTTCTCAAGTAGAATACTTCCGAAGGAAATGGCCATTTCTCAGAGACAGAAGAGTAGACAGTTATAAAAATATTTTCCGGCTGGGTTTTATGGAGGTGATTTAATTGACAGAGTGATTGTTATGTTATTGGAGAAGGATATCATAACTCCCACAAATTTTTCCTTTCCGTTTTTCCAGTATCGAATGGAATGTGTGATAAATCTTCTTAGTTCCTCCACAAATATAAGGAGATGTCCCATCAAGAAATTTTTTCCGTTTATAGATAGATTTCTTTCCTGATAGATAGAATAAAGTGATAGTATGAGAAGGAGCATCCTGAGCGATGGAAGAATATTTGCTTTTTTTTCTGCAGAATTTTAGCTTTTGAATACTTTCTTCAATTTTGTGCTTTTCTGAAGTATCGATAGAGAACTCACTTGAACAGCTAAGTTGCCCCCACTTCATCCTAAGTGAAATTCGTGACTTCTCCCACTCAAGGGAAAGTCCATAGCTTTGATCCTCAAGGACATAACCAGAACCCGATTTGAACTGAATTTTCGATATATTCCTCTGATTGGGTTTGGAAAAACCTTCTTGCGTCATGAAGGCAAGAAAGAGTAGCAAAGTAGAAAGGAAATATCTTCTCCGTGGGAACATACAAGCTCTAAAAACTAACACCTTCTCATTTGACGAGATACTATGAAAAATTCATCTATATACATTTTCGGAATGGTAAGCATGAAAAACACGGAGAACATGGAGAATATGGAGAACACGGAGAACACGGAGAACACGGAATACCTTTTTATAATCTCTCTAATCTTTAGAGTCATTTCCAAACACACAAAGCATACTAAGTATGAACACCTTCTTAATACCTTTTTTCTTGAGTAGACGTGCAATTTCATTAGCAGTCGATCCAGTAGTATATACATCTTCAATAAGTAAATAATTTTTTGGAATTGCAGAAGGAAAAGAAGATGATAATCCGAATGAATCATGGATCGAAAGATATCGCTCTGAAAAACTCATTTGGCTCTGATTTTGCTTTCTTTTTTTGAATATATCTGCTCCCATTTTAAGACTCATCCATTCGGCAACCCTACGTGCTATATCCTCGCAGGGCTTCCATGATCGAAGGTCTCGTCCTGCAGCTGCAGAATCGATATAACCTACTCTGTCGATATTCCACGGCTTCAAAATTCTATCTATCTTTTCTTGCAAGATGGGGAGAAAGCAATTGTATAAATATCGATTCCCACCGAATTTCCAGTTTTTAAGCAACTTATGCCAGTCTTTTGTAAGAGAATATAGGCTATAATGAGCATCAAAGAAAATAACCCTTCCATCACAGAACATTCTATTAGTATCATTGAGCTTGTGACAGAGGCGGTTTTTTTTGAGGCTAAGGTCTGTAAAACAGATGCTACATCTTTCCTCAGGTATAATTTCAGCTTTTGCTAGTTTTTTCTCACAAGATTGGCAGCAGTGTTTCTCACCTTCATAAATCTCACTGTGGCAGCAAGGACAATAAGAAGGCATAATAAACCCTAGGAATGATTCTTTTATGTTATGAAGTGCTTTCATTCCAGATACAAAACTGACTTTGCATTCCCCTCTATTAATAAAAGGTTAAAAAAAAAGTGAAATGCTGCATTTTTTTTGCTAATTATAGGAATGTAGCTAAAAAAAGTTGAAGCCCGTAAAATGGATCGAGCATCCGTGCCCGCCTATCACACCCGTCCTGATTCTCGACGATTTTCCTCCATTTTTAGTAAATACTTACTAGTAGCAAATCCCATTTTTAGCGAATATTAGCTAAATTAGTAGATATTCACTAATGCGATAGCTAATATCTACTAGTAGCAACTCCTATTTTTAGTAGATATTAGCTATTTGTCTTAGTTTTTCTTTGCAAAGTGATATTTGAAGTGAGTGTTCTATTGTTTACTTATAAGATGAAATGAGGAACGATCTGGCACATCAAGTTGATATTTTTTCATTTTCGTTCGAAGCGTGTTAATTGTAATCCCAAGCTCTTGTGCTGTTTTGAGCTTTCTGAAGTTGTTTTTGGTCAAAAACTGGAGAATAGCCTTTTTCTCAGAGAATTCCAGAGGACCCAGCCCATCTCTGAGAGGAGTTCCGTCCGCCGACATCAATGACAAAGTTGAATCTATCTTCTGCCTTGCCGTTTCATATTCTAGGAGCTTCTTCTCGGAAATACATTCGTACATGATCTCATGTGCCATTTGGATTTGGAGGCCTAGAGCAAGATTTTCCTTCCCTTGTCGTTCCAGCGTATCAACATAGCCCTCCATAAAGGAATGCATTATCTGATGATTGTTCTCACTTCTTCGAGGAGGGTCTGTACCGATAAAAATCTGGATAGGAAGTTTACTCTCTTTGATTTGAAAAGAATAGCGCTCTACACAGGTTTGAGTCTCTCCTCTGAGAATATCTCGAAGAGAATGAAGGAGATGCTCCAGAGAAGAAATATTGGCTCTCGATGCAAAGAAAGGTGTAGATAAAAGCGAACGAAAGGATCGCTTGATAAAAAGGCTTTTATAATGAAGATTCACATAGAAAAGGGTATAAAGAAAGCCAATATTAGTAAATTGTGCCAAAAAATTATAGCTAGAGTTCTTGAAAAGGAGAGGTATCAACGCATTGCAAACAAAGGTAATCACTGCCAATGACACAATGGAGAATATGACAATAACAGTTTGGATTCGTGTAAAATGGTCGGTGATAGTTTTGTATCCCTTGGAAAGGAACCAAGTACCATAAAAAATAGTACATAGATAAAAAATGGTAGCCATACCCCGAAACTCTCCCGATACAGAATGATACCCAGTCTCTGTTTGTATCACTCCATTTCCTATATGGCCTGTGAAGGAAAGAACCATCAATAAGATATTCCCTCCAGCAACGATTTGAAATCGAGGGCTTTGAAACTCCTTTTCATCCCCAATAAAGATAATACTAAAGCAAATAAAAGTTAGGAGGGCAAGATTTACCGTGCAAAAGATGAATTGAGAGATGAGATGAGCTGTTTCAGGTTCAACGTTGGGAAATCGAATCAGAGAGATCAAGATATGATAAATAGCAAGAGAAAGGAGATGAAATAGAGAGGAATATTTTAATTTTTTGGATTGGACATGCTGAAGATGATAGGCACACAATAGAAAAAGTAGAACCAGAAGTAGTACGATGCAATAGTGAAACATTACGTTTGGAATCACTTGATTTTCCTCATTACCATAGCAGCATTCATTCCTCCCATCCCATGGGCATTGATCAAAACATGATCAATATTCCTAGCTACAGAACTTGCACTAATGGAATGGAGATCCTCAAGCTCTGGATCTGGGGTACTATAGTTTACAGTAGGAGGTATTCTTTGGTCTAAAATTGCCTTAGCTCCCGCTGCAATTTGGCAGGAGGAAGCAAAGGCATTCCCTCCCCCTGTTGTTGCCTTAATAGAAGTAATTCCTATGTTATTTAGGTCTTTTCCAAAGGCTTTTTTAAAAACCCCAGCCTCAATTCGATCCACGATCTTATCCCCTGGACCATGTGCATTGATATGATCAATTTTCTCGTTCTGAACAGCTGATTGGATTACATTTTTCCAGCTATCCCCTGATTTTTCAGGAGTGAAGGCTATATTGTTTCCCTCTGCTCCTTGGCTTGCAGGGATGAGCTCGCAGTAGATTGGAGCGTTTCGTGCCATAGCTCGAGTCTTCTCTTCGATGATGAAAATACAGGCTCCTTCTCCCAGTACAGATTTGGTTCGGTTTTTATCAAATGGTTTTACAATAGATTTGGGCTCTTCACCAGTATCAAAGGCAACTGCTTTTGCACTACAAAAAGCCTGTAAAAGCATTTTGGAAACGTAGGTATCCATTCCCCCTGTAATCCCTGTATGAACAATTCCATCATAGATTCTCTGAGAGGCATGATTTAC
>JABABJ010000166.1 GCA_014238275.1 Leptospirales bacterium | reverse complement strand
TACTAAAAAGAGGCGGTGCTACTAGTAGGTATTAGCCATCGCTCTAGTGAATATCTACTAAAAAGAGGCGGTGCTACTAGTAGGTATTAGCCATCGCTCTAGTGAATATCTACTAAAAAGAGGCAGTGCTACTAGTAGGTATTAGCTATCGCTCTAGTGAATATCTACTAAAAAGAGGCAGTGCTACTAGTAGGTATTAGCCATCGCTCTAGTGAATATTTACCCTTTCTGGAAGATGATGTAGCCAGACAGCGAGGAGAGCTCAGATCTGAATCAGTGATTTGCAAATTAACTTTACATTCAGGTGCTATTTTAAAAGATCGCTCTTACTTGGTGCGGAAATATTATATAAGCAAAAATCTATGAGAAGAAAGCAAGCATTTATTACAAACGACGAAAATCAAAGCTTACAAGAGAGACTTAATGAGCTTTTCAATAATACTTCTCATTTCGACTGCCTTGTAGGATACTTTTATCTAAGCGGTTTTCATGCAATGTATCCAGCATTGGAAGATACAGAGAAAATCAGGATCTTAATCGGTATGTCTACAGATCGTCAAACTCAAAGAGCATTAGATGGCTCATACGAGGCTTCTCAAGAGAATCTTGGTTTTTCTCAACCGGAAGCCAAAAAATCTGCAGAGATTTGTTTACAAAAAGAACTGGAAGATTCGGAAGATAGCAAGGATGTAGAAGAAGGAATCCGTAAATTTATAGAATGGATACGAAATGACAAGCTAGAAATCAGAGTTTATCGCTCAAGAAACCTGCATGCTAAGCTTTACATTATGACGTTTCAAGAAGGCGATCGAGATATTGGACGTGTCATCACAGGCTCTAGTAACTTTTCCAAATCAGGGCTAAAGGATAATCTTGAATTTAATGTAGAGCTATCCAATCCAAACGATTATGAGTTTGCAAAAGATAAATTCGAGGAACTTTGGAGAGATTCTGTTAAATTGAATCATGAATATCTAACAATCATTCCAAATCAAACTTGGCTTAATGAAAACATTAGACCTTATGAGCTCTATCTTAAATTTCTATACGAGTACTTCCAAGATGAACTTACTCCGATCAAAGAAGATGAACTGACATACGTACCAGAAAAATTCAAGCAACTTGAGTATCAACAGCAAGCAGTCTCAAATGCCAAAAAAATTCTTGGAGAATATGGAGGTGTCTTTATTTCAGATGTTGTTGGCCTTGGTAAGACCTATATTGCTGCTATGCTAACAAAGCGACTAGATGGAAGAACGCTCATTATTGCCCCACCAATGCTTTTAGACAGGAACAATCCCAGTTCTTGGAATACAGTATTTTCAGATTTCAAGATAGCTGCTGATACTCAGTCTCTTGGGAAATTAGAGGATCTTACAGTTGAACGAATGAAAAAATATAAAAATGTCATTATCGATGAAGCACATCGCTTCCGAACAGAAACAACGAAAACTTATGAACAACTCATGGCAATATGCCGTGGGAAAAGAGTCATTCTTGTAACAGCAACTCCGTATAACAATAGTCCAAATGATATTTTGAGTCTACTCAAGTTATTTCAGAAAACAAGAAAAAGCAATATCCCGAATCTTCCTAATTTGGAATCTTTTTTTGATAGTCTGAACAAAAAACTAAAAAACCTTGATAGAAAAAAAGATTACAATGAATATATGAAAATTGTAAAAAGCAATGGAAAAGAGATACGCATGAAAGTGCTGAAATATCTAATGGTTCGACGTACTCGTACTGAAATTGAAAAATATTTTGCCAAAGATATGAAGAATCAGGGAGTTAAGTTTCCAAACGTAAAAAAACCAGAACCTCTATATTATAAACTTAGCCAAAAAGAAGATGGTATATTTGATCATACAATCGAAATCATTTCCCAAAAAATTCAATATGCACGCTATACTCCAATGCTATATTATACAGGGAAATTACAAGAGTTTGAAAAACAATCTCAGAGAAATATGGGTCGTTTTATGAAGGTGCTTCTAATCAAGCGTTTAGAGAGTAGCTTTTTTGCATTTAAAAAGTCAATAGATAGATTCGTAAAATCCTATGAGATGTTTTTAGAAGAATTCAAAAAAGGAAATGTATATATAAGCAAGAATTATTCGCACAAAGTTTTTGAACTTTTAGAAAGTGATGATGACGAAAAAGTGCAATCTCTGATCGATGACAAGAAAGTATCAAGATATAAAAGTAAAGATTTTACTGAGGAGTTGGAAAAGGATATTAGGAATGATACAAAACACCTGAAAGAAATCCAAAAACAATGGTCTCAAGTGAATCGAGACCCAAAGCTACTCAAATTCATCAAGGAGCTCTCAAAAAACCCTATCCTAAAAAAGAATCATCTTATTATTTTTACGGAGTCCAAGGAAACAGCAGCTTATCTACATGAAGAGATCAACCTTAAATATCCCCAAAAAGTTCTTTTGTTTACTGGTTCTTCGGACAAATCTATCCGTGATAAAGTGCTTGAAAATTTTGATGCTAATTCGGATAGATCTAAAAATAACTATCGTATACTTGTTTCTACTGAAGTTTTATCCGAAGGAGTAAATTTGCATCGTTCTAATGTAGTAATCAATTATGATATTCCATGGAATCCAACTCGAATGATGCAAAGGGTCGGGCGTATCAACAGAATTGATACACCTTTTGATGAAATTCATACATTTAATTTTTTTCCTACCACACAATCCAATGACGAGATAAGATTAGAAGAGGCAGCAAAAGGAAAAATTAACGCGTTTCTCAGTTTGCTTGGTGGTGATTCTGCACTCTTGACCGAAGGGGAGCCAATTGCTTCTCATGAATTATTTGAACGCTTACTGTCCACCAAACCAATAGAAGGAGAAGAATCAGAAGAAAGCGAGCTTAAGTATTTGGAAGTCATTCGGGAAATCCGTGAAAACGATCCCTCTCTTTTTGAAAAAATAAAAAAACTACCTCGTAAAGCACGGACTGCAAAACATAGTCCTACTGATACTGCTGGCTTGCTTAGCTACATTCGTCAAGGAAGAATCCAAAAGTTTTATATGACACAAAAAAACCGTGGAACAGAGGAAAAAAACTTTATGGAAGCAGCAGGACTACTGGAAAGCAAAATAAAAGAAGAGAAAAAAAAGCTACCTACTGATTTTTATACCTACTTAGCAAAAAACAAGAAAGAATTTATATATGCAACAAGCGAAGAAGAACCTGAGCTTGAGAGCAAGTCTGGTCATAATGTAAACATTCGATTGCTAAAAACTCTAAGGGCAGCTAAGCAAAGAACAGGCAATCTCACAGATCCTGAAGAAGAGTACTTACTCAAAGTAATCCAGCAAATAGAAGAAGGAGCGTTCCCTAAAAAAACAATACAAGAGCTCCGCAAACGTCTTGATGCTTTAAGAGAAGGGATGTTGGACTCTTCCAAAATAGTTGGAGTTTTACAAAAATATATTTCCCCACAGCTCTTAGAGGAGCACAGGGTAGATAAGCTATCAAGTGATAGCAGAAAGCGAGAGGTGATTCTTTCAATGTATATGACAGAAAAATAATATGAATCCAGAACAAGCCAAAGAATTGATACAAAAGACTTTCAAGGGTTCTTTTCATAAGGATCGGTTTGGAAAGTGTATGAAAGAACTCTTGCACACAATAGAGGAAAAGACTTTCACCTATCCAAAAAGCTATATCAAAGCTTCTTATTCTGAACACATTCAATCTATGGAGCGTATTGGTAAGTATGAAGATGAAGAAGCAAGCCATGAAGTTGATATTCTGATTGTTCGTCTAAAAAAAGAACGTTCATTGGAGAGAGCACGTTCTTTGCAGCGTAATTATATCGCTTCATATCTCAATGGAAGTCGTGGTGGCAAACAAAAAGATGCTGCCTTAGTTGCTTTTGTTGCCCCAAATTCAAAAGACTGGCGTTTTTCTTTGATCAAGATGGAATACAACTTTCTAAAAAACAAGGAGGGGAAGGTGAAAGTAAAAGAGGAATTTACCCCAGCACGTCGATGGTCGTTTCTCGTGGGGGAAAACGAAAATAGCCATACAGTTCAAAGCCGTTTACTTCCTATGCTTGAGGATCATAGAGCCAAGCCCACTCTCGAAGCGATTGAAGAGATTTTTGATATTGAACAAGTCACGAAAGAGTTTTTTCTCAAATATCGTGAGCTTTTTTTGCGTGTGACAGATGAGTTGAATAAAATTCTTAAAAATCGCAGTGATATTAAAGATGTCTTTAAGGAAAAAAATATTGATAGTGTGGATTTTGCTAAAAAGCTGTTAGGGCAAATTGTCTTTTTATATTTTTTGCAAAAAAAGGGCTGGTTTGGCGTGAAACTTGATTCTAATTGGGGTAGTGGATCCAAAGGTTTTTTGCGTGAGCTCTTTGAGAAAAAGCATAAAAGATATAAAAACTTCTTTGATGATATTTTACAACCGCTTTTTTACGAGGCATTGCGTCTGGACAGAAGCCATGACGATCATTATTATAAGCATTTCAACTGCAAAATACCCTTTCTAAATGGAGGACTTTTTGATCCAATTGGAGACTATAGCTGGACAAAAACAAAGATTCAGCTACCCAACGAGCTCTTTTCCAATCAAGATTCTACAAAAGAGGGAGATATAGGTGATGGAATCCTAGATATTTTTGATCGCTACAATTTTACTGTTAGAGAAGATGAGCCATTGGAAAAGGAGGTTGCTATCGATCCTGAGCTTCTTGGAAAGACCTACGAGAAATTTAACGCAATTCGCTCTAATAATTATCTGGAGTTTAAGAGTTCATTAAAGAGTAAAAATAAAAACGAAGAAAATAAGTTCAACAAAAAATTTGGAGTGTATTATACTCCTCATGAGATCGTCTATTATATGTGCCAGCAGAGCCTGTTGCATTATATTTCGACTGCATTAGGGACTCAAACAAGCAAAAAAGATATAGAACAATTACTACGATTCAAAGGGCAATGGAAAGAACTTGAAAACACAGCAGAGCTAAAAAAGAAAAGAATAGCCGAAGGAAAGCAGACAAGCTCCTCATACGAAAACCAACTTCCCGAAAGTATCCAGAAAAACGCCCATCTCATCGACAAAGCACTACAAGAGATTACAATTTGCGATCCAGCTGTAGGCTCTGGAGCCTTTCCAGTGGGAATGATGAACGAGATTGTAGAGCTAAGACAAATTCTCTCTCTACACATCAAAGAGTCAAATCCTAAGGCTTATGAATTGAAGCGTAGCTGTATTGAAAATTCCCTATATGGTGTGGATATAGATCAAGGGGCGGTAGAAATTACCAAGCTACGCCTCTGGCTTTCGCTTATCGTAGATGAGGATGACATTAAGAATATCAAGCCCCTTCCGAATCTGGACTATAAGGTAGTATGTGGAAATTCCCTATTGAGCCTAGAGAAGGACTTGATGAATTACTATTCGCTTGAAAAGCTAAATGAGCTAAAACGCAAGTTTTTTTCTGAAACCAATCCCACAAAGAAACAGGAGGATAAAGCCCAAATTAAGCTTCTCATCTCAGAGTTAAGTGAAGGGTATAAGAAATTTGATTTTGAGCTCTATTTCTCTGAGATCTTTCTCTCCCAGAGGTCTAAGGGTGGCTTTGATATTGTGATTGCAAACCCCCCTTATGTGCAGCTTCAAAAACTCACTGGGAGTCGTCTGCAAAAGGCTTATAAAAAAGAAAAATATACAAGCTATACGGGTACTGGCGATGTGTACTGCCTTTTTTACGAGAGGGGAGTCGGCTTGCTGGCAAAAACAGGGAATCTATGCTATATTACTTCTAACTCGTGGATGCGTGCAAACTATGGAAAGGGACTGCGTACTTTTTTGAAAGACGAGGCAAGCCTCAAGCAAATCATCGATCTTGGTTCCGAACAACAATTTGAAAGTGCTACTGTCAATACGAACATCCTGCTTTGTGGCACAAAAGAAGGCACAAAAGAAAAAACATTTCACTATTTCGACAAATTGCCTAGCCCAGAGGATCGCCTCTCGACCATGTCCTTAGCAGATCTATCGTCCGAAGCCTATACACTAGTGCCACCCGATGTACTGGCTCTCAAAAAAAAGATAGAAAAGATAGGAACACCACTCAAGGACTGGGATATTAAAATCAACTATGGGATTAAAACAGGCTATAATGAGGCATTCATCATCACTACTCAACAACGAAAAGAGCTAATCCAAGCCGATCCAAAGAGTGCCAAGATTATCAAGCCCATATTGCGGGGTAGGGATATTCATTCCTACCAATACAAGTGGGCTGGCTTGTGGCTTTTATTTATCCCTTGGCACTTCCCACTTCATGAGAATCCAAAAATTCAAGGATCATCAAAAAAAGCAGAAAACAAATTCTCTTTACAATATCCTGCTATTTATAATCACTTATCTAAGTATAAAAAAGCATTATCAGAAAGGAATAAAGATGAAACAGGCATCAGATATGAATGGTACGCATTGCAACGCTGTGCTAATACCTACTACAATGAATTTGAAAAAGAAAAGCTCATCTGGATTACACTCACCGATCGAGGTCGTTTTGCCTATGACAATCAAAACACATATTGTGTAGATTCTACTTTCTTCATGACAGGTCCAAGCATCAAATATCTATGTGCCTTACTCAACTCCAACTTACTATCTTGGTTTTTTCCTAAAATCGCACCTACATCGGGGATGGGTACATTGTTCTGGAAAAAAATTTATATGGAAAATTTACCCATCCCCAAAATTGGACAAGCTAAGCAAGCCCCTTTCGTTTCCCTTGTAGATAAAATTCTCGAAATCACCCAAGCCAAGGACTACTCAGAAAGCTCGTCAAAGCAGAGCAAGCTAAACCATCTCAAAGCCAAAATCGACCAGCTTGTCTATCAGCTCTATGATTTAAGCAGTGCGGAGATAGAGCTGGTGGCAGGGCAGTGATACACTTTCTGAATAACAGGCTAAAGGTGTCTTTTAGG
>JABABJ010000060.1 GCA_014238275.1 Leptospirales bacterium | reverse complement strand
CTAGCAGCTATATATCCTCCAAATTGCCCAAAAGCCTTGGATAAAGTAGCATTAATGATATCTATCTGATCGCTTACTCCTTGTTCTGCGGCGATACCTCTTCCTTCTGGGCCGTAAAGTCCCACAGAATGAACCTCATCCAAATAAGTCAAAGAGCCATATTTTTTGGCAAGATTGATAATCCCTTTCATAGGAGAGTAAATTCCCTCCATAGAATAAAGTGACTCGAATACTATGAGCTTAGGAGAATACAATGGTTCCTGACGAAGAAGTTCTTCCAGATGCTCCAAGTCATTATGGCGAAAGATTTTACACTTTGCACCACTCGTCTTGATCCCTTGGATCAAAGAGGCATGATTTAACTCGTCTGAATAAACAGTGATATCTTTTATTTTTTTACAAAGTACCCAAAGGGATGATTGATTGGCCGTATAGGCAGAAGAAAACAGAAGAGCACTTTCTTTTTGGTGAAAACTAGCCAGTTCGTTTTCCAAGTCGACATGATAGGAAGTGGTTCCTGAAATATTCCTAGTCCCCCCTGAACCAGTTCCGTATTCATGGATGACTTTTACAGCAGCTTCAAGCACCTGTGGATGGCGGCTCATGTTAAGATAATCGTTTGTGCACCAAATTTCTATTTTTCTTCTGGAAGAATCGCAAATTTCAATTGCCTCTGGAAAGCTATTTTTATTTCGATTGATCTGTCTAAATTTTCTATATAATCCTTGATTCTTAAGTTTTTCAAGTTCCTCCGAAAAAAAATCACTATAATTCATAACATTTATCTGAAAGTTTGATGGTTTCACTCTCTAGGTCGAAAAATTCATTTCTACAGAGAATGTCAAGGAATTGAGTAGACAATTTTCTCTTCTTTATGATTCCTTGAGAGTTCTAATGGAGTTCTTTCTAATGGAGTTCTTAAAGAAATGATTCCTTCGGAAATCTCAAAAAGGGTCTCACAGGGCTTGGCTTTCAATGCTTTTTTGCCAGTTTTGAGAGGGTGAATATGTCTTCAAAAGTCCAATGGCAAACTTAAGTTTTACCAATGCTTTAAGACGAATTGAGCAAAACATCCCTCCTATCTGGCTTATGCGTCAGGCAGGTAGGTACCATAGCCACTACCAAAAACTCAAGCAAAAGTATCGTTTTCAGGAGCTTTGTAAAAATCCCGAGCTGGCGGCACAAACTGCATACGGTCCAGTAAAGGAGTTCGACTTTGATGTAGCCATTCTTTTCAGTGATATATTATTTCCATTGGATGCCTTTGGCATGAAGTTAGAATACAATCCGGGCCCTATTTTAGACGAATACCTCAATGAAACGATCTATTCCAATCTTCGATCGACTGAAGATGCAGTAGACGGACTCTTTTTCCAAGGGGAAGCCTTGAAAGAAACAAGGAGAATCCTCCCTCAAAATAAAAGTCTCATCGGATTTATCGGGGGACCTTGGACTCTTTTTTCTTATGCTTCAGGATTGCATTTAGAAAAAGAAGATTGTGTTTCTACACTTCCTGTTTTATCACAAAAACTCTTTGAAGAAAAGCTGATCCCTCTTCTTCTTTCTAATATTAAGATCCAACTTGATGGTGGAGCAGAAATCATCATGATATTTGACAGTTCTGTCTCTCAACTCAAGAAAGATGCCTTTCAGAATGAGTACTGTCCTTATCTTTATACGCTTTTCTCTTCCTTTCCTCAAAAACTTGGCTACTATGCTAAAAGACAGTATAGTATACTCGACAAGATAAACGAATTATATCAGAAGGGTATGGCTGGAATTGGCATAGATTCATCCTACTCTCTTGACGTTTTTCTTAAATCGCAAAAACAAGGATTTATACAGGGCAATTTTAATGAAAACTTTATCTCCCTTCCTACAAAAGAATTTCAAAAGGAGCTGACTAAGTATCTGACAGAGCTTCAAAATGTTCCTAAATCAGATAGGAGAGGGTGGATTTGTGGTCTTGGACATGGAGTGACTCCTTCTACTCCAGAACAAAACGTTCATATTTTTGTGGAAAGAGTAAGAGCTTTTTTTTCAGAAAGCTGAGAAGATTTCTACTTGCCACTCTTTTCTTCGTGTTATATTCTGCCATGAAGAGTCTTTTTTGAAGAGGCAGACATCGTTTTTTATGACAGCTTACCAGACAGTTATCGGGCTTGAAGTGCACTGTCAGTTGAAGACGAAAACCAAGCTTTTTTCCCATGACCCCTACAGCTATGGACAGATTCCAAACACAGAAGCTGGTCTTGTAACTCTTGCCCTTCCTGGTACCCTTCCAATTCTCAACCAAGAGGTGCTGAAAATGGCAATTTCAGCAGGAATAGCCCTAAACTGTAAAATTGCTTCTATTACCAAGTTTGATCGAAAGCACTACTTCTATCCAGATCTTCCCAAAGGCTACCAGATTTCTCAATATGATCAGCCCTATGCTACACAAGGTAAGTTAATCCTACGGAGAAGAGCCCAATCAAATGGAAAAACTCAGCCAAGAGAGACAAGAGAAGAAGATTCAGATGAATCTGAAATTTTCAAAACCATACGGATCCATCGAATCCATATGGAAGAAGATGCAGGGAAATTGATTCATTCTACCTCTGGAGATAAAATGCAATCTTATGTTGATTTTAATCGAGCTGGTGTTCCTCTTTTGGAAATTGTAACCGAGCCTGATTTGCGTTCAGCAGATGATGCCTCTCTTTTCCTACAAACCCTTCGTACCGTACTGTGTTCTATTGATGTAACTGACGGGAATATGGAAGAGGGAAGTCTCAGATGCGATGCAAATATCTCTCTCCGTAAAAAAGAAGAAGACCCACTAGGAACAAGAGTTGAGATCAAAAATCTCAACTCTTTCAAGGCTGTTCGTTCAGCACTTCTTTACGAGCGGGAACGACAAGAGGCTCTCTTAGATGGCGGGAAGATGATAAAACAATCGACAGTTCTTTGGGATGCGGATCAGAGAAAGACACGTCTCATGCGTACCAAAGATGACGCAGAGGATTACCGTTATTTCCCTGAGCCGGATCTACTTCCAATAAAAATTGATTCTGAGCTTGTCAAGAAAGTACAAGAATCTATGTCAGAGCTGCCAGAAGATAAGTATAATCGTTACAGGACTGATTTGGAGCTTCCTGCGTATGACGCGGAAATTCTTGCAAGGGATAAGGAGACTTCTTCTTATTTTGAAAAGGTCTGTGAGGTTTCAGGTGATCCGAAGAAATCATCCAATTGGGTCAAAGATGAAGTTTTAGGGGTCTTGAATAAAAACCAAACTCCATTATCTCAATTCCAATGTGGACCGGAACGTCTTGGGAGGATGATCCTTCTGCTAAACAACGGCAAAATTACAGGCAAGCTTGCCAAGCAAATCTTTGAACATATGTATACAGAGAACCTAGAACCAGAGGATGTAATTGAGAAATACGGATATAAGCCTATGGAAAGCTCTGAGCTAGAGACTGTAGTGGAAAGAGTGATTCAAAATAACCAAGACAAAGTTACAGAAATCCGAAATGGTAAAGATCGAATTAAAGGCTATCTCATAGGTCAGGTAATGAAAGAAACCAATGGTCAAGCACCTCCCAAAGAAGTTGCAGAAATAATTACAAAAAAGCTCTCTTTGCCTTCCTAATAGAAAGCCCTCCTTTTGCGAGGTGTATATATACACCCTTGCTTTCTGCTCGCTTAAAAAGAAGTATTGAGCCTGATATGCACTCCTGTTTCCCGATTTTCGTTAGAACCGAGCAAAACAGGAATGATATCTACCCGCAAACCATTGATAGGCGATGAATCATTGGAACGAGATGGTGAAGTAGTAGCATAAAGAGAGCGTATTTTCTTTCCAGGAAAGAAGAGAGCATCAATGAGATTTACGCAATATATTCCTATGGCAACACCAAGGAGAGAGAACTGAATCCTCTGACTTCTTCTGAACGGAGCTTCAAACGCTATTATATCACTAACAGTTCCAGTACCGCTACTACGTTCAGCCTCTCGTAAAATTTCTCTTCCCTCAGCAACCTGCCATCCATACGTAGCTATAAAAGTTAGTGTACTTATAAGAAAAAAAGAGCCTTTCCAATATTGTCCTCGAGCGAATTGAGCTCCTCCTGGTAAAAACATATACGGGGAAAAATAAATATATTTTTTATAGACTGATGGGTCAGAAAAAAAATGTAATTCTTGAATGTCCCTATCATATATTTTCTCTTTTTTGCCTTTTTTAGAGATAAGATGAACGCCTAAGGAATTCAAAGAATGAATCTTTCCTGTCACAGATTTTTTTCTAGTCAAAACCTTAATCCTTTGATTTTTTCGTAAAATGGGAGTAATTTGCTGATATCTTGTCTCTCGATATACCTTTACTTTGCTTACTGTGTTTAATCGAATTTTTTTTAGTTTTTTTCCTTCCTTATCTGAGAAAAATAAAAGTTTCTTTTTACCAATACCTTTCACAATAATATTACACATTCTTTTTTTAGTAACTCTACTCCAGTAGCATCCAGTTACTCCTGGGGACCCTATTGCAAGTCTCTTGGTATCTTGCAATAATATGAGCTGTTTCTTTCCCGCTAAAGTTTCAAATAAAATTCCTCTCTGATCTTGCTTAATAAAGAAACCATTGATTTTTTTTCCATCCTTTAGATAGAGACTGTCTCCTAAAAGAGGTTGTACTAAAATAGAGAGGAGGCTTCCAAGTAACAAGAAAGCAAAGTTTTGTTTGATTATTTTAATCATTGCTGGTAGTAGAAAATTCTATTTTTTTTACATCTTTTCGGCTAAATACCTTTTTCCCAATCAGGATTCTATCTTGTTCTGTAGATATTAAGATAGAGTATCCTTTATAGTTTCCTTTTGTAGTATAGAGTTTCATCTGGCCTATGAGAGTTTTCTTTTTTCGTTCATCTATTATTACTATTCTTCGTACCAGAGCCAGTGGGATGCTTGTAGAAACAACGTTATTTTTTAGTAGGAGTTTATTTTGTTGAAAATAGATCTTCTCAGCTCGAAGTTTTCTCTTATCTATAGTTTCTAGGCTAAGATAAACCTGTCCCTCTTTTTTAGCTTGAACAAATTTCCGTTGCTCTTGTTTTTTGAGTAGTTTTATTTTTTTTGCTTTTTGTTGAGTTTCTTTTTGTTTGGTTGTTTTTTCTTGTTCTTGTTTTTTAAGTAGTTCTATTTCTTTTGCTTTTTGTTGAGTTTCTTTTTGTTTGGCTATTTTTTCTTGTTCTTGTTTTTTGAGTAGTTTTATTTTTTTTGCTTTTTGTTGAGTTTCTTTTTGTTTGGCTATTTTTTCTTGTTCTTGTTTTTTAAGTAGTTCTATTTCTTGTGCTTTTTGTTGAGTTTCTTTTTGTTTGGCTATTTTTTCTTGTTCTTGTTTTTTGAGTAGTTTTATTTTTTTTGCTTTTTGTTGAGTTTCTTTTTGTTTGGCTATTTTTTCTTGTT
>JABABJ010000165.1 GCA_014238275.1 Leptospirales bacterium | reverse complement strand
TTCAGATAGCTATTTCGGTTTTTCTCGGTTAATTCTATTGTTTCAGGCATAAATTCTTTCTCCTTTCATCTTGTTTTTTTTTCAGATCCTAATATTTATTCGATCGGAATCAAGCCGATCGCTACTCCTAAGCTCTGCTGTCCTATATTCATCGGGCAACTCTGTCTCTTTAAGAATCGTCTCATCAGAGGTATTTCGCTGTTCTTTTTCCTGAAAAAAATGTTCAAGTGGCTCATCTTTTTCCAAATTCTGTTTTTCAAGGTCTTTTTCCTGATTTTCATGGCTCTCTCCAAAAGCATCTGTATCCGAGCCACGACTACTTTCTGAGACATCCCTAACACGAATGAAAAAGGATTCTACCTGTATCCCTTGCCGACTTAACTCAGTTCTAAGATATTCTAGCTCTTCTGCTACAAGGCGGCGTACTGTGTCATTTTCTACTATGATCTTTCCTCGCACCTGACTCTCCATCACCTCCAAATTCAAAGTCATTCTTCCCAGATGAGCTGGTCTTAAACGAATGCTTGCAGAAGAACTTCCATCACTTCTTAGATTTACTTTTGCTTTCTGTACTAGATCATCATAAAGACGACGGTTTTGCTTGTATTTCGCCTCCATCTCTGTATTTGTCTCTGCTTTCTCCATAAAAATATTTTTACTGCTTTCTGCATTGAAAAAAGAGGAATTGTCACGAATACTATCTGATATGGATCCTTCCCTGTGATTAGAAGTACTCTGATTCCTATCATTCATTCCTTTCCCTTCTTTCCCCGATGATCTACTCTTTCGATTCTCTATCTTTCCAGAAAATTTTTCAGATAGACTAGATTGATTTTCACTTTCTCTTGCTGAAGAGCGATGGATACTCCATTTCTTTGGATCAAGAGTTGACTCTATGAGTTTCTCGCTCCCATTTTGTATGCCTTCTTTTTGCAAAGGAATTCCAGTTTTTTCCATCTCCTTTCGGAACATATCTCCTGCACTACGTTCCTCTTGTACCTTTTTTGGTTTCAAAACCTGAGAAAGATCTGTAGAATCCGCCTTATGTTCAGTCTTAGCCTGTTTTTCGTCCTGTTTTTCTATGATTCCTTTCTCATTTTGCTTGTTTTCTTTATCATTTTGCTTGCTCTCTTTCCCTCGTTCCGAAGCTGTGGGGGGATCCGTATCCCTTTGTGATAAAATTTGTTTTGCTTCAGCACTAATCTTGTGCTCATTGATAAAAGAACTATGATCTGTAGCTCCTGTCTCTATAGATGAGATCTCTTCCCTCTCCTCTGAAGGTCGCATGAATTCCTCACCATCGTCATGGAAATTATAACTCTCTTCATTCTTTTGCCCTTCTTCCATCACATCAAGCCTTCCATTCGATTGGGAAGAAGAAAAGAATGATCCCATGAGAGTTTGCTCTTTTGATAAACTTGTCAAAGGTAAATACTGTTTTTGAAGAATATCTTGGAAAAGAGTTGCAGTAGGCTGATTTGGTTTCAGGGAAGAAGACTTATGAAAAGATGTCTCTGGAGCAAAAGCTATCTGGCTTTCATTTGGTAGATTGAAAAAAGTAGCTGTACTCATCACTCTGACTTTCGCCAAAATTAGACTTTTTCATAAGACATTTCGTTTCCAGAATAGCAAAAATATTTTGTTTCTTATAGGCGACATAAAAAATAGATCCTTGTCCTAATTTTGGATTTGATTTTGCAGGTTTCCTAAAGGCAAGTCACGGAGACTATCTCCCAATATCAAGAGTCACGCCTCCGCGTGACTCTTATAAAACCTAAGTCATGCCCTCCGTGGCACGACTTAGGGGACGCCAAAACAAGGAGAGCTTGTTTTGGCTCACATTTTCGGAGCTTCATGGCTCCGAAAATGGGGCGGGCATCCGTGCCCGCCGAGTCTGTGGGTGCGGGCTTGTTCCGCCACATCCGTGTGGCAGTCTTTGGTAAGTTTTTTTGTGTTTTTTCCCATTTATCCCGTTTTTTTGTTGACAGACCAAGAAAATTTTGTGCACTTGACAGGGTCGGTGTTATTGTACTATCTGTGTTAGTTTAGGATTGATATGAACATCCTTATCCTCCAGCATATTTCTGTTGAAGACCCAGGTTACATTAAGGTTTTGATGCAGAAAGATCAATGTAAGTTGACAACTATCGAATTAGACAAAGAAGAAAAGATTCCTGACGATCTACAAGCGTTTGATGCCATTTTATGTATGGGTGGTCCTATGGATACTTGGATGGAAGGAGAATACCCATGGCTTATTGAGGAGAAGGAAAGGATCAAAGAGTTTGTTGTGACCTTGGAGAAGCCATTTTTCGGTTTCTGTCTTGGTGCTCAGTTGCTAGGTGAAGTGTTAGGTGGGAAAGTTATAAGATCAAAACAGCCTGAGATAGGTATATTGGATATTCATTTGCATCCAGAAGCTACAAACGACCTGCTATTCAATGGTTTTCCATCAACCATGAAGGCTTTACATTGGCATTCTTATGAAGTAGATGGTTTAGATGAACATCCACAAGTAAGTGTTTTGGCTTCTTCAGTAGCGACTAAATATCAAGTCTTTCGCTACCAGAAACATGCTTATGGAATCCAGTTTCATATTGAAGCTAAGGAGTGCACAGTTAGAGATTGGGGTGCAGTACAAGAATACAAAAAAGCACTGATAGATACCCTTGGAGAAAATGCTTTGTCTGAATTGGACGAGCAAGCACAACGTTATATGGACGATATGAATCAGAATTGCAAAATCTTGTATGAGAATTTAAAGCGTTTGGTTTCTATGTAATTGAATGATTGGTTTATAGAATCTGCTGAAGTCCGACTGTCACAGCAATGATTGTCTCAATCTGAATACCATTCCTTCTTTGGTAGACAGGAACCCTTATGTCAGTTGCAAAACGCAATCCGTTAATACGAGCCGTATGAACTAGAAAGTTCATTCCAATAATCACGTCAATTCTATCTCCTCCATAGTTCTCTCCAAAGGCTGTCGTAACCGTACGTCTTTCAGGAGCAAAAGGAGGATTCAGGAGAAGATCATTCTGGACTCCTACCTGTCTTCCCTGAAAGATATAAGAAAATCCCAAATTCATAGCAAACCAGTCAACAAATCTGATAGAGTTCCAAAAAATATTTTCCGCCATATGACCATTCCGATAGCCCTGCTTGTTCAGTGCTGTAGGAAGTCTTCCTTTCACCTGAAACGCATAACTATAAAAACGGAATTGATGCTGGTACGTCAAAGAAGGGATAAAATCATAGGTTCCACTTCCAAGCTGCATGGCACTGGGAAGAAGCGACCTTTGGCTCCCTCCAGGAGAAGGGATTCTATCTTTGATTGTAATCGAGCCAGAAGGAAAGGTTAACTCAAGACCTCCATGTATACGGATCCTTTTTCTATCAAAAAATTTGTACAGAAAACCAGTCGAAAAATCACCTAATCCTGAAGCACGAGCACGAAACGTTTCAGATCCTTCATTTGCTTCTATAAGAGGAACTGCCCCTGAAAAGATATTATGATCCATTATATTATATCGAAAGCTAGTCATTGTGGTAAAAGTAAGATTATCAGACGAAGCATACATTACACCAATCATGTGCATGTGCATATACATGTACGTGGGAGAGACAACATACCTTCCGTCAGAGTTGAATACCTCGCTAGTAGAAAGACTATTCGTTCCAGAAATAAGCTTTGGCATTTCCATATACATGTATCGATAGGAAAACATCGATTCTCCTTTGGAATGAGTATGATCTCCCATAATAGAAATGGGAGCATGAGCATCTGCTCTGTTTGTGTTAAAACGATTTTCTTTTGCGAAAAGCCCAGTAAAACAGGTCACAGAAAGCAGTAATAGAAGAATTCCAAAAATACTCTTCAGAAGATGAGAGTGTCTCATCTTGTGCAAAACTATCGCTTCTTGCTGCATCTTTATCATAAGGCTATTCTCAAATAATACCACACCTAGTAAAATATTAAGTCTGTTTTTGTCAAAAACTTTCTTGAATATTCATATGGATTGTTATTTGACTGACGATCGAAAGTAGCTCTTATTGTCAAGATTCTCGTAGCGTGACCATTTGATCTTTTTACCACGGGGTCGTATATGTGGGTAGCCAGATTTAAGATTCATTCCTGCAAAAAGGGAATAGACTCCCACGGCAAGCGAGCGAGCGAGATTTTTTCGTTCTTGCGTAATCATCTGAACGTCTCTTTTGCGATTGATAAAACCAATTTCGAGATAAGCAGTGATTGAATTCACATAAATCGGAAGGGAGTAACTACTAACAAAGGGGGGTCTGAGCGGTCCTGGAATCTGTTGTTTTTTTTTCGTTGGCTTCAAAATTCTAAGACCAAATTGAGTAAATCGAAGCAGCTCGTCAGCTGCATAGTAATTATCCCCTCCAAATCCCTTGTAGCCCTTTTCTCTCCTCCAGCTTTCCGCTATAGACCGCTCTCTATCCCAGAATATTCCTTTCGGTTGAAAGAGGCGATGGTTGGTCGTATAGGAAGGAAAATTTTTCCGTGCCTTCTTGACCCAGTTTGGGTCAGCATATTTCCACGTTATGAGATTTTGACGAATTCCTCTATTATAGTTTCGATCGACTTGTAGCCCTTTCTTCCTTCCTTTTTTAGTACGGTATCCATGAAAATAAACCCATGTATCAGCAAAACAGGAATCCAAACGAGAATACCCTTCTGTTACAAGCCAGTGTAAGTACCAAGGATTTCGAGAGAGAGAAGATACACTTTTACGACCAAGGGAAACCGAACGAAATAAATTAAATGTTTTATACCCTGGAGAAAGCACAGCTGCCATCCCTCCTGGATGCCCTTTCCCAGCCCAAGTCATATGAAGGGAGATCAGAAGATGAGGCATTTTTTGATTGATTCGGCTTATCCTTCCCAGAAGCATCTTTTTACTCTTTCGATTTGGATAATCGTACATTCTATAAGGGGCATTGACATTGGGATGCTTCTTAGAGCGCCCACTCTTCTCCCAGCCCGCTTGTCTTGTAAGATATGTACGAAAACGTATTCTTGCAAATTTCCTTTTCCCAGAAAATTTCCGTAGATCTTTTTCAAATCGATTCCAGTTTTTGCCTGCTAGTTCAAGAGATTTCTTGAGCTCTTTTGCAAGACTGAACATTAGCCTATGTTCGTGAATTTTTTTATTCTGCGTTCCATAGTTGCTATAGCTTAAATAGCGTTTCGTTAATGGATCCCAGCGTTCATCTTTTCGTCTTACAGCTGCACTACCATGCCCGGGATCAATAACAATATTATAGGAAGGAATTCTTTCAATTTGTGCCTTGAGAGAGCTCGGCATCAAGCAAAGAAATAGAAAAGTGAAGTGGCATAGAGCAAAAAAAGATATTTTATCGAGCAAAGACATGGATTCAAAACTATACTAACAAAAGACTTTTTCTAAGACTTTTTTCTAGTTATTCCAGATGAAATATTCGTCGCTTATGTCAAGCTATTTTCCAACATGGATCCTAAGAACATCATCAGTCTTTCATAGAAACTCAAAAAACTAAACTCTTTTTCTGCTCTTCTAATCCTTATGTATAAAAGACTTGACTTAAAGATTGATTTAGAAATATCCTTACAAAGTTCTATCGCCATGAAAATCTCGGTCATAAAACCAGTCTATAACACTGCTCTTTTTCTTAGCAGTTCGATCGAATCTATACTAGAACAAACCTTCTCTGATTTTGAGTTTCTTATCGTAAATGATGGCTCCACAGATGCCTCGCTCGACATCATCCAAGATTATGCCAAAAAGGATCATCGTATCCGTTGTGTCAACCTTTCGCAAAATCGAGGAATGCCTTGTGCATGCAAGCATGGGATTCGTAGCTCCAGAACCCCTTTGATCGCTAGAATGGACGCAGATGATATCGCTTTTCCAGAACGTTTGCAAAAACAATGCAATTATATGAAGGAGCATCCTGAAGTAAGAGGACTTGGTTGTTGAACTGTTGACTTTACAATGAAGGATAAGAAAAGAATTGTTCTTGGTACACAGAGTTTACCTAAGAATATCCAAGAGGAACAGGATTATATCTCAAGAGGAAGCATTTACGTTTCACATGCCACAACCATGTATCGCCGCGATCTAGCACTAGAAATTGGAGGTTATAGAGAATTTTTTCGTTTTGGTTCAGAAGACCATGACTTTTTTGCACAATTGGATGCAAAAACGCAAATCACCAATTTACAAGAAAGATTGCTTTGGTATAGAGTCAATGCACCGACAAGCGTCTTTCGGCTCACTCAAGCACAACCCCTATTAGATAGACTACCTCAAGTACTTTCCTTGCCTCCCTATGTCACTTTACAGGATCTTCAGTCCTCCCCTTATTGGTCATTAGAGCTTACACTCAAACTCCTAAAAAGAAAGTCTCTCAAGGCTCGAACACAAGCCGAGCTTTATAGCATTCTTGCCCATGCATACCGCAAGAAAAGCAATTTTCCCGACGGAAAGAACTACATGTATAAAACCATTTTATGTATACTCAAGGCTATTTGGAATTCCATCAGGAGACTATGGACATAAACCTCTTCATACCAAAAATACTGCAAAATAGCACTAGAAGAAACAGAACTTTCTCGGCATTGTTCGTTGTTTTGTCCCTTATCTCTTCTTCCTGTAAGCCTACTTCGATTCATATAGATGGGCTTTCCTATAGCAAACAAGAGCTTGTCTTGAAAGGGAAAAAACCAGCTCTTGTATATAAAAAAGCCCATGGCTATATGATAGCAAGTGATTCCCTTCCTGCTTCAGAGGCTGGAGCACAAATGTATACTTCTGGAGGGAACGTTGTGGATGCTGCTATCGCTATAAGCCTTGCCCTTTGTGTGATTCGTCCTCAGTCTACAGGTTTAGGAGGAGGAGGTTTTCTTCTCCTTCATCTGAACGGAAAGACCTTAGCTTTTGACTTTCGGGAAAGAGCTCCTAGACTTGCTCATAGGGATATGTACCTCAAAAGTACTCATTCGAGTTCTACTTCTCCATCCCTGATAGGATACCGCTCTATTGCTGTTCCTGGGATGATTGCAGGATTAACGAAAATTCATTCCCTTTACGGAACTCTTCCTTTCAGCAAAATAGCAGCACCAGCCATTTCTCTGGCTGAAAATGGATTTCGAGTTTATCCTGATTTGAGTCGAGCTACTCAGAAGGCATGGAAGGATATGACTCACGGTATGCAATCGATTTTTTCCTCACCTCAGTCCTCTGGTAGGTCTCTTCAACCATTGCAAACGGGAGATATTCTGATTCAAAAAGATCTTGCAAAAAGCCTTCGTTTGATTTCTCAAAAAGGAAAAAATCCATTTTATACGGGAAAAGTAGCTCAGTTGATGGCTCTTTGGATGAAACAAAAGGGTGGCCTCATTACAAGAGGCGATCTGAACTCCTACCGTGTGTTTCTCTCAAAGCCTCTGACTGCTAAGTACCATGATCGAAAAATTGTAACAATGCCCTTGCCTTCTTCGGGAACCTTTTTGCTGACAATGTTGAATTCCCTTGCTTCCCAGCCGCTTGCCAAACTGTACAAAGATCAGAAGGAAAAGTACTATCATTCCCTTGCACAAGCTATGAAACAAGGCTATGAAGAACGTTCACAGAAGGGTGGTGATCCTCGTTTTATCAAACAAAACTCTCCAGAGAAAACCTCCCTAAATCAAAGCAAAAAGGAATCTCAAGAAACAACTCATTTTTCCATTATAGATAGAAACGGAAATGCTGTCTCTTCCACACAATCTATCAACTACAGTTTTGGTTCTCGAACGATACTTCCGGGCTGGGGCATTGTGATGAATGATACAATGGATGACTTTAGCATTTCCCCGGGGGTACCAAATGCTTATGGATTGACAGGTTCTGAAGCAAATTCCATCTACGGCGGGAAAACTCCTCTCAGCAGTATGACTCCTGTCTTTGTCATGGATCAGGAAAACTCTCCCATCCTTGCTTTAGGGGCTCCAGGGGGCTCTCATATCATTAGCTCTGTACTACAAGCTCTAGTTCATGATATTGATCTAGGAATGAATCCCTTGATTTCTGTTGCAACGAAAAGAATACATTACCAATATAATCCAGACATCCTTTTCGCAGAGCCTAAGATATTCAGTCCTTCTACCCAAAAAGAGCTTATCAATCTTGGCTATCATATACAGTTCCAACCCCTTTGGGCGAAGGTTTTTCTTGTGAAACGTGTAAAAAACCAACAAGGTTCTTTTGTATTTATGGGTGTATCCGATCCACGAGGAAACGGAAGTCCTTATGGCACATCACTTCCTCTCCCCATTCCTAATGAATAAAGTCTCGAAAGCTCTTCTGAAAATTTCAGAGCCTATCTTCTTGAACTGCTTGCATGGACTGGAACGTGAGGCTCTTCGAATAGATCATCGTGCCTTTCTTGCCCTATCTCCTCATCCCTCTTCTCTGGCTTTTCCGTTGACTCATCCTAAAATCAGCACTGATTTTAGTGAGTCACAGATTGAATTTATCATGCCTCCTTATGAATCTCTAAACCAGCTATGCGAAGAGCTAGAGAAAATCTGTTTTCATGTACGATCTGAGCTAAACAAGGAATACTTATGGGCATTTTCTATGCCATCACTTCTCCCTTCTAATGAAAATCAGATTCCAATTGCACGTTACGGTAATTCAAAAATCGCTAAAAAAAAAGAAATATATAGGAAGGGTCTTAGGCTTCGCTATGGAGCTCGGATGCAAACCATCTCAGGGGTTCATTATAATTTTTCCTTTCAACCTACCTTTTGGAAGGCCTATTTTCGTGAGCGAAATGAAACATATAATAGCTCTTCCGTATCAGAAGCCTATCTTGGAATCATCCGAAACTGTCTTCGCTACTCCTATATTTTTCCTTATCTTTTTGGAGCCTCTCCCGCCTTTGATACAAGCTTCCTATCTCCAGCCTCAGAAGACCAAAAAAATAGTCAATACCATAGTAAACAATACTTCCAAGAAAGAAAGCAAATACTGCAAAGATTAAAAAATTTTCAGAAGGATCAAAGATCTCGTACTTTGTACAAGGAATATGCAACTTCTCTTAGACTCAGTGAAATTGGCTATAATCATCCCTTGCAATGGAAACTAAAAATCAGCTATAACAGTCTGCCTGAATATATTGAGACAATGAGAAATGCCTTGACCATGCAACCTTCAGAAAACGAAAAATGGCCTTCCCAACCCCACGAACAACTCAGTTCAGCTCCTCTTCAGAGCGAAAACGAGTACTATGCTCTGATACGCCCAAAACAACATGAATTGCAAGGTTTATCTCTTTTAGACGCTCTTTCTCAGAAAGGTATTTCCTATTTGGAGCTTAGAGCCTTTGATATAGATCCATTTTCCTGTTGTGGAACTGATCTCAAAAGTTTTCTTTTTACACACCTTTTTTTGATTTACTGCCTTTTCCATTCCTCTCCTTTCATGAACTCAGATGAATCTCTACAAATTTTGGACAATTTTTTGACAGTTGTATGGGATGGTCGAAATCTCAATTGTAAAATTCTTCCTTTATTAGGAGAAAAGCAAAATGGAACTAAGAGACTTTGGGAAGAAGATATAAATCAAAAAAAGAAATCAATCAACCCAAAGGCTGTATCACTTCGGGAAAATGGTCTTTCCTTGTGCAAAAAACTCAAACCAATTGCAGAACGGCTTGACTGGGAAAATCAGAACTACAGGAGACAAAAGTCAAATTTGTACATGGATAGCCTTTCCTCTCAAGAGGAAAAATTTCGTGATCCCAAAAACCTCCTTTCTTCTCGTATTTTAGATGAAATGAATCAGAAGAAACAAGGCTTTATAGAGCTAGGTCTTTCTCTTTCTAAAGAACATCTGGAAAAAGAAACGAAACTTACTGAAAAAGATATACAGAAATTTTCTCAGATGAGAGAACTATCCATAAGGGAATACAAAAAGATAGAACAAGAGATATGAACATCGAATATCAATCAGAAAAAAACATAGAAGAACACACAGAAAGTCTTGAAATATCCACTAAACTCTTGATTGAGGCCGCGAAAAAACGCAATATTCAAGTAACAATGCTAAACAGAAAGGAAAACTTGATACAGCTTTCCCAAGATGGGAAAATCGAATATATCAAACAAGCTACCAAAACACGACTGGATTCCTATCTTAGTTTCTCTCTTATGGAAAATAAATATCTCACAAGGCTTCTATTGGAAAAAAAAGGACTTTCCATTCCAAAAGGAATCTATATCAATTCGCGAAAAAAAGCAGACTCTTTTCTTACAGAAAAATTTTCTACAAGAAAAGATCAAAGGGACTTCTTTTATCTAAGGGAGATGAAAGCAGGAAGGCTAGTTATCAAACCTGTTTCTTCTGAGTTTGGATCTGGAATTAGTTTTCTCAATGAGCTTTCCACGTATGAGGAATGGAAAAAAGCTTTTGACATTTCCTTTTCGTACTCAGAAGAAATTCTCATTGAAGAATTTATTTCAGGACAAGAATATAGATTTATCGTTTTAGGGGAAAAATGCAGAGCTGTTTGTAAAAGGATTCCAGCTAACATCATCGGAGATGGCTTTTCATCCATTGAAAAACTTGTACAGAAAAAAAACGATGATCCTCAAAGAGGGAAAGGTCATACCAGCCCAGTAGAAAAGATACAGATAGGGGAAATAGAGCTAGCTCATTTGACAACAAAGAAGTATACCCTCAAGAGTATTCCTCCTCAAGGAGAACAGACATTCCTAAGAACTAATTCCAATGTCAGTACAGGAGGTGAGTCCATAGATTGCACGGATGAAATCCCAAAAGACTATCAAGAAATAGCCGAGCTTGCAGCGAAAAGTGTAGGAGCAAATTTATGCGGGGTAGATATAATCCTACAAGATACAAGAGCAGCAGCAAAAGAGAAAAAATATGCCATCTTAGAAGTCAATTTCAATCCTGCAATATATATCCATGAAGTCCCTTTTCAGGGGAAATCTAGACCTCTCTCAAATCAAATTCTCGATCTCCTTGGATTTACCACTTTTGCAACACCATAAAAGAGCAAATAGCAAGAGAAATTTTAAACAATAATATCTATAATAATTCGAGAAAGGCGACTTTGCTTTACAGTACGATCGTGTTCCTTTTTTTCCTTGATAAAAGTACGAATGATTTTTTTCTGCCTATAACTGAGGAACTTTCTCTTTGTTGTCAAGACCTTTCTCAAATAGGATTCTGCCTTGTTCAATTTTCCAATTCTCCAATAATAGACCCCCATATTCCATCTCGCTGCCACAGAACGGTCTTGTGATAGAGAAAGTGCTTCCCTCCATTGCTTGTACGCCTCTTTTATATCGCCATCTTTTAGCCATTGAACCCCTGCTTGTATGATCTTCTCTACTTTTTTTCTTTGAGCTTTAGCTAAGTCCTTACTCTTTTTCATCATAGGAACCTTGAGAACTATGACCTTTGGAGAAAGATCCGCTGCAATACGACGACCTGCCCAATCCATAAAGGAGTTTGTCGCAGCGGCAACAGAATGACATCTCGAATCGTTGGACGACCATACCCTAGGAATTGTGCTTTTACAACTGAGAGTCTCACTTCTTTGCGAACGTAGATTTTTATGAAAGAGTGATGGAACAGTCCGTCCTGTTTCGACGCGAGTCAACCTTCCAGTCGCAGAACCTGAAACAGTTCTAATGTACGAGACATCCTTTTCGCATTTAGTTCCTTTTCGAATCCTGTTTCCATCACTATCGCGAGCATAGATAGGAACATATCTTACACTTTCTGATTTTGTGCATGTAGATACTGGAGGAGAGGTAACAGAAACTGTAATAAAATTCTCTACTTGAAGCTCTCTTCCAATTGCAAGAACCGCAGAACTAAGCCCTGATTGAGAAAAGACCTGCTCTTGAATACGCCGCTTTCTTCCCCCAAGATCCACTAGCTCATAATAACCAAGTGAATGAAGTCTCTGCTTCACAGCAGCTTCCATAGTTTGATTCCACTTTGTGAGCTTCACATTGTTCTTAGATTGCTGAGAAATAAAAACAGCCACATTACGTGTTCCTCCAAGCACATCCCTTAGTTTAGGGCTAGTAGCAGAGGGAAAACGTGGAAGATTGATAGGGATAATGGTCGCACAAGACAAAACAAAATAAGACACTGCAAGCATCCAAATCAAACGCAATACTTTGCTCATAACTATTGTTTCAGACTATTATTTAATAGAAGATTATTTCAGGAGATTATTCTAGGAATCATTCCAGGAGATTATTCAGGCTTTCCAGAAGTTGTTCTGTAGGTACTCCATACCCCATACATACCTGTTCGATGGTTTCCATCTCATTAATAGAACAGTGAGAGCATCCTCCCAGGTGATAACTGGAAAAGACAAGAGCTGCTTCGGGATGAGTTTTCATGGCTTCTCCAACTGTCATATCCGCTGTAAAGGATATTTTCTCCTGATTGATCTCTTGCATCATTTTAGACATTTGACGATTCTACTCTCAATATTTCGAACGTTTTATTTTTTTGTCAAGTTTTTTTCATAAATGATAAGAAAAAATTTCATATTTCTAAAAAAATCATCTTCTTCATATTTCTAAAAAAATCATCTTCAAAGAAAACTAATCCACAAAAGAAGGAGAATACTCATCTGGAGAGATTAGATGGGTCACAAAACCTGAACGAAGCTTGGGTTCAAACCATGTGGACTTAGGAGGCATGATTTGGTCTCTATCAGCAGTATCAAGAAGAATCTCTGTCTGAACAGAAGGAAGCTGAAAGGAAACAGAATATCCCTCCTGATCTACTAGGCGCTCCAGCTCCTGAGTTCCAAGTGATCCTCCCGCAAAAGAAATCCTAGTTGACATTCGAGGATCATCAATTCCTAAGAGAGGAGAGAGAAGTCTTTCTTGAAGCATACTAACTCCAAGGGCTTCTGTATGTTTCAATTGTTCTTTCATATTAGCAAAACGAAGAGTATACCATTGACGACTCCCAAGATACATTCCTACAGTATCCTGTGCTTCTTTTTCATATAGTCCTTTTTGTATTTCGATCCCTCCTTCCTGAATCTTCTGGAGAAAGTCAGAATGAGAGTAGCCGTTCAAATCCTTTATAGCACGATTGTAAGAAAGTATCTGAATCTCTGTCTCTGGGAAGATCACAGCTGGAAAAAAAGAAACACCTTTGTTTCTTGAGTCTTCTATTTTTTCTAAAGAATTTTGAAACAATGAGGAAGCAGAAGCAGCTCGATGATGCCCATCAGCTATATATAGGCAAGAAAGACCAGACAAGTATTCTTCGATTTGAGCAGAATAATCCTGAGCTCTGATCCGATAGAACAGATGACGAACCCTGTCTTCTGTATGAAGATCATACAGGGGTTGGTTTTGAGAGGCATATTGGTTCAGAAAATTGCTAAGATCGAAAGCCTGCTTTTGTCGGTAAAGAAGAGCTACTAGGCCGCAATAAGCTCGTGTATAATAGATATGAGAATATCGATCCTTTTCTTTGTCCGGACGGGTAAGCTCGTGCTTTTTAATACGTTTTTCCAGATAATCCTGAGCCGAAAAAAGAGCTGTTAATCCGGTTTGGCAGTAGGAATCCTTTTGCATCCTATAAATATAAAAACAAGGCTCTTTTTCTAAAAGAAGAGCCTTGTCATCAATGAGTTTTTTTAGATTTTTCCTAGCTCGAAAATAGACTTCTTCTCCATTGAGAGAGTTTTGTTGATTGGGACTTTCAAGATCCGAGCGTATCACTCTCAAAAAAGAAAGTGGATTCCCTTGCAAAAACCTTTGCACATCTCTTTGATCAACAACATCGTATGGAGGACTGATGAGTTGTTCTATTGAATCAAGGCTAGGACGTAATCCTTGGAAGGGACGAGCTTTTATCATTTTATAATGAAACTAGCTCCTCTAGAAGTTTTCTCATTTCTGTCACTCCATTGAGTCTATAATCTGCATGAGAATGATGTTTCCCAATCTTGATACTGAAAGAAGATTTTGGCATAGCTTCAAAAAGATATTCGTCTGTCACATCATCCCCTGCTCCCAAGATAAAATCATAGCTCTTTCCAAGCTCTTGCATGCGGTCAAAAATATTTCCTTTGTTTACCCCTTGAAGGCGTACTTCTACTACCATTTTACCAGAAACTACTTCTAAGGGTTGATTTGCAAGAGCATTTTTGAGATGTATGATGAGCTCATTTGCTTTCCATTTCCCAAGTGTTGGATCTACTGTTCGATAATGCCAAGTAAGGGAAGCTTCTTTTTCTTCTACAAAAGAGCCAGGAGTACTCCTATTATAGTTTTCTAGGACATTTCGAATCTGCCTGTACCAAGATTTTTCCGTATGAGGAGGTGTCATATTATGCCATTTCTGTTCATGAAGCCATTTAATATTTAACCCGTGTTCTGCTGAAAAAATTAGGTTTAGCTTTCCAAGCCAGTCTACAATATCTTTCCTTTCTCTTCCTGTAACAATCGCCACTTCTGTATTGGGAAGCTGAGTCAATTTTTGTAAAAGATCAAGAAGTTGTGCGTCTGGAGCTGCCTGCATTGGGAGGCTCGTAATTTCATGAAGGGTTCCATCATAATCGAGAAGAATCAAGCGGCGAAAAGAATTAGCAAAGCTCTTGAATATCCTAGCCCGATGAGATTCTGAAAGATATACAGTATGATCTTCCGATTCTACTGTATCTACATTAGAAAGTTGAGTGATAAAAAAATCCGACCAGTGATAGACATCATTTCGAGAAATTCGTCTATACATTGCAGTCATTCTCTGCTTTTTCTCTTCTTCATTCATCTGAAGAGCTTCTTCAATAGCAAGACAAATTTCATTTGGATTTCTTGGATTGACGAGAAGTGCCTCACTCAACTCATGAGCTGCCCCTGCCCTTTCACTTAAAATTAACACCCCAGTATCTTTCTTCACAGCAACATACTCTTTCGCGACAAGGTTCATTCCATCAAAATAAGGGGTCACTAGAGCTATATCTGCACATTCATAAAAACGTATTAAGCTCTTTAATGGAAGAGAACGGTACAAAAAGCGAATAGGAGAAAGAGTCTGATGCTCATATGATTCCTCTATTTCTTCTATCATAACCTCCACCTCGTATTTGAGCTTCTGATAGTCTAAAATCTCTGTTCGTGAAGGAACTGCTATTTGGATCATAACGATTTTTTCTGAAAGATTCGGGTTTCGTTGCAAAAATTTACGATAGGCACGCAGACGATCTAAAATCCCTTTTGTATAATCCAGTCGATCTACACTAAGTATGAGCTTTCTTTCTCGAATCATATAATGGAGTGTTCTCTGTTCTTCTTCTGGAGAGGGGAGTGTCACAGTCTTTCGTATTTTTTGAACATCTATGCTGATAGGAAAAGTTCCCATATGAACCGTATGAGTATCAAGTTGAATACTATCAAACGCAGGCTCAATCCCAAGTATATGAAGAACGCTTGAAGCAAAATGACGCTGATAGCTAAAGGTCTGAAGCCCTACAAGGGTAGAACCAAGAATTCCCTGAAGAAGCTCTTCCCTATAAGGAAGCGAGCGAAAGACCTCAGAAGAAGGAAAAGGAGTATGAAGGAAAAAACCAATTCTCAACTCAGGAAATGCTTTCCTAAGCATAGCTGGAAGGAGCATCAGCTGGTAATCGTGTATCCATACTATATCTTCCGTGTTAAAATTTTTCACTACTTCGGCTATTTTTTCAGAAAAAATTCGATTTACTTCAATATATGCTATATAATCGCGTTCGTTATAATGGGTATGATCTGTGAGATAATGAAGCACCGGCCAAAGAACGCTATTACTGAAACCATAGTAGTAGCGGTGGATTTGCTTTCGTGTCAAAAAAACAGGAATAGCATCATACTGTTCTTGAAGTTTTTTCTCCACTGGCTCAATATCCTCCTGTTTGGGATCCATGAGTCCTGGCCAACCAATCCATCTAATCTTACTCTCTCTTCCCAATGCCGAGAGAGCACTTGCAAGCCCCCCAGGGCTTGCTTGATAATTATAGTTTCCATCCCTTTGCCTAGTAACAGAGACAGGAAGTCGATTTGCAACAATCAACATTTCGTTTTTTTTGTTTTTCTGAGCCAACTGATGAGTCCCTAGATTTCTCTATACAATTCCACGATACCTACTAACTGAAAAAATTTGCATTGTCAAGCAACAAAAAAAGCAAATTATAAGAAAAAAAGCAAACTGAGCAAAACCCACAGAAAATTGATATTAGGAGATCGTAGCAGGCACAACTGAGGTTTTACGAACAAAAAAAATTATAAAAAAAACAAAAAAACACGAAAAAACGCTTAACAAATTGACCTAGTAAAAACACCGTTATAGTGTCCTCTGGGTTGTGGAAAAAATGGAAGACGAAGAACTGGAATTTTACGGATACCAGTAAGTACCCTACCCTCAAATCATACACAGAGGACGAAACCGAAGGAGACCTCCTCTGTGGCCAAGCTCCAGCAGACGACTTTGTGCAGTGTGCCTCACAATAATCGGAGGGAATCCGCTGAACATGCGATAAAGAGGTTTACAGATATGTACTGAGAATCAATTGTATGCACAAGGAGGTATAACATGTCCCTGTGTATATGAAATCTCATCGTTCTTCTCTTTATGATTTTGCTTCTTGCAGGCAGGCTGATCAAATTTCTCAGGAGAAGGGTCTTTCAGAGATCCAGCTCATGGGAAATGCAGCCCTTGCGAGCTTTTATCAGCTACAAAAAAGCTATTCTGCAAGCCCTCAGGCATCCTTTTTTTCGGCATTAACAGAGCTGAAGCGAATTTTCATTCTATGTGGCTCTGGTAATAATGGAGGGGATGGACTTGCTCTTGCATATCTTCTAGCGGGAAGCTCTCCATTTCAAGTGCTTCCTGAGATTTTGGTCTTCCATTCAAGCGGACGTCCAAAAAGTAGGGCAGCTCAGTTCTATTTTCAGCTACTGCAAGAAGCAGAAATGCCCGTCCTAGGGCTATCTTCTTTTCTGGAAAGAAGGGACTTCAACTCTAAGGACTTATTTATAGAAGCTCTATTAGGTACTGGGCAGACCTCTCCTCCAAGAGGAGTGATACTAGAAATTCTTAGGCACATTCGGGATATACGGAGCTCTGCAGGAAAAGAACAGTCCCCTCACCTCATCAGCTTGGATATTCCAGCTGGTCTTACGGAGCAAGAGCCTTCTCGTTATTTTTCTGTTGCTCAAACAGAAATCTCTCGTGCAGAAGGACTCCCTCTTCCAGATGGATTCTCGGCACCAGAAGAGATTCACTGCTATGGAATGGATAAAATCGCCCTTAGATTACATCCAGACCTAAGCTCCTATTCCAAAATACTTCTTTTTCCCATTGGATTTCATCCCTCTTCTTTTACTCCAAATTGCTCTTTGAAATCCTTCCTTTATGGCGGAAAAATTAGCCAAGAACAAAATCTTAGCCTTATCAAAAAAAGACTTCGCAAACAACCAACGGATCATAAATATAAAAGTGGTCATTCTTGTATTATAGGAGGTTCAAAAGGAATGGAAGGAGCTGTCCTAATGGCTGCCAAATCCTTTTTTGCGGCGGGAGGAGGAATCCTTCATGTTTTGGTTCCAGAAAAGGAGTCTAGGGAGCTTTTAACAGCAGCTCTTCCCTCTTCCATGTTTTTGACTTTTGAAGACTGGAAAGAAAAGAAGAATCACTCTACTTCTCATTCATCGGGAAGCCGATTTGCTGAGACAATTTTAATTGGGCCTGGGCTTCATCCCAAAGATCTTGCCAAAGCAGAAATCCTCCTTGCAGAGGAATGGAAAGATTCAGTTTTTTCAGAAGAAAGTCAGAAAGGAGAATCACCCACGATCCTTTTAGACGCATCTTCTGTTCAATGGATCTTCTCCCAGACGATTTCCCACAAACTTCCAATAGATCAAACCGTTCTCCTGCCTCATAGTGGAGAATGGAAACAACTAGGAGGTCCAATGATTCGAGATACGAGTAGCCTGCATAAGGCTATCAAATTTTATCAGAAACACTGTCCTTTTACCGTTCTCATCAAGGACTGTATTTCTGTTCTTTTGAGCCGTAATTCCAACAAGGAAATAGAGTCTGTCATTTTTCCCTATCCCAATGCCTCTCTTGCTACAGCTGGTTCAGGAGATTGTCTGGCAGGGATTCTTCTTGCCTTATCCTCTCGAAAAAGAAGGGAAGGACAGTCCAGTCGTCCCTCCCCATCCATAAAAATCCTTCACGAAAACATATTAGCTTCTCTTTCCCTAATGCACAAGGTAGCAGGCAAAAAAATTCACCCTCGTGCCGATCAATTTGCAGATCTTCTCATAGAATTCCTTTCATAAAATTCCTTTGAGCGATGAAACAATTTCATCGATCTGAATCGTCTTCTTGCTTGAGTTCGTTTTTCTGAGTATTTTTTTCAAGTATATCTGACCATGGAGTAAAAAGGCGATGTTTCATCCCCAAAAGAGAAAAAATTCTTCCTACAACAAATAAGGCAAGATCCTCCAAATGCTTTGGCTTCTGATAAAACCCAGGGCTTGCAGGAAAGATAATCCCTCCTGAGCGAGTGATACGAAGCATGTTCTCCAAATGAATCATATTATAGGGTGCTTCTCTTGGGACTAGAATCAACTTTCTTCTCTCTTTGAGGCAAACATCGGCAGACCTTTCTATCAAGTTCGATGTAATACCCGAAGAAATAGAAGCCAGAGTTTTCATAGAGCATGGAATAATCACCATCCCTTCATCAAAGTTCGAGGATCCACTTGCACAAGAAGCCCCTATGTTATGATAGTCTTCTATGTGAAAGATGTGCTTAGATTCCATCCTATTGTCATTAGGATGGAGAATCTCATCCAGATACTCTTCCGTGCTCGACGCAGAAGAGTTCATTTCTTCCCTGTATACCCTTAGAGCAGAAGGACTTACGATGAGAGATGAGCTTCCTTCCACAAAGCGTACAAGGGAGCGTAAAAGACAAACACCGTAGAGAGCACCACTTGCACCAGTAATTCCAATAATGAGACGAGACATATACTATTCCCTGAGAGGGGGTTTTTGGTATCTATGAGCTTCCAGATTAGATAAAGCAATAGCACCGTTTTTATCAATTACCATTCAAAAACATGGTCGTCAACAAAAAAATCAAACTATAAGAAAAAAATTAAACTGAGCAAAACCCACAGAAAATTGATATTAGGAGATCATGGCGGGCACAACTGAGATTTTACGAACAAAAAAAAATTGGTAAAAAAATACGAAAAATACGAAAAAATGTGAAACCCGCAGACATAAGTGACACTCAAGCCGCACGTATAGGAGTATGTTTTTGAAATGCTTGTAAAGGTGTCAATCCATTTAATGAAGTATGCGGCCTGACTTCATTGTAAAAATGAATAAAGTCTTGAATTTTTGAATTGAACACTTCAATAGGTTTTCCTGCTAAATCTGCACTACCTATAAAACGTAGCAAGGTCTGATTGAAACGTTCGACTTTACCATTATGTGCTGGGGTTCGTGGCTTAATCAAGGCATGCTTGATTTGATTTTCCTTGAGTATCAGCTCATAACCAGAAAGCCTACTTTTCTTCTTACGTTTGGGATGAAGTTCAGATATGTAGCGATTTGTAAATTCCACACCATTATCTGTTTGCACACATCGTGGTTTACCAACTTGCTCTAAAAATTGTTTTAATGTTTCACAAGCTGAATGCCTGCTTTTGTCTGATGCACAACGTGTAAAAGCCAAACGGCTATGACAATCAACCATGTTTACAGTGTATACGCGGTTCCCATGCTCGTCTTCCATGCCTGTCCATAAACTATCAGATTGGACGCGTTCTAAGGGTTTTATAGAAGAATAGCGTTTTTTGTGTGGATTTTCTTTTTTCATTCGGTATCTTCCTGTTACTTTATATCTCTTGAAAACTTTATCTATTACAGAGTGAGACAAACGTATACCTGTTTCTAAATATAAGCAATGAGAAACAATATGTCCCCCAGTACATCCTGTTCTCTTGCGAATCTCAAGTAGCTTATGACTCAATTCTTCTCCAATTTGCCGAGGACTTGTTTTTGGTCTCCGAGATTTATCTTTCAAAGCAGTTAATTCATAGTTAGCTTTTTTCAATTTCCCAAGCCAATCATAGAAAGTC
>JABABJ010000146.1 GCA_014238275.1 Leptospirales bacterium | reverse complement strand
CAAAGAGTAAATACCATCAAACCAACTCTCTGGAAAGATCTGAGTGAAAACCAGAAAGAATTTTTAGATTTCGTACTTTCCAAATACATAGAAGTGGGTTCTGGAGAACTAGAACAAGATAGGCTTCCTAATTTACTGCGTCTAAAGTACCAGTCCATTGATGATGCTCAGCAAAAATTTGATAGCATAGATGAGATAAAAAAAGCCTTCCGTAATTTCCAAAAAATCCTCTACCACAAGCCCGCTGCGTAAGCCTCTCCTGTATCATGGAAACACTAGCCAATATTTACTAAAAACGAGAGTCATTACTAGTAAATATTAGCTATCGCATTAGTGAGTATTTACTAATAGAAGAACGCCACACGGAAGGCACGAATGAGGTTTTATGAATATATGGAGGCTATTGATATAGCGGCAATCACGGCACTAAATCCTATCCCAATCATCCATCGGGCAGATTGAAAGCGTTTGTCCACTAGCTCAAGCCGTTTGTCCACTAGCTCAAGCCGCTTGTCCACTTGCTCAAGCCGCTTGTCCATATAAGCGAGCATCTGCTCAAACCGTTGATTTGTCTGTTCGCGTGCCTCCTTAGATTGCTTGTCTATATAAGTGATCATCTGTTCGCGTGTCTCCTTAGATTGCTTGTCTATATAAGTGAGCATCTGTTCAAAGCGTCGATTTGTCTCTTCTCGTGACTCCTTAATCTGCTGATTAGTCTCCTCAAAACGTCGATTTGTCTCTTCTCGCACCTCCTTAATCTGCTGATTAGTCTCCTCAAAGCGTCGATTTATTTCTTCAAAACGTCGATTTGTTCCTTCAAAACGTCGATTTGTCTCTTCTCGTGACTCCTTAAATTGCTTGTCCATAGAAGAGAACATCTTTTCTAAGATTTCTCTTTGGTGGCGAAGTTCCTCCTCAACTTTTATGATACGCTCCAATAAACGATTATCACGAAGAGAAGTTATATCGGAAGATGAAAGATCAAGAAGCATAGGAAATACCTTTTGTATATGCTCTGTCACAATTTCTAGATCTTTTTGTGCCAATGTCATAATGCTTATAATGTTACTCTAATGTATTTATGTCAATCAAAAAATCGAGAGATCACAGTAAAAATTTTTTCCAGAGAGGGGGCAGCGCAGCCTTTCATAAGATCCTCACTTGTGCAGTCTATGGCACAGGGGAGGGCATGGATGCACCTCCTCCTATGGCGGTATATCGATAGGGATTTTTGAGTTGTTCGGTGATTTTCCTTCTTTTTTAGTAAATACTTGCTAGTAACGACTCCTATTTTTAGTAGATATTGACTATTTTCCAGAGGTGAGAGCTTCGGGCGGGCATCGCCAACGCGTCAAGGTCTTGACACACTGACGGCACGCTCCGCAGATCTGATTCTTCCCAACACGACATAATACAGTCGAGTGGTGGCGTAAGGCGGGGCAGCCATACGGCGGGCACGGGGAGAGGCATGAGAGGGAGGCGTAATCCTCTCTCTCGTGAAACATTTTTTACAAACGTTCTATGTCGGCACCAAGTGCTTGCAGACGAGTGTCGATGGAAGCAAATCCTCTGTCAATTTGCAGAATATTTTGAATTTTAGACTCACCTTTAGCGCAAAGAGTAGCTGCTAGAAGAGCCATCCCTGCACGAATGTCTGGGCTTGAAAGGACAGCTCCTTGTAAAGGGGCGGGACCGATAACAAGAGCTCTATGAGGATCGCAAAGAACGATCCTAGCTCCCATAGCTATCAAACGGTCTGTAAAAAAAAGGCGTGACTCAAATAACTTCTCATGGATTAAAACAGTTCCATTACACTGAGTAGCTATGACCAAGGCAATGGATGTCATATCAGCAGGAAATCCGGGCCATGGAGCACTATCAATACGAGGGATAGCTCCTCCAAAATCCCTCATGACTTCAAGTTTTTGACCTTGAGAAACGAGAAGACCTCCTTTTTCTACCTTAGTTGAAATCCCTAGTTTGGAAAATACCATTCGAATCATACGTAAATTGGGAAGGTCTGGATTTTCAATGAAAAGCTCGCCTCCTGTTATAGCTGCAAGTGCAATGAAACTTCCAGCCTCAAGTGTATCAGATGTTGCTTGAAAATATGTTCCTTTGAGTTTTTTTACACCTTCTATTTCGAGAATGTTAGAACCAATCCCTTGAATTTTAGCACCCATAGCATTCAGCATGTGGCAAAGACCTTGCACGTGAGGCTCACAGGCCGCATTTTGAATTTTGCTCTCTCCCTCCGCTAGAACAGATGCACACACTACACTTTCAGTGGCAGTCACAGAAGCCTCATCTAATAATATATCAGCACCACGGAGATGTGCACATCGTAAATGAACCCCTTCTTTTGTAAGCTCTGTCGAAGCACCCAACGCTTGAAGTGCTAGAATATGAGTATCAATCCTTCTCCTTCCGATACTATCTCCACCTGGACGAGGAAGGAGGACCTCTCCATTTCGTGCTAATAGAGGCCCTGCAATGGTAACAGAGCCTCGTAGTAGTCCGCATAGTTCAGGAGGAGGAAATGAAGAGGGATCATTCTTGGTTTGCAGGTGGTACTTCATTCCCAATCCTTGACTTTCTTTTCGCACGGATACCCCAAGGCTACTTAAGATCTGTTCCATAAGGAAGACATCTTCAATAGGAGGTATATTTCCTAAAATCACCTCTTCCTCTGTTAAAAGACTTGCCACCAAAAGAGAAAGAGCTTCATTCTTGCTTCCCTGAAGGGTTACTTTCCCATGAATTGGTCTCCCTCCTTGGATTCGAAAACTTCCTGTACCTTGAGATTTCATCGTATCAATACCAATCAATACCAACTTTTTCTACGAGGACTCAGGATAAAGGAGCTTTGGCAAAAATTTTACGATTTCAGGAAATAAAACAAGAAGAAATAACACAAAAAGCTGTATTGCAATAAACGGAATAGCTCCTAGATAAATTTCTCGTGTACTTACAGATTTTGGAGCTACTCCTCTTAAATAAAAAAGTGCAAAACCAAAGGGAGGAGTTAGAAAGGATGTTTGAAGATTCATAGCTATTACAACACCTAGCCAGATAGGGTCCATTCCCATGCCAAGAAGAAGAGGACCTACTATAGGAATGACTATGAGTGTGATTTCAAAAAAGTCTAGGAAAAATCCAAGAAAAAATATTAAAAGCATCACAGCAAAAAAAGCACTCCATTTTTCACCGGGGAGGCTCCTCAAAAGACTAGCAATCATATCATCACCTTCATAACATCTGAACACAAGAGAGAATATATTGGCTCCTATCAGGATCATAAAAATCATACTACTAATTTTTGTACTATCATAGACAGCATTTTGAAGCATCTTTCGGTTAAGTTTTTTCCGTAAAGCCGTTAGAGAAAGAGAAGCTACAGCACCTACAGAAGCCGCCTCTGTAGGTGTAGCTGCTCCTATCAGGATAGAGCCAAGAACTCCGATGATCAAAATAAGAGGAGGAAGAAGAATTCTTAAGGTATTAAGTATTAAATCCATCAAAGGAAGCTCTTGTTCGAGTTTGGATTTTACGGAAGGTGCAGGATTATCTTTTCTGTACGAACGGATCAATATATAAATCACGTACAATGAGACCAAAAGAAGCCCTGGAATTAGAGAGCCTGCAAAAAGATCTCCTACAGAAACCGAAGCTCCTGAATAATCTCCCCTCTCAAGCAAGGACTGTTGGTAGGCAGAACTGATTTGATCGCCTAATATAATCAAGATAATACTAGGGGGAATGATCTGTCCTAGTGTCCCTGATGCTGATATAATTCCTGAAGCGAAGGATGGTTTATAACGACTTTTGAGCATAGCAGGGAGAGAAATGAGACCCATAGTAACAACAGTTGCTCCAACAATACCTGTCGAAGCAGCCAGAAGAGCACCAACTAAACAAACAGCAATTCCAAGACCACCCTTCACTCCCTTAAACAGAAAGGCTATTCTCTCCAAAAGCTCTTCCGAAATACCAGATCGCTCCAAAAGAATACTCATAAAAATGAAAAGAGGAATAGCAAGCAGGGTTTCATTCCCCATGATACCATACAATCTTCCGGGCAAAGCTATCCAAAAGGATGCATCAAAATGACCATTCATTTGGCCTAGTAAAGCAACAAAAAGAGAAACACCACCCAAACAAAAGGCAACAGGAAACCCTGTAAGAAGTACAAAAATGCACCCAAATACCATAAGGATAATATAAACTTCTTGCATGGTTTATCTATATAGAACAACTAGCTCATTTTTTAGAGGGAAGGGTAATGGTTTTTCCAAAAACTCCTAGAAAAGAACGAATACTCCATGAAATACTCTGCAAAAGGAGTAAAAATGGCATAAGAAGAAGCAGAGTCTTGAGCAAAAATACGGCTGGAATTCCTCCAGATTCTGGTGAACCCTCTAAGTATTTCCAAGAATGGAAGACATAGGAAACAGAATAATACAGGATCACAAAACTCAATGGAAACAGAAGAAAAGAAGAGCCTAGTAAATTTATTAATGATTGCCTCCTAGGACTCCAGTTTCTATAAAATATATCTACTCTTACATGGCCTTCTTCCATGATTGTCTTTCCAAATGAGAGCATAAAGATGCAGGCATGAAGATAGAAAATAGATTCCTGCATCCAGATCCAGCCTACATGAAAAAAATATCGTAACACTACTACAGCAAAACTGAACAAGGTCATTGGAAGAAGAAGCCATGCCATGGAATTCCCTATAGCTATGTTGATACGATCAATTTTCTGAGCTAGCAAGAGAAGCAATATCATATCAGCGTTGCTTATCTAAAATCATCCTAGCAAGAGAGAATCCTTTCTCACCAATACGATCCCATTCAAGAATACTCTTGCGGAAATCTGTATAAGATTTATATATTTCGGATGAAATAGGACTTTTCTGAGAAAGCTTTTCAACGACCTTTCTGCTTAATTTACCCAAAGTTCTCAGAGCCTCATCGGGGAATTTTTTTAGCTGTATCTTGTTTTTTTGGATGAGAGTCACAAGAGCTGTGCTGTTTCTTGCTGTAAATTCCGAAACCATATCCTCATAAGCTGCTTTGCAAGCATGTTGGATAATTATCTGCAGATCTTTTGGAAGTTTTTCGTACTTATCACGGTTGACATTCAACTCAAGAGCTGTCCCTGGTTCATGCCAACCCGGCCAGTAATAGTACTTTGCTGCTTTATAAAAACCAAACGCCAGATCATTTGATGGTCCTATCCAATCTGTAGCGTCAATCGCTCCAGACTGGAGGGCTTGGAAGATTTCTCCACCGGGGAGAGACACAACAGTAGCACCACATTGTCTCAGAACTTCTCCTGCCAAGCCCGGCATTCGTATCTTTAATCCCTTGAAATCAGAAAGCTGACGAATCTCTCGATTGAACCATCCTCCCATTTGCACTCCAGTGTTGCCGCAAGCAAATGGCTTTACAGAAAAATCTGCGTAAAGCTTATCCCATAAATCCAACCCTCCCCCATGATGAAGCCAAGCACCCATTTCTCCAGACTTCAGCCCAAATGGGACAGAAGAAAAAAACTGTGCTTCTGGCACTTTACCCTTCCAGTAGTAGGAGGCACCATGACTCATCTCAGCTGCTCCTCGTGAAACAGCATCAAAACACTCAAAGGGAGGAAGAAGCTCTCCCGCGGCATAGACCTTGATTTGAAGCCTTCCTCCAGACATTGCCTCAATATTTCGTGCTAATTTCTCAGCACCCGTTCCCAAAACTGGAAAATTTTTAGGCCACGTTGTCACCATCTTCCAGCGGTATATTTTACTACTTTTAGGAGATGGTAGTGATTCTTTTTTTCGGCAGGAGGAGAGAAAAGCAAGCACTGTCCCAGCGGTGATACCTGAGAGGCTCAGAAATTTCCGACGACTAATCCTAGAGTTACGAGCTTCTTTCATTATGGATCTCAAATACATCAGAAACGCAACCACCGCCCTGTTTAGATGATAAAAAACCGCCCTGTTTAGATGATAAAAAACCGCCCTGTTTAGATGATAAAAAACCACCCTGTTTAAATGATAAAAACAGTGCAAGCATTTTTCTCTCTAAATGGTTTGACATCTCTCCAAGCCTTTTGAGAATATGTCTTATAGTTCAATGATTCCTCGCTACTCAAATCCTAAAATACGTTCTGTGTGGGATCTGGAAAACAAGTTTCATCTATGGCTTAAGGTCGAGCTTGCTGTATGTGCAGCATGGGCAAAGCGAGGATTCATACCTGAGAACGATTTCAATACCTTAAAAGAAAAAGCAGCCTTTCAAGTTAAGAGGATTGACGAGATAGAGAAAGAAGTTCACCATGATGTAATTGCCTTTGTCACAAATGTTCGCGAAAATACTGGTCTTTCTGGGCGTTACCTCCATTATGGATTGACAAGTTCTGATGTAATAGATACAGCCCTTGGTCTCCAGCTTAAGGAGTCGACAACCATACTCCTTGATTCACTGGATCAGCTAATCCATGTTGTTTGGAAGCAAGCAATTCGCTATAAAAATCAAGTGATGATTGGTAGAACACATGGAATCCATGGTGAGCCTACCACTCTTGGTCTGAAACTTGCTGTTTTTTATGCTGAACTAAAAAGAGGAAAAAAACGATTGCTACATGCTGGAGAGGAAGTCTTTGTAGGGAAACTCAGTGGTGCAGTTGGGACATTTTCTAATATCGATCCTGAGATTGAAGAAGAGGTATGTTTGTCGCTTGGACTCAAAGCGGATCCTATTAGCACTCAAATCGTAAACCGAGATCGCCATGCCCACTATCTGTCCGTGTTGGGAGTCCTAGCAGGAAGTTTGGAACGAATGGCACAGGAAATACGACTATTACAAAAAACAGAAGGACGAGAAGTCGAAGAGCCTTTTGTAAGCGGACAAAAGGGATCCAGTGCTATGCCTCATAAGAGAAACCCAGTGATTTGCGAGAGGATCTGCGGGCTTGCTCGAGTGATTCAGTCAAATGTTCAAGTCGCCTACAGGAATATTCCCTTATGGCATGAGCGAGATATTTCACATTCTTCTGCCGAAAGAATTATATTTCCAGATAGTATTATTTCTATGGAGTATATTTTGGAGAAAATGAACTATGTCATTTCTAATATTCATGTTTATCCAGAAAATATGGCTAAGGTTTTACAAACCACAAGGGGATTATGGTATTCCCAAAGGCTTCTCCTGAAATTGGTCGAGAAAGGTATGCAGAGGGAAGAGGCTTATTCGAATGTCCAATCGATATGTATGAAGGTCTGGTCTGACTCAGACCTTCATCTTCAGACGGAATGCAGAAACAATAAAAACATCTCCAGCATTCTTTCTCACAAAGAACAGGATGAAATTTTTCAACAAGACTACTATCTTAGGAATGTAGATTCGATATTTCAAAGACTTCACCCTTAGTAATAGCAATAGGCAATATGAATACACCGCAAAGAATAGGTAGAAATGGGCCCTTTGTTTTCCGAGGAAAGGGAAGTGGACTTTTTCAGATATTTATTGTCAATTCTATTCTTATAATTCTAAGCTTCGGAATCTATTATTTTTGGGCTAAAGTAAGTCTTCTGAAATACAACTATCGTAATTCGGAATTTCAGGGCTATTGTTTTTCCTATCACGGTTCGGGAAAAGAGCGACTCATTGGTTTTCTTCGAGCTATTCTGATAGTGGCACTTTTCCTTGGGATCTGTTGGGGTATTCTCTCTCTGAAAGGAAAGACAGTTTGGTTTTTATACATAGTGCAGGCAATAGCTGCCGTCTTAACTCCCTTAGCTTTGGTAGCTATCTACCGCTACCACGCAAGTCGTACTTCGTATCGTAATGTTCGCTTTCATTTCACTGGAAAAATACGTTCTTTGGCTTTTCTTTTGATTGAGATAGGTGTTCTGATGATTTTAACAAGTGGGCTTTATTTTCCAGCTATTCCGTATAGGATCAAGAAGTATATTATAGATCATCTTCAGTACGGAAATGAGCCCTTTTCTTTACAAGGAAGCACATGGAAGTATTGGACGATGGAAGTCCTAGCCTATATTTTTATGATATTTACTTTTGGAATATATGTCTTTTGGTGGATTGCTAAGAAAAAGAACTTCTATTGGAATCATACCAAGATACAAGAGGCCTCTTTTCATTCTGATTTGAGTGGCTTTTCTGTTTTGAAAGCGTTTGCTCTCTTTGCCCTTCTCTCCATCCTAACCCTTGGTCTTGCTTTACCATGGGCTATCGCTTATTGGCAAAGAGTCCAATTAGAAGCATTGCAAGTATATGGAAAAATTGACTTTGACTCAATACTCGCAAAGAGCAGCGACAAGACCTCTCTTACTGGTGCTGGTCTTGAGGATGCAGTCGGAGGAAGCTTTTTTGATATATTTAGCTAGCCCTACTTGACCCCATATTTCCTAAAACGATTGTTTATTCCTCAGGCTGATTATTGAGATATTCGTAGGAACTCCGAATACATTTCCCTCAGGTCTCTTTGTTAGCATAATTCTCCGGCAAGCGTGCCTGGTCTCCAGCCACTGTAAAGCTCATCTGCCCACAAGTATCAAATTTCAGGGTTTGTTGTGGTTGTGCCGCCACTTTAGCATCATATTCATCCTTGTATACAAAGATTATCTTAGCTTGACTCAAAGTCGTTAGGTCTAGCTTATCGCGATTGACATTAAACATAACAAAAGCATTAGCTGGAGCAAGCGTGAGGCCAAGCATATTCCCGTTATCGTCTAAGTATCTTAAATCCTCATTTTGTGGACCGACTAGAGAGCAATTGTCACGGGCTTCGTCAATGACTTTTTT
>JABABJ010000164.1 GCA_014238275.1 Leptospirales bacterium | reverse complement strand
TGCTATCAAATACCGCCACACGGATGTGGCGGAACATCCCCGACACCCACAGACAGGAGGTCTGTGAAGTGTCGGGTGCAGGGAGAGTCCAGAGAGGGGGCTGCGGTGCCCCCTCTCTGGGAAAGGATACGCGGGGAGAGCCACGAGAGGGAGGCGCTGTAATCCCTCTCGTGAAAGGGATGCTCCGAAAATGTGAGCCAAAACAAGGTTTCCTTGTTTTGGCGTCCCTCAGTTGTGCCACGGACGGCACAACTGAGGTCTTATCTGTGAAGCATCGGGCACGGGGAGAGTCCAGAGAGGGTAGCTGACTGAGGTTTCCTATAAAAAATGCTTGCAAAAAATCTTGCTATAGTGAACTTGGCAGAGGATCCTTGTGAAATGAAAAATACTATGATTTAGGTTCGCACGCAGCTGTTATGTCAAAAAGTCGTAAAAAGATGTTTCTTCTCCGCCGGTTTTCTGATCTCTATTCCGCTTTTATCTGGCTCTTCGGATCACTATTTACGATAGCTATGATCTTTCTGCTCTTCATACCTATAAACTTACTTCCCAATTCAAAAGAAATGTGGCATCGAATGGCTTCAATATGGGGTGTATGTTTGACTCGACTTATATGTATCAGAATCACGGTAAAAAATCAGGAAAACCTATACCGCGAAGGAAACTCTATTATTATTTGTAATCATCAAGCCTATTCAGATATCCCTATCTTATATTCATCTCTCAACTTACTATTTGTATGGATGATCAAAAAATCTCTCTATAGAATTCCTCTATTTGGATGGGTTCTGAAAGCAGCAGGTTATATCCCAGTAGATAGAACAAATAAAAAGAGTGCAGGGAATTCCTTATACGAGGCTGCAACAGCGATAAGCTCTCAAAAAAGCTCTGTTATCATCTTTCCTGAGGGAACCTCAGGTTATAAAGATGGAAGCCAAATCTCCTTTAAAAAAGGTGCTTTCCTCTTAGCTAAGAAATGCAAAGCTGTCATACAACCGATTACAATCAACAATTCCCACAAGGTTCTTCCTGGTCGGAATGACGGATATCTTGTGTCTACTATCAACCTATTTGTTCCTGTAGAAGTAATATTTCATCCTCCAATTTATCCCGAAGATTATGAACAAATGAACACGAATGATCTGGTGAAAAAAGTAGAAACGATCGTTGGGAATGCTATACAGAAGGATGGAAGGGTACAGTAGTACGTGGAATTCTTTAGAAATATGGTCGCCTATGTCATCTGACCGTCAAGCCCCACTTCCTCTTCGTTTCTGTTCTGATCTCTGTTCTACCTTTCTGTGGCTCGTGCTTGGGATATGGACAGTTAGCATAGTTGGCTTCAACTTCATCCCTGCTAACTTGCTTCCCAACTCGAAAAAAAGATGGCATAGAGTTGCTCAGATATGGGGAATCGTTTTAACACGATTTCTGTGCATCAATATCTCTCTTAAAAACCGGGAAAACTTATATCGTGAAGGTAGCTCTATCATACTCTGTAATCATCAAAGCTATGCAGACATCCCCATTATATATGCGGCTATTAACTTACCATTTGTATGGATGATCAAAAAATCTCTCTATAGTATTCCTCTATTTGGATGGGTTCTGAAAGCGGCAGGTTATATTCCCGTAGATAGAGACGACAAAAAGGACGCTGGAAACTCTTTGTACAAAATGGCAGAAGCAATCTCTACTTCTCAAAGCTCTGTTCTGATCTTCCCAGAAGGGACTCATGGTCATCTTGATGGTACAATGCGTCCCTTTAAAGGGGGTGCTTTCCTTTTGGCTAAGAAATGCAAGACTGTCATTCAACCAGTTACAATCAACAATTCCAATCAAGTTCTTTCAAAGCGGAGAAAGGGGTATCTTATGATGACATTTACCCCTTTTGTCCCTGTAGAAGTAATATTTCATCCTCCACTTTATCTCAAAGATTATGAAAAAATGAAAACAAAGGATCTGATGAAAAAAGTAGAAATGATCATTGGAAGTGCTATACGAGAAAATAAGAGTAGTCAATAAGGATTCGTTGAAATCAGTGTGCACATTCAAAACATAGGTTTTGGGCATTTGGGCATTTGGGAATTGTCTGCCCCCGTAGCTCAGAGGATAGAGCATTGGTTTCCTAAACCATGAGCACAGGTTCGATTCCTGTCGGGGGCACTTGACTCTCAAATGGACTCTCTAAAACAGAGATAAATAACACTAAAGCCGCACGTATAAGGAGGAGATGTTATACTGGACTATTGCTATCGGAGGCCACAGACAGCACAACTGAGGTCTTATATGGTCACGGTGTGAACTCTCTTGAAAAAACTTGTATTTCCAAGACCTCTTTCATTTCATGACCTGAATATCTTTTGTCTTATAGACAAAAGCTGAGATAAAATTAGAAAATGGGCTCGCTTCTCGACTACAGGAAAATTCGTCAGGATTTTCCTATTTTACAAACCAAAATGAATGGTCAATCCTTGATTTTCTTAGACAGTGCTGCAAGTTCCCAAAAACCCCAGAAAGTAATCGACGTTTTTAATGACTATTATCGCTGTCGCCATGCAAATATACATCGAGGGGCCTATAGGCTAAGCTCTGAAGCAACAGATCTGTACCAGTACACTCGGCAGAAGGTTGCACATTTTTTCAATATACCCGATCCAAGAACATGTATTTTTACGAGGAATGCAACAGAAAGTCTCAATCTAGTAGCACGAACGTGGGGAGAACTTCATCTTCAAGAAGGAGATGAGATCTTAGTCAGCGAGTTAGAGCATCATTCCAACCTAATTCCATGGATGATTCTTGCCAAGAGCAAAAAAGCAAAATTGTGCCATCTCCCTCTGACAAATGAAGGGTTTTACGATGATTCTCGTCTTGATGATGTGGTTAGTGCTAGGACTCGTATTATAGCCCTTCAGCAGATGAGCAACTCTCTGGGAACAATTCATCATTTGGAACGGATTGCGAAAAAGGCACGTTCGGTAGGGGCACTTTTTGTTGTGGATGGAGCCCAAGGAGCCCCTCACTTGAAAACAGATATTCAAGCCATAGACTGCGATTTTTATGCCCTTAGTGCCCATAAGATGCTTGGTCCTACCGGTGTTGGTGTTCTTTATGGAAGAAAGGAAATACTAGAGTCCATCCCTCCCTACCTAGGAGGAGGTGATATGATCCTTTCGGTAACCAAAGATAGCTTTCAGCCCGCGGAAATCCCACAAAAGTTTGAGGCTGGAACTCCGAATATTGCTGGTGTTATTGCTTTTGCAGCGGCTCTTGAGTATCTCGAAAATGTTGGGCTGGATCAAATTCATTCGCATGAGCTAGAGTTAGGCTCTTATGCCCTTGAGGAATTGAGAAAAGTCCCTAAAATCAAAATGTATGGCCCTGACAGTATGGAAAGTCGAGGGGGGATCATTTCTTTCAATTTGGATGGAATCCACCCTCATGATGTAGGAAGTATTCTTGACGAAGATGGAATTGCTGTTCGTGCAGGGCACCACTGTTGCGAACCCTATATGAAGCTTTGCAAAATCACGGGAAGCGTCCGAAGTAGTTTGTATCTTTACAATGGTCCCGAAGATATAGATTCCTTGGTTTCTTCCTTAAAAAGAGTTTCTTCTATTTTTCACGAGCCCGTCCAAGCGGGCTCGACCACAAAAAATCGAATGAGTCAATAAGATGTCTATAACACAAGATTTGTACAAAGAACTGATACTGGAACATGCACGAAGCCCCTCGCATAAGACTCGGCTTCCTAGCCCTACCGTCTCTGAAGAGGGAGTCAACAGAAGCTGTGGAGATGAAGTAGAGATCGAAATTTCTGTTCAAGATGGAGTCATCAAGGAGATTTGCGTGATGAGTCGAGGATGTAGTATTTCCACCGCATCTGGTTCTATGATGGCTGATGTGGTAGAAGGAATCCAAGTCAAACAAGCCCAAGAACTCATCAAAAAGTTTAAGGCAATGTTTACAAGTGAAGGAGATCCGAAATTTTCAGAAGATATGGAGGAGCTATATTCCCTTCAAGGGGTTCGGAAATACCCAATACGAGTTAAATGCGCTACTCTGTCATGGAGCACCCTAGGTCAGGCTCTGAAAAGCCTTTAAGGCTTTTCAGTAAGGCTTATCTTTGAAATACGGGAGAAGAACTTAGTGAATCCCCTTGCTCAATACTCTGGATGAGTTTTTTCTTAGTAATTCCGGGGTTGAGACGGGAATACAGCACTGTCTCGACGG
>JABABJ010000114.1 GCA_014238275.1 Leptospirales bacterium | reverse complement strand
TTAATTTTTTCGGCGGTTCTTCTAAAAGCTAAGCCATGGCTACTCACTCATAATCACAATAGTCCCGATTTATCAGGCTTGCTTCCATTTATAGGCGTTTTCGCCTGTTTTTAGTAGATATTCACTAAGACGATGGCTAATACCTACTAGTAGCAACTCACCTTTTTAGTAAATACTAGCTAAAACTCCCGATTTCTCGGCGACTTCCCTAAAGGCAAGCCACGGAGACCACGCCTAATATCAAGAGTCACGCCTCCGCGTGGCTTGCTTCCATCTATCCCTTCCTACTAAGTTGCACTCGACTGTAAAGAGAGAAAATTCAAAAAGTTCTTGACTTTTTTTATGCTTGAGAAATATTGGTCATGGAGCTATGGTATGGGTCTGAATAATGTAACACTACATCGGAAGGCAGAAAGAGACCTAGGGGGATCAAAAGGTAGATTCTGTATGACAAAGGCTATCTTTGCTATTCTCTTTATTCTTGTTAGTTCATCTTCCTCTCTTGTTGCTAAGAAATCTACGAGAGATTATATACAGGCTCTTCGCTCTCATAATTTTTTGAGGCAACAGGAGGCTTGCCTTGCTCTTGCGGATAGAAAGGCTTCTGCTGCTGTTGAGCCACTGATAGCACTTCTCAAAGATGAAAAGGAGGATGTTCAGGTGAGGTCTCATGCAGCTTTTGCTTTGGGACAAATCAGAGGGAATAAAATGGCTGTGGATGCTCTTTTTGAGTTGGCTCGAGATGATAGCCTTCCTGAGCTTCGATATGCTTCTGTCATGTCTCTTGTGATACTTGTCGGGAAAAATCGAAAGAAAGACATAGAAGAGTTGGCATTAGAAATGAAAAGCTCAAAGGATAAGTTGATACGAGACTTGGCGTTAAAATTTAATCATTACATTCGTTCCGAAAAGAGCAAAGAGTAATCATCTAATATCAAGATGCTTTGTGTTGACTAATAGCATTTAGGAGGATCATGATATGGATGATACGAATGATTTTGAAAAGGAGGAGGAGTTTGATAAGGCAGTTCATGTTTGTGAAGATTGTGACTACCGTTGGGAAAGCAAATATCAGGAGGAGGAATTAGAATCTAATACGATTATCTGTCCCATGTGCGGAAGCATGAACCTAACACAGCTTTAGCCCTTATCGTCTTTCGTAGAAAGTTTTTCCTGAACCAAGTGCCGGTTCGATTTTTATTTCTTCTTCTTAGCCTTGCCGTGATCCTTTTGTTTATCATCGGCAACCCCGTAAGTGTATCAATTCAGTTGCTTTTTTGGCAGACTCGAATGGAGCTTTACAAAATCATGATCGCTTCTGTTGCTTTCGGTGTATTCTTGGGTTGGCTGTTTCGAAGCCATTGGAAGGTTCTCTATCATTCCAAAAATAACCAAGATGGCAAAAAAAACTTCAACAGATGAAAAGACGTTTTCGGATACAACGAGGAGAATTAAAGAATCGTTATTTTGAACTTCCCCCTTCTATAAAAGGGAATAGTAGTTTTACAACCTCTCTTTTTAAAAAGGCAGTATATGAAATTCTTCTGGTTCGAATGAATCGTTTGAATCACTCTCCTAAACAATACTCCTTTTTTGATCTTTGTGCTGGTTCAGGACAGATGGGAGTAGAGGCATTAAGTACTGGATTTGGAAGAGTGCTTTTATCAGAAACCAATAGGGAACGATTCAAGCATCTTCAAAAGGAAATTCAGGCAAGGCTTCCTGAGCTAGTTATCTATCGAAAAGACTTTCGTTCTATGATTCCATTGATTCATAAGAATCCTTATGCTGTTCTTTATCTGGATTTTCCTTATTCTTTTTGGGAACAATCGGGTTTCAAAGCTAATTTAATTCGTTTTTTTTGCAAACTGCAACCCCCGAAAGATTCCCCTACCTTATGTATGTGGATTGTGATCCAAGCTCCTCTCTGCATAGATTCTGATCCTTCTCTTGCACAAGAATGGGAAGGATATACATTGATACCTCCTGAGTTTCGGAGATATGGAAAGAATTACTTACACCTTTGGGCTTATCTTTCACCTCACTCTCTAATTTGATAAAATGGATCTTTACCCTTCTGCGCTTACATGGACACTATTCTTTTTTTTTGGAGGTATATATATTTTCAGTGTTTTGATTCTCTATCTATATGGACTCTATTATTATGTTGTAATTTATTTATACCGAAAGTACCAAAAGAAAAATGATTTCGTCCTTCCTCCACTTTCTGCTAAAAAACTTCCTTCCAACCTTCCTTTTGTAACAATACAGCTTCCAATCTATAATGAGTACTATGTTGTAGATCGACTTATTGCTTCTATTATTTCTATCGTCTGGCTTAAAGAAAAATTGGAAATCCAAGTATTAGATGACTCGACAGATGAGACATCTCAAAAACTGAAAAGTCTAATCCATTATCACAAAAAACAAGGTGTCTCAATTTCTTACATTCATCGAAACCATAGAGAAGGTTACAAATCTGGTGCTTTGCGTGAAGGGCTTCATAGATCTAAAGGAGAGTTGATCGCTATTTTTGATGCAGACTTTCTTCCAAAGGAAGACTTTCTTTTGCAGACAGTTCCTTATTTTTCTAATCCAAGGATCGGAATGGTTCAAACAAGATGGGGACATATCAATACAAAAGACTCACTCATCACAAAATCTACATCATTGGGAATAGATGGTCATTTTGTTTTAGAACAAACAGCCCGTAATAAAAACAAAATGTGGCTCCAGTTTAACGGAACAGGAGGTATTTGGAGAAAGAGTTGTATCTTGGAAGCAGGAAATTGGCAGCACGATACTCTTACTGAAGATATAGATCTTTCCTATCGTGCAGAGATGGCTGGATGGGAGTTTCAGTATCTTCCTCAAGTAATCTGTCCATCTGAGATTCCTTCCACGATGAATGCTCTTAAACAACAACAGTTTCGATGGGCTAAGGGTTCTACTCAAACAGGTCTCAAATTATACAAAAGAATTCTTAGATCGGATATTAGCTGGAAAATCAAATTAGATTCCATCATACATATATTTGGCTATTCTCGTAGTCTCTTCATTCTACTAAACATTCTTTTTGCTCTTCCCTGTGTATTGATGATTCAGAAATTGCCATTGATTCCGTTTTTTTCATCTTCTGTAGAATTTTCAACGTTTTTCATGATATTTTTTCTTCATATTTATATAGCTCCTTCTTTATTTTATATTTACGCTCAAAAAGTAAGTCATTCCAATTGGATTCAGCGCTCTTTATGGTTTTTCCCGTTGATATTGATTGGCATAGGGTTATCTATCAATAATACTAAAGCATGGTTAGAAGCAGTTCTAGGAATACAATCTCCTTTCCAACGTACTCCTAAAACAGGAAACTCAGGATCAAAACATAAAAACTCTTTCCCTATTAGATACTTAGCAGATAAGTCAGACCTTCTGATATGGTTGGAAATTTTTCTTGGATTTTATTGTCTTGCTAGCTCTTATTATACAATGAAGCACGGTAGCTTCTTTTTATTTTTCCCCGTTTCAACAGCCTTGTATGGGCTTGGCTTTTTTTACGTAGCTCTTACAAGCATCTGGGAAAGATATATCAATATCAATAAGAGCTTAAAAACCACCTAGTTTTTGAGAATTTTCCATTTATTTTTAAGTGAAAAATACTTAATAAAAATGAAGTATTTTTATATTTATACTTGCCATATATGTGGTATTATTTTTTTATAAAAAAGTTGACTCTTTTTGGGAGTCATATGACAGTAGGTCAAAATGTGGTGCTTTTTCGATTTTTTAATAAGGTCTGAAGGAGTTGCCTCATTTTGGGCTGCGATGAGGTAGGGCATCCCTCAAAGGAGAAGATATGTTTTTGATACAGGTTTTACGAAACAGGTTTTATAAGAAACAGACTCTTTTTCATCAAGGGAAGCTTTGCGGATAACCTAAATTTATGTATAAGGAGGAAGCCCATGAATATAAAAAAAATAAAGGGGAATGCGTATAGTTCACCTGAAAGAAAAGCTCTTGCGGGGCAAGGATGGGAGGCAATTCGAACGGGTAATAGCGAGAAGAGCTTTGATCAATATCTCTTGGAGGCGTTTCAAGGAACTGTGATCAAGGAAGAATCTTCTTTCTCTCGTGAGATAAGTCCGCTTTTGCGCAAAAATTTAATTCGGCTTAGTTAAACAGAGATAAAACAAGAACTCTTTGGATACTTGTCCATAAGAGAAGGAAAGTCTTGTCTATGAAGCAGAGTATTTCTGTCGCTCAGGGTATTCTTTATCGCTTTTTTGATCTTTCTACTTTTGAAAAGCCCCTTGATTTAGGCTTCTTATCTGCATTCGGTAGTTTTAGGAAACTACCTGTGAAAAGTCTATAAGATGAGTTTAGCTTTTCTAGCCTAACGCTAGGCTTCTGTTGTGCCAGCTCTTGTGCTTTTGTAAATCTTTTTCCTAGTGAGGGATAGGGTTGAGCAGGATCGTAAAAGTAGCTAATAAAATATGCATAGCTGAGTTGATGTCTATCTCCTAAGTGGATCACCCCAGGCTTTTTTAAGGTGCTTCCTAATAATGATAAAAAACGATTATAATTCTGAACTCTTAATACTGTTATTTTTTCATTTGGATAGATAGAAGAAAGTAGCCAAGTATTTTTTTCCGCAGTGATTTTTTTCTTTAGCAGAGCCATAAAGGGTTGAAGTTTCCCTGTTTGAAGTGGTAAATAGATATGATAGATAGATAATTGGGGGAGCGTAGGTTTTTCAGTAGTAAAAAATTCTTTTCGTAGAGCAAGTCGTTCCATCATGGCAATTTTCTTAGATATAATATCTTTAGGGGGAAGAGGCTTTCCAAGAGGTATAACTTGAAAGCTCTTGCTAAACTCTTTTCCTGTAATTTGAACGGGTGAACGAAGGAAATTTTTGAGATTGGCTACCTGAAAAAAAAGCTCGTTAAATTTTGGGTTAATAGGAGCAAAGCTATGGATCCCCGGAAGCCATAAATATACAATTCCCTTAAAATTTTTGAAAATAAAATTACTATAGTGTTCAACAAGTTCATTATAAAGAAAATCATTCTGTTTAGCTTGTTTTTGAAGAGATAAATGATGATACATTCCTGTGTGAAGATATTGACCTGTTACTGTTAGAGGAACAGAATATATACTTTTTGAACTAATAGAAATTCTTATGACAGATTGTGGAACGTCAATAAGAGCCAAAAAGGTTTGATTCTGAGGTATCTTTTTTTGTATTTGTTCGGCTATGGATTCATAAATAGGAAAATCTTTATCTTGTTGATTCTTTAGATCATAGAGCTGAATTTTCTCTTTCAAAAATGAAAAGTTTGTTAAAGAAATCCATTTTTTCGAACGAATTGCTTTTTGTTGAATCAGTGAAATAGCAAGTGTAAGATTTGAAAGGCTACTTTGTGATTTTTTCTTTCCCTCTTGTTTAAGATATTCATTCAATTCTTTAATTTCCCCTTTAGAAAAAGGATATTCTCTAATCTTCTTCAAAATTTTAAGATACAGGAGGTCTGGATATTTTTTACGGAAAGTAATTTCCCACTTTTCTTGATAAGAAAGGTACATAGGACGATACTTATACGAGCCTAAAATCATACCTATTTCTGATTCACGAAGAGAAGTGCTTTGATTCGGTATCGAATATTTTTTTGTTTTAAGATATATTTTGAAGAAAATATCTGCTTG
>JABABJ010000161.1 GCA_014238275.1 Leptospirales bacterium | reverse complement strand
TAAAGAAGTTGATTATTGAAAGAATAGGGCGTAAATAAATATAACAACTAAGGTTTATATCGTCACAGTAATGTCGTGCCCCTGTGCTATCTTGACACTTTGTAAAGGCTCAAAAACAACGATCTTTTGACGATTCTTTATGGAGCAAGTCAAATAGTGAATCCCTTGCTAGTAGCAACTCCAATATTTAGTAAATATTGGCTAGAATAGCTTCTCTCTAATTTTTTTTCCTAAGCCATGAATTTTTACGAAAAAAATTGCAGCAAATGCGGTTTTTTTTAACCTTTAAATAGTATAGAGTCATCTTTTTATTGGTGATTTCTTAATTTTTTGATTGACACTAAGGAGATTTCAATAGTATGAATACAAAAGTAAAGTCTTTCTTTGACAGACGGATTTCTAAAGAGGTAAATATGAGTGCAACACAGACCGTAGAGCTTGTAAAAAAGCTAAGCAATGGTAAACCGCTAACCGAGAAAACAGCAGGCGAGCTACTAGACTACATAGCACACCAGAACGGCAATCTGGCTACTAAGCAGGATATAGAGAATGTAGAGAACAAGATAGAGAACAAGATAGAGAGTGTAGAGAAGGAGATAAACTGGCTAAAATGGAGCGTTGGTGTCGGTTTTGCTATATTTACCGTCTTCTTAAGTTCTGTGCTAACGGTGATGGTCTACCTACACAGCAACACTGGGAAGCGTATAGATAAAATAGAAATAGATGTACGAGAAGTGCGAACAGAAATGCAAGAAGTGCGAAAAGAAATGCAAGAAGTGCGAAAAGAACTAACTGAACTAAAGAAGTTGATTACTGAAAGAATAGGGCGTAAATAAATATAACAACTAAGGTTTATATAGTCACAGTAATGTCGCACCTCTGTGCTATCTTGATACTTTGTAAGGCTCAAAAATAACGATTTTTTGACAATTCTTTATGGAGCAAATCAAACAAGAAAAGGCATCGGAGCGTACCTACTATATCTGCTCCAATTGTAAAACAGAGCATATACGCTGGTCTGGGCGATGTCATTCCTGTCGGGAATGGAATACTCTTCAGAAATCTATAACGGGGAGTTATGGGAGCTATTACCTAGAAAGCTCTCTGGAACCACTTCAACGCCTTGTAGACCTTGACCCCTCTTCTCTTGCGGAGCCTCGAATTTCCACGAAGATAGAAAGCATGGATCGTGTCCTTGGAGGTGGTCTTGTACTTGGTTCTTTCGTATTGACTGCAGGAGAGCCCGGGGTCGGTAAGTCTACCCTTCTTCTGGAGGCTGTCCGCAAGAGCGGTCTTCGTAGCATCTATTTCTCAGGAGAAGAATCCATACGGCAAATTGCACTTCGTGCCTCTCGAATGGGGATAAAAGGAGAGAATCTTTTTCTGTCTCGAGAGACAAATCTAGAGAGAATTTATGCTCGTATTATCAAGGAAAAGCCTCAGCTAGCCCTCATAGATTCGATTCAGTCGATTTATGATGAAAAGCTTGCTTCTCCTGGGAACATGGCTCAACTAAGAAGGGCTGGACTTAGATTGCTGGAAGCAGCTCGTTCTTCAGGAGCTGTTGTATGGGCGGTCGGTCACATAACAAAGGATGGCTTGGTTGCTGGTCCTCGTTTCCTAGAACACATGGTGGATACCGTTCTCTATTTTGATAGTGATCGAAGCTCTTATTACCGTTTGCTGCGGTCTGTAAAAAATAGATTTGGTCCTGCGGGGGAGACTGCTGTTTTTGAAATGAGTCCTTGTGGGCTGAAGCCAAGGGACGAATTCATCCTTTCATATAGTGGGAAGCCTCACCCTGGGCGGACTTACTCTTCGGTTCTCCATGGAAATAGGCCAGTCCTTGTGGAGGTTCAGGCACTGACTGCCCCCTCTCATGGAAATGGGAGACGACAGTCGGAGGGTTTGGATACGGGTCGATTGACTCTGATTGCAGCCGTTTTGGGTAAGTATTTTAAGGAGTTTCAGCTTTCTGAACATGATATTTTCACGAGTCTGGTTGGAGGTTTTTCCTCAGATGATCCCGGACTTGATCTAGCACAATGTTGTTCGATCCTATCCTCCTATATGGAGATACCGATACATCCTAAAATAGCTTGTCTCGGTGAAATAGAACTAGCAGGAGAAATACGCCCCGTAGAGCGTTTGGAAGGAAGGATTCACTCCCTGCAAAGTGCTGGATTTCGCCTTCTTCTAGCTCCTCCTCTCATAAAAGGAAGCAAGCCCTTAGAGGCAAGAAGCGAAGAAGGTAGAATGAAGATATATCATCTATCGCATTTAAGTGAGATATTAGATTTATTAGAAAAAAAGGCTTTATCTTAGAAGGCTTTTTTAGATCATTGCCTTAGAGTGAGAGTTTGAGAATTATGAGATTTATCCTGTGCATCTGTTCTGTATTAATCATCTCTTTCGCTTTAGGCTGTTCTTCTGCCAAGCCAGATAAGAATGATCTTAAGAGAGTGAAAAAAATGTTCTTGCAAGCACGTTTCCATTCTGCCTTATCTTCTTCATCCAGCAATCCCACAGATAGGAAATTATGGGATGCTGTCTGCAGAACTTATAGGCTTGACTGTGCTGAATTAATGAAACTTCTCAATCAAGAAGACCCTTCCTTTCATGAAAAATTGATGCAGCCGGAGAAGTAAAGTCGTTTGGAACGATATCTATCTCGTGGATGATTGGCTTAGGAATTGAGACCTCATGTGATGAAACTGCTATTGCCGTAGTAGAGGATGGGAAGAAATGTCTTTCCAATATCATTTTCTCACAAATACAATCACATTTTCCCTTTGGGGGAGTGGTTCCTGAGATAGCAGGAAGACTCCATTTAGAAAAAATTAACTATGTCTATGAACAGGCTATGCAAAAGGCAGGCATCTGTTTAAACGAACTAGACTATATTTGCGTATCAACTCGGCCCGGTTTAGTTGGTTCTCTTATGATAGGAGCCGGTTTTGCAAAATGTCTCTCTTTAGTAAGTGGACTTCCCATTGTTCCAGCCAACCATCTGGAGGGACATCTATACGCTTGCTGTTTGGAAGAGTGGGTGCCTGAATATCCTTTTTTGGGTCTTCTCTTATCTGGGGGTAATTCTTCTATCTATCTTGTACATGGGCCGGGGAAATTGACTTGTCTTGCTGATACCTTGGATGATGCCTGTGGAGAGGCATTTGATAAGACGAGTTTTATCCTTGGTTTGGGTTATCCAGGGGGTCCTTCTGTAGAAAAAAAGGCGTCTGAGTATAGTTATCTGAATGCCCAAAATACAGAAAAGCCGATATTCCGTCCCCTCCTCAAACAGTTTGAGAGAGATAAAATTGCTTTTTCATTTTCAGGGATTAAAACAGCGGTGATATTGGCTCATGCCAAGGAAGTAGATTCCGGAAGAATATGCCGAGATTTTCAAACGACAGTTTTTGAGCTTATCGAAAGAAATCTCCGAAAGGCATGTCGCCAGACTGGGATACGTAGGGTCGTTGCAGGGGGCGGAGTCCTCTCGAACCATAGCCTTCGCAAAGTGTTAAATCTTCTGGCAGAAAAAGAGTCGATAGAAATCATCTATCCTCGCCAAACTCTTCTTTGCACAGACAATGGGGCGATGATAGCTTCAGTGGGGTATTATCTTAAGAAACACTGCCAAGACTCTGTCTATGACTCAACACAACTCTCTTTTTCTGTTTTCGCCAAGAGTGATTTTTAAGAGTTTGATTAGGACTTTCCCGTGGATTTCCTTTGAGGTTTTCGGCGTATGTATACTGTTTTGGTAATCTTGGCTACTTCTATACCGTTTTTCTGGCATATTGAGAACTCGAAAATTCTTGACATTTTGCGTTTTTCCTGAATGATTCGTTTTATCTCCATTATTTCACTTGCTTGGATCTGAAATGAAGCATATACTGTTTCGTTGGAAGGCTTAAGAAACTCGATCTTACTATCCTGATCCCAGAATATATAAGAATCCCCTAAGCACTTCGATAGTATAAATATAGGGAAAGGGTCGGACATAGTGAAAAGTGTCGCTCCGAAATTGGATCCTGTGAGATTGCGGTTGTACCAATGAGGTTTCATCTTCAGCTGAAAAGAGGTGTAGTCTGGACTGTGAGAAACAATGGATATTCCCATACAGGAAAAAGGAGGATAGAGATTCAAAGTGATCTTTATTCCAAAGATTCGCAGCATGATGCCCCATATTGGATAGACTCTCTGTTCTAGTTTCTTATTCGTTTTTTTTCGCATGACCTACTATTCTATTTTTGATTTCGATGTCAAACAAGACAGTGCAATAGAGTGATTTACTCAAATTTCATGTTCCGAATGAACTACAAATAGAAAAAAGACATGACAAAATTAGCATGCTTAGAATCAGTGTCCTTAGGATGTCAAGATATACAGGACCAAGACTCAGAAGGGTTCGTCAGCTGGGGGTCCCCTTAGCGGGACTGACTCGGAAGTCGGCTCAACGCCACCCATATCCACCAGGTCAGGGAGCCAGAACTAGGCGCTTTCGTATTAGCGAATACAAGAAGAGACTAACGGAAAAGCAAAGGGTACGTTACAACTACGGTGTTCATGAAAGACAGCTTCGTGTGTTGATGGCTCAGGCGAAAAACTCTCGAGAACCAACAGGGCTTGTTCTTCTTCGTCTCCTTGAACAAAGGCTGGACAATATCGTCTTTCGTCTTGGTTTTGCTCCTACCATTCCTGCTGCTCGTCAGCTTGTTAGCCATGGACATGTGCTTGTGGATCAGAAGTACGTGGATATTGCAAGCTATAGAGTTCATCCCGGACAAAATATTTCCATTCGCGACAAAAGTAAGCAACTAGATTGCATTCAAGCATCCCTTGAACAGCCCTCTCTTAGGATGCCTCCTTTCTTAAGTCTGGATACCACTTCCCTAGAGGGTTGCATGGAATTTCTGCCAACTCGAGACGATATTCCCATTCAGGTTGATGAGCAACTCATAGTAGAATATTACGCACAGAGACTTTAGTATACTAACAAAGAATCCTTATACAAGGTTCTTTCAATCTAGCGAGGATGCCTACCTAAGAGTTTCCCATCAAAGTCTACGAGGAAGCATGAGATTTGGAGTGATTCTTCCTTGTTATGCTTCGACATGCTTGTGCAAACCTTTTCGCATATAAGATCGGGGAAGAGATGGACTTGATTTCTTTGGCAAATCTCCAAGGACTCGCGTGCAGTATTGGCGTTCTGAATCTCTGATGCAACAGAAGAAGAGGCATTTGCCTGCAGTGCAAGATCGGAAAGCATCGAGAAGTCTACAGAAGAGCCAGCCTGATGCGTTTGAGTTACTCCATTTGCCATTTTCGAGAGCTTTCCAACCATTCCGACAATCACGGCATTTTCGATCTTGCACCTTTGGCAGTGCTTAATTCCAACTCCAATAAAATCACCCACTTGGATGAAGACCTCTTCGGGAAGCTCTCGAAAAAGATTCATTGCATATTGCTCAGACTTCCCTCCTGTTGTCAATACGAGTTTTTTGTGATTTTTTGTAGTAGAGACATCTATTGCCTGAATGACACTCGTACGAAAAGCAGCAGTGGAATAAGGTCTCACAATACCACTAGTCCCTAAAATGGAAATCCCTCCTATTAGGCCAAGTCGTTCATTAATAGTTTTTTTTGCCATTTCTTTCCCATGAGGAACAGATATAGTTACGATGGCTCCCATTTGAAAAGATTCTATTTCGTTTTTTACAATTGTAGAGATATGTTTTCGAGGGACTGGATTGATTGCATGAGTTCCTACTTCTAATCCCAAGCCATTTTTTGTGACAACAGCAACCCCTTCTCCCCCTTTCAATAGAATTTTTGGATCCTTTGTGAGAACTACTTTTGCTGTTAATTCCGCGAGATGAGTACAGTCTGGATCATCTCCTGCATCTTTGATTACACTACAGACAGCAGAGCTATCTTGAAACTCGCATCGCTTGATTGGAAATGTAGCCTTTTGTCGATTGGGAAGAGTGATTTCGATTTTCTCAATATTTTGTTGTAGAAGAGCAACTCGAGTAGCAGCCCCAGCCGCTGCTGCCGAACAGGCTCCAGTTGTATAGCCCGTTCTAAGTGTGGAAGAGCTATTTAGCGGTTTTTTTTTTGAAGGCTTTGGAAAAAAGGATCCTTACGGATATTTCTTTCTTCTAAACCGAAAATCAGGCATTGTTCAGACCAAATAGACAGAATACTTTCATCTCCAGATAGAAATGCAATTTTTGGCTTCCTTCTTTCCAGCTCTTTTTGTAGAACTAGACGTGCCTTCTCTAAACGTTCTGGGACTCCCGTGGGTTGAATGGTTTCGATTTGAAGAGAGGGCTGTATTTCTTGAGGGATATGAGTTTGAACAAAGTCTGGTGAAAGAAAATATGAGCTTCCTTCTACCATCCATATCATTTTGATATGAGGAAGAAAGTCAGCAGCACGAAGACTGTTTACAGCTCCCATCCCTGCCGTAATTCCTGTATCAGTTGCAGCGATGATTACAGGACCAACAATATCGTTTTCGTAAAAGTGATAGATTTTTCCGTAGGGACCGCTATACTCTAATTCTTCTCCTACTTTGATTTCGTGAAGGACATTAGACGAGGGTCCATTAGGAATCTTTTTGACTGCAATGGAAACGATATGTTGCTCTCGATCACTACTAAGAATGGAATAGGCTCTCTTAGCTGTTTTGCCTCCTTCTAATATAATTCCGGGATTGATCATCAGCCATTTCCCTCCTACAAACCCTATAGGCTCATCACTTTGGAGGGTTAAAAGACGTACATCCTTTCCCATTGGCTTGGCAGAAATAAGCTTTATTTTTCGGGCAGGCATGGATTCCTTGTAATGGTTATTTTGAGTGAGCTATCGTTGTGGTTAAGAGAGGATTGCCAATGATTTAGATTTTATTTTTTTGAAAGTGTTTTGATCCCTCCCTTCGAGAATGAGACGGAGTATAGGTTCCGTATTGCTTGGACGAATATGGATCCAATTCCCCTCTGATATGCTAATGTGCAGGCCGTCGGCTCGGTTTGTCTTTCCATCTGGAAACTCCTGAATAAAGGAGTGGTAGATATCCTTTAAGGAACGTTTTTTTGCACTTTTTTTTAGCACATGCTTGCTTTTATGCATGAAAAGTGGCGGCATTTGTCCAGCCACATCATCCAGACTTACTGCATTTGCAAAAGCCATCATCTGCAGAATCAATGCACTTCCAGCGAGGGGATCCCTTCCAAAAGAAGGGATGTTAGGAAGAATCACTCCTCCGTTCCCTTCTCCTCCTAAAAGGGCATTTTTCTTTCGCATGAGTTGGAATACGTTCATTTCTCCGACAGGAGCACGGAAGACACGAATCCCCAGTCTTTTACCTACCTGTTCGCAGAGACTTGAGGTCGAAAGATTGACTACGACATAGTTTTTTTTGTTCGAGGAATGTCGATCTTCAAGAACAGGTTCGAGTCCAAGCATGGCTAACGGGAGGGTATATTCTTCGTTTAGAGCACCGATTGCAGGGGAGGCTACAACAAGACGGTCTGCGTCAGGGTCAAGAGCAAATCCTATGGCTGCATGCTCCTTTTTGACAAGGCGTGACAGCTCCTTTAAGCCATCGGGGCTTGGTTCAGGAGAGCGTGGGAATACGTTCCCTTGAAAAGGATTACAGTGCAATCGAATGACTTCACAACCCAAAGACTCCAAAAGTTCAGGAAGCATCTCTTGTCCTGCTCCGTTGACAGCATCGACCACGACACGATAGTTTTTTTCCCGTATCAGCTGCGGGTTGGGGATGAAATCAATTACGGAATCAATGTGAGATCTGCATGAAAGCTGGGATAAATACTTTCCCAGATGAGGCTGGTTTTTGATGAAAAAACGATGGGCCTTTCGATGCGTAGGTAATCTTTTCGTTTTCTTTAAGATATGGATCCACTGCTTTTGAATCTTATGATCAAAGTATAGTCCATTTTTCCCGATAAACTTTAAGCCATTCCATTCTGTAGGATTATGACTAGCAGATATCATGATCGCTGCATCTCCCTTGGAGTGATGGACCATATACTTCAGAGTAGGGGTGGGAATGATTCCACAGTCTACAATATTTTTATCCCGCTCCATGAGAGATGCTACCACAAGACCGTGAAGATAAACACTACTAGGGCGTGTATCTCTTGCAATAAGAATTTTCTTTCCTGTAATCTCAGCAAAGGCATGAATAAAGGGAACGACATTGGACGAATCTAATCCACCGGGGGTAATCCCGCGAATCCCTGAGACAGATATCATCAAAGTATCCCCTCGTTGTGTAAGATTTTCTATGTGGCTCTCGACAAGCATGGTAAAATTTGTTCACTCTTCATAATAACTTTCATGAAAAGACAAGAATTTCATAGACCTTGAGGATAGCAAGGAAAAATGATTTTATTCGTTTTTAAAACGAGTTTTTGCGGATACGCCACACAGAGGGCACAATTTAGGTTATATAAGACATGGCGGAATACATCTGAGACTCACAAACAGGAGGTTTGTGAGTCTTGTGTGCGGGGAGAGTCCAGAGAGGGAGATGCTGTCCTCCCTCTCTGGGAACAGTATTAGCTATCATATTAGTCAGTATTCACTAAGAGAAACCTGCCCCATCGTGCCACGGACGGTATGATTTAGTTTTTATATGAAAAATCTTAGTTTTTTACGTCAAAAAGTTTATGAACGTGAAAGTAGATATGAGAAGTTTCACTAGAGCGGCTGGAGTTACACAGAAGGCATTGGAAGTTATTGCTCTATTAGCAATTGCATCTTATTCGTGTGGTTCACCCGATGAAATACCGACTCATTTGCCAGATGGGGCACCGAGTGGAACACCAGAGCCTATTCCCGAAGTCCGAGCATTTATTACGACATGGAAGGTTCCTGAATATGACCTAGAGATTACAATCCCTACCTTCCCAGATGAGGTTTACGACTATACTGTGGATTGGGGCGATGAGAACATGGATGAGGAGCAGACTGGCGATGCGATACACACATACGCAGAAGAAGGGGAATACGAGGTTCGTATCACAGGAGAATTCCCCCGTATTTATTTTAATAATAATGCAGAGGATAGGATGAAAATCACTGTCATCAATCAATGGGGCGACATCAGCTGGAGCTCCATGGAGGGTGCTTTTGCTGGTTGTAGCAGGCTGAAAGGGGAGACTACGGACACTCCAGATCTATCCAATGTAAAAAGCATGAGCTCCATGTTTCAAAATGCTAGAAGATTTGACCAAGATATAAATGGCTGGGATGTTCTCAATGTGATAAACATGAATTCTATGTTTCGAAATGCCCACGCTTTCAATCAAGATATAAGTGACTGGGATGTTTCCAATGTGACAGATATGAGCTCTATGTTTCATACTGCAACCTCTTTCGACCAAAACTTAGAGGATTGGGAGATTAGTAGCCTTACGACTGCAGAGAATATGTTCTTTGGAGCAGAACTCTCAAGCGGGAATTACGATAGTCTACTTATGGGATGGTTAGCTACTGCTAATGAAGGTACTAGCGAGAATCAAATTCTATTTCATGGAGGGAAGAGCACTCCAACGTCACTTTCTGAGACTGCTAAGAACACTTTAACACGTGAGGATACTTCTGGTAAATTTTGGGCGATTATAGATAGTCTTAATGCCTTTGTGACAACTTGGGAAGTTTCAGCTGGAGACTCCATTACAATTCCTACCTGTCCAACCACTACCTGTCCAAATCTAACTTACAGTTACAAAGTGGATTGGGGCGGACTTGGTACTCCAGATATTGTTAACAACTATAACGCAACTACTCAACGCTACACTGGAGATGCAACTTATACATACACAAATGCAGGAGACTACGAGGTCAAGATCACAGGTGACTTCCCTCGAATTTATTTTAATCTCTTGGGGGATAGGAATAAAATTACTGCTATCAATCAATGGGGTAGTATACACTGGGCTTCTATGAGGCTTGCCTTTGCTGGCTGTAGTAATCTAGCTGGACAGGCTACAGACACCCCAGACCTATCCAATGTGACTGATATGGGAACTATGTTTGCCTTATCCCCTACCTTTAACCAAGATATAGGAGATTGGGATACCTCTCAAGTGACTGATATGAGTTTTATGTTTAATAGAAGTCCTAGGTTTAACCAAGATATAGGGAATTGGAATACCTCTCAAGTGACTGATATGAGTGGTATATTTCTTAAATCTCTTGCCTTTAACCAAGATATAGGAGCTTGGGATACCTCTCAAGTGACTGATATGCTTAATATGTTTTCTGGAGCCTCTTCTTTTGACCAAGATATAGGGAATTGGAATACCTCTCAAGTGACTACTATGAGTGATATGTTTAAGGAAGCCATTGCCTTTAATCAAAATATAAGTGACTGGGATGTCTGTAAGGTAACAGATATAATAAATCTTCCTGCGGACCTCGCTAATGGAGCGACCAGCTTCCAAGACATAGCTACTAAGTATCCAAGTTTCAACGACTCTAGTTGTCCTGCTTCCCCTTAGCCTACTAAAGCTGGATAGGAGAGGTGCCTAAAACGCCGAGAAAATCAGGAATCCCTACAGATAGCAAATACCGCCCATTTTCGGAGCTTCCTCTCATGAAACTGGCAGTAAGCTCCCTTGAAATAGGTTCGATGAAAAAAATTTGTGATTTCTATAAAAAAATGCAAAAATTTCTGACAAAAAGTCTAATTTTGATTATTATTCCATCGTCTTATTGATGATTGTTATCGATAGGGATAACAATCAAGATTTAATATCAAACGAGGAAAAACGAGGAAAAACGAGGAAAAACGAGGAAAAACGAGGAAAAACGAGGAAAAATGAAGAATATAATGCAAAAAACAACGAATAGGTGGTTTTCCGCCTCTTTTCAAAAATGGATAGGGATATTTTGTGCCCTTTCACTAATAACTTTCACTGCGTGTGGGAATCCAAGCCAAGGTGGTGGGCCTCCACCTGACTTTGACGAAGACGGTACAATTGATTCTGAAGACAATTGTGAGAGAGATTATAACCCAGATCAGAGCGATTTGGATAATGATGGTGCAGGAGATGTTTGTGATAGTGATATTGACGGTGACGGAATTGCCAACAATAATCCAGACAACTGTGAGAGAGATTATAACCCAGATCAGATCGATTTGGATACTGATGGTGAAGGAGATGTTTGCGACAAGGACATTGACGGTGATCTGGTGGAGAATGATGTAGATGTAGACGATGATGGAGACGGTCTCATCGAAGTAGACAGTGACACACTGAAGTACGTGACTTATGATCCTACAGGTGCAAGCTATAAAGAGACTCCCAATGGGCAAGGTAGCAATGAAGGCTGTGGTGCTCAAATCACTAATATCAATGTATGTGATGGCTACGAGCTACGTATCCCTGGATTTCCGTTTGACGGTTCCACCTCTGCTCTTTCATGTTCTTCCTGCTTAAGTCCTCCTTCTACTACTATTGTGTTGTCTGATGAGTGGATTCCAATCGGTCTAAATACCAGTTCGGGAGTAGTAACTCCATTCACAGGTAGATTTGATGGAAATAACTATACTATTGAAGGTTTAAGAATTACACAAATCACCTCTGACTTAATAGGCTTTTTTGCAGAGCTCGGAGCAGGTGCTCGTATCCAGAATCTCAATTTGGACGAGGGTCAAAATGGTGCTATTAGCGGTTCTGGTACGCTAGGAGCTTTGGCAGGACGTACAACTGCTACTTCCACTGTGAGTAATGTATCATCCAACTTGACGGTCACAGGTGGGAATGGTACAGACATAGTTGGTGGGCTTGTTGGAGAGAATGCAGGAACCATTGAAGAAAGCTATGTCACAAATGGTGTCAATGGTGGTGATGGTGATGACGACGACGTAGGTGGGCTAGTCGGAAGGAATCTGACAGGTGGTATAATTCAAGACAGCTATGTCAAGTATCCTCTAGGAGGGGATGTCACTGCTTGTGGTAATGGGGCTCGATGTACTGTCGGTGGTCTTGTGGGGAATAACAATCTGGGTGCTATAATTCAAGACAGCTATGCTACAGGAACGGTCACTGGAGGTAATGGTGACTTCGGCTCTGTAGGCGGACTGGTTGGAAGTAATAGCGGAACTAATGGTACTAATACTGATAGTAATATTACAAGTAGTTATGCCACAGGGAATGTCAATGGTGGTACTGGTAGCGAGAGAAACGTAGGTGGCCTTGTTGGATCGAACAACTTGATTATTCAAGACAGCTATGCCACAGGGGCGGTCAATGGTACTAATGGTGCCGATGACGAAGTAGGTGGATTGATTGGAATTAACAATGGTTTTATTAGGAACAGCTATGCTACAGGGGATGTCAATGGTGGTGATGGTGCCGATGACAAGGTAGGTGGATTAGTTGGAAATAATGCAACTGGAATTTCTGGACAAAATGCTGATATTAGGAACAGCTATGCTACAGGGAATGTCCTTGGTGGTAATGGTGCCAGCGACGATGTAGGTGGATTGATTGGAAATAACAATGGTCCTATTAGGAACAGCTATGCTACAGGGAATGTCCTTGGTGGTAATGGTGCCAGAGACAACGTAGGTGGATTGATTGGAAATAATGTAACTGATGCTGACATTCAAAACAGCTATTATGCCGTAGAAGATGCCAATGGAGATATCAATGGTGGTGATGGTAACAATGACAACGTAGGTGGATTGGTTGGAAATCATGGCACTGGTGCTAGCATTCAAAACAGCTATGTCCTCCATGGTGGTGTCAATGGTGGTGATGATAATGACGACAATGTAGGTGGATTAGTTGGAGTTAGTACTGGTAGCATTCAAAGCTCGTACTACCTTGCAGGTAATATTGACGGCGAGAATCCAAATTATATAGGCGTTGGATTATCAGAGAGTCAACTACAAACCTTTGTAGCAGGAGGTACTCTACCAATAAGTAATCAGGATGACTGTACACGTACAGGAGGGACATGGGACGCTGGCTCCACCTCCTGTTATTATTCCATCGTAAATGCGGCTGATTGTACGGCTGCTCTTAGTAATGCAGGCACCTTATCTGGAACATTCAATGCAGCAGGGCAGTGTAATCTTGATAATCAGACAGCTGAATCTTTCTGTCTTAATAATATTGCTCAAGCAACTTGGGTTGTCACACCGGGTGGTACGGATGGAACCTGCACTTTGAATACAGTTACTCGTGCGAATGTCATAGTTTATAATTCTTGGAATGTGCCAGACACCAACTGGGATTTTGGTACAAGCTCTGAATACCCAGCCTTGTATCTTTATGAGTTAGACGCAAACGGAGTTCGTGTTACTCCGGCCAACTTGCTTTGCAATCAACCTTCCCCTCGTGCATCATGCCCATAGGGGTTCTTCTGACGATAAAGCGATAGGGTACGCAATCTTAAGCACAGCAGAGGCACTTGATAATGTCTTGCCTCTGTGCTGCTGCGTGTGTGCCTTAGGGGAAGTTTTTGCAAATAGCACACTTCTATTTGCAAAGTGTTACTCTAACTCCAATCCTACAGGGCAATGATCTGAGCCAAGGGTGTCACTCATAATCCACGCTTTTTTTAATCTTTTTCGTAGGGAAGGAGAGAGACAGAAATAATCGATACGCCATCCAATATTTCTGTCTCTAGCTCGCAAACGATAAGACCACCATGTATAGTGATCAGGTTCTCCTGGGTGAAGTTCTCGAAAACTATCTATAAAGCCAGCTCCTAAAATTCTGCGAAATCCATCCCTTTCTTCATCTGTAAAACCAGGATTGTTCCGATTACTTTTTGGCCTAGCCAAATCAATCTCTTCATGAGCAACATTGAGATCTCCCGTAACAATTACAGATTTCTTCTGATTCAGTTTTTTTAAAAATTTTACAAAAGCCTTATCCCACTCCATCCTGTAATCAAGTCGTTTCAACCCTTCCCCTGCATTAGGAGTATAAACACAGACTAAGTAAAAGTCCTTGTATTCTAATTGGATGACTCTCCCTTCACGATCATGTTTTTTCATCCCAAGACCCATACAACTTGCCAATGGAGCCATACTTTCACGAACAAATATTGCGGTTCCAGAATATCCCTTTTTTTCAGCATGATTCCAAAATTGAATATATCCTTTGAAAAGTCGATCTGCATTTTCAGGGAAACCTCTCGTTTCTTGAAGGCAAAGAATATCAGGATTCTCCTCTTTCAAAAAACTAAGGAAGTCTTTTTTTAGGATGGCACGGATTCCGTTAACGTTCCAAGAAATCAGTTTCATCGTTCTGTAAGCTGCTTTTTCATGAATCGACAAAGATAAAAGAAAGCCATAGAGACACTGGAAAGACGGACACCTTCACGGTCAAGCAGATGATTGAGTTTATGAACCTCTGTATTTCCTTTTGAATCACAAATCCCTATATAAACTAAACCGACAGGTTTCTGAGAGCTTCCTCCTGTAGGGCCTGCAATTCCAGTGGTCGAAAGAGCAAAATCTGTATTCAAAATTTTCTGGGCAGAAAGAGCCATTGCCTTGGCACAAGTATCACTTACAGCTCCTTCTTGTTCTAAAATACTTGCTTCGATCCCCAAAATAGATGATTTGACTTGATTTGAATAGCTTACAATACCTCCCTGAAAATATTGAGAGCTTCCACTGCGATCTGTAAGGATTTTGGAAGCAAGACCACCTGTGCAAGATTCAGCTAATCCTAAGAGAAGATTGTGTTTGATGCATAGACTATGAATCAGAGAAGAGGCTTCATCTTCTAAAAAATTCTCTGGAAATTCTTCTTGAGCAGTTTTCACTAACATAGAAAGAAGATCCAAATCGTCGGATTCCAAAAAAATCTTAAGAAAGCTATGTTGAGAATTTACTCCCCAACGAAAATCAGGAGGTAAAGAAAACCGATCCTTCCGAAGAGGGCTTGAAGGGCTTTTTTGTGCATATCCAAAAAAACGATCTTGAAAAGAAGATTCTCCCATATTATAGAGATAAAACTGACAACGTTTCTTTTTTTGACGGAATAACTTAGGAAAGCGATTTTGAAGATACGGAATGGCATTTCGTGAAAACATTAGTTCCATCTCCTTTGGAACACCTGGAAGAGCTATTACTAAACAAGTCTTGTCATCCAAGTTATATTCTAAAGCAAAGCCCGGAGCAAGCCCTACGTGATTTGGAAAGGCTTCAGCTTTAGCTGGGATACGTATTTGCCTTCGAGCAGTAGGGGTATCAAGGTGCTTTCGAATACGTTTTCTAAACAATTCAAATTTTCTGAGAGCTTGAAGGTCTTCAATCACCGGACAGCCATAGATCTTAGCTAAAACATCAACTGTATAGTCATCTTCTGTAGGTCCAAGCCCACCTGTTAAAATTAAAACTGAAATATCAACTCGTTCAAGTGTATGACGAATCTCACGGGTCAAAATGGAAGGGTCGTCTGGAAGGGTTCCGAATCCTACAATGGAAAACCCAAGTTCCGTAAGATGAGATGCTATATATGGAGCATTTGTATCCCTAGAGTGTCCACAGATAAATTCGCTTCCAGTGGAAAGTATATAAACTCTTGTAGGGCTAGTCATTGAGATAGGATTCTTAAAAGCTCTATATCTTTTTTTTCAGTTATCTTGATATTGCGAAAATCAGACTCTGCCAAGACAGAAGGGATATTGCATTCTTTTGCCCAAGTGATAAGGTCTGTAAAGTGGTTTTTCCCTATGCTAAGAGAAATCATTTTTTTGAGAACTCCTAAACGAGTTACCTGAGGTGTTTTTACAGAATAAACATTAGTTCGATCCAGTAGCTTAGAGACAGCTTGTTTCGGACCTTCTGCTTGTACAATTGTTTCTGTAACAAGAGAAGCAAGGCTTGCAACTCCTGTCTGGCAATGTTGCAATGATTCCATCAAGCGGGAAATCTCATCCGATGAAATGAAAGGACGAGCTGCATCATGTATCAAAACTATATCTTCATCACAAGAAGAAGTATCCTCCAAAATGATTCGTACCCCGTTCAAAAAAGAATCGTGCCTTGTTACTCCACCCGATACAATCCGAAGCAATGGAAACGAAGAAGGGAGATATTTTTCCAAAAGTTCTTCTACTTCTTTCTGATATGCACTTGGAATCACAAGAACAATTTGAATAGGAAGATCAAGTTCTAAAAAAGATATCAAGCTATGTATCAAAACCGGCTTGTCGAGAATCATTTCAAACTGCTTGGGTTGGGAAGAGCTGTATCTTCTTCCTATCCCTCCCCCTAAAACAACTATTTTCATTGATTTCCTTTCTTTCGTATCGCTATTTTTTGGCATCTGATTTGAACCACTCTTTTTTCATTTCAGATACATAGCATGAGCTCACATAAAAACGAAGTAGACCGTACAAAAACACACTGAGTACAGCAACAGAAAGACTCACTTGAAACGAACGCTTGGTCCTAGAAAATGCCTCTTGCATACGTATATTTGTTCGACTATTACTCTTATCATGAGCTTGGGATTTTTGAACCAGCTCATGGTGAACTATCCACATCCACAAAGCAGAAAAAGCAGAGTTGATGAAAGCTACAGGGAAAAGAAAAGGAACAAGTAAAAGAACAGAGCATATTAAACTGAAAAACCATAAAACATAACTAATAGAAATGTAAAGAAAAGTCTTCATCTTATTCAGGAATGGAAAGCATACAAGAAGATACTTCTTCAATTACTTTTGAATCGAATATACATTTAAAATTTTCTTCCTGAAAATTTTTGCTGCATTTTTTTTGAAAAGAGCGAATGGCTATTCGTGAACTCCATTGTCTCTTCAGTTGTTTTTGATCCCTTCTCTTACGAAAGCTAGCACTTTTAGATACTAAAGACAGGATGTGAAAATAGCTTTTCCGACAGGATTGAGAATTAAATTTAGCTGGAGCAGACGCAGAATTCAGAGTGTCCCCCCATCGTAGCAAGCTTTTCTTCTTTGGAGAGTATGTCTTATTTTGACACTGCAACAGAACTAAGAAAGAAGAAGAGTCCATCTGGCATTGGTATTCTTGACGGTTGACATGACCTTGACAAAACTTGATCTGTCGATGACGAGTTGATTTTCTCATTAAATATTTACGAACTGATTTTAAAGCAGGATGAAAAGGGAAGTTTTCTTGCGAAGCAAGATGAAGCTGGTGCTCGTAAAGAAGGATACATTCTTTTTGATTGAGCTTTCCTTTGTAAAGGGAATCTGCTTGAGAAGATTTTTTCTTCACAGAATTTGTCTTTGAAAGAGAAGGATTACTCGCGGAAGGTTTGGATATTAGTTTCGTTTGGAGAATAGGAAGTGATATAGCAAGTACAAAGATATATATTCCCAGAAAAGAAATTCTATAGGATGAAAATAGGTTTGGAAACATAAAAACTTGGATAGAATCTATGAGTAGAGTAATGGGAATTCAAAGTCAACTCTAAAAATAAGATAAATACTTAAAATCATAGATTTTAAGAAAGCCTCTTAGGGAAAACGCCGAGAAAACAGGAGTTTTAGCTAATATTTACTAAAAAGGAGAGTCGCTACTAGTAGATATTAGCCATCGTCCTAGTGAATATTTACTAAAAACAGGCGGGACTGTTGTTAGTAGAAGATCGTGGTGGGCACGGATGCCCACCCCATTTTGCGGAGTATGAGACTCCGCAAAATGTGAGCCAAAACAAGGTTTCCTTGTTTTGGCGTCCCTCAGTTGCACCACGGACGGTGCAACTGAGGTCTTATAAGAGTCACGTTGAGGCGTGACTGTTGATATTAGGAGATAGTCTCCGTGGCTTGCTTTTAGGAAAGTCGCCGAGAAAACAGGAGTTTTAGCTAGTATTTACTAAAAAGGTGAGTCGCTAGTAGTAGATATTAGCTATCGTCTTAGTCAATATTTACTAAAAACAGAT
>JABABJ010000157.1 GCA_014238275.1 Leptospirales bacterium | reverse complement strand
TCTTCCCAAAGGAGTTCTTCCCAAAGGAGTTCTTCCCAAAGGAGTTCTTCCTGGGAGAAACTTGATCATCCTTTCAGATAAAGGAGTTACTCCCCCTAGTGCTACCAAAGAGCTGATCCTATTTGTCCCCAATGTTACGAAAAGCCTAGAAAATATCCCTGAAAAATCAAGGGTTTGCGTGGTCGGAGGAAGCTCAATTTATACGATCTACTTTCCCTTATTCGATGAAATCTACGTAACCTTAGTCAAAATCATCTGCGAAGGAGATACCTTTTTTGATATATTTAGCCATATTAGAGCAAGGGAATGGAGACTTGAAGAACAACGCGGATTGAGCAGAAGAGCAGAGCTTTTCCATTATAAAAGAATCTCTCGGGAGAGTAGATAGTCAATGATCTATGATTTTACTACCTTTGGGAGGATTTTTCTCTTTCGTCTTTGGATTGTCCTGATTTTTTTCTTTTCTCACTTAGCTTTTTGTTCACAGAAAAAGATCCCAATCTATCCAATAGAATCGGATTTCTCCTTAACAGATCATGATGGGAAAGAATTCCGACTAAGTCAGCTAAAAGGAAAAACCATTCTTCTCTATTTCGGATTTACAAAATGTCCCGATGTCTGCCCTCAGATTCTTTCACGAATCCAAAGGGTATATCGTCTTTTGGGTTTGAAAAAGCATCTTCTTCAAACTATTATGATTACTTTGGATCCAGAATACGATCAACCAAAAGTATTGAAAAAATATCTAAGTAATTATAACATATCTGCTCTAGGTCTTCATGGAAGCACGGATAAAATCCAACGGATCCAAAAGCAGTATGGCTCTGTCGTACAATATGCAGTAGAGGCTGGGACTTTCGATAAGCACCAAGTTGGACACATTAGCCATTCAACTCATATTTTTCTGCTCGATCCAGAATCAAGAGTACGCTTCCTCTTTCGCCCAAATGACTCCCCTCGTAAAATGGCTGGAATCATCAGGCAAGTGACTCCTTTCTTTTAGGGCTTAGGAATCGTTTGTAAATTGAACAGAATGAAGCATATCAGAAATGTTTTGTGTTAGGACTGGATCGGGAATCTCATCGGCATTTAAAAGAAGTACGAGTAAAGAATTTAGATGGCTTGTCATATAGACCAGCCAAAATCGGGATGATTGAGTAAATTCACAGCATATATAGGGATACCCTTGCATGGTACTGGATGTGGAAATTTTCTGTTTTTCTTCGTCTATATCATTTTGCTCAAGATAAAAACTCATTTGTTCTTCAGTGTCAAGAGTATTCTCAGCGAGTCTGCTTGAAGCAAGCTGAAGAGCCCAACCCTGACTTTGGCAGAAAAAAGAAGGAATATTTTCTATAATCTCGTATTCCCACTCTTGAGGATAGGATATCTCAAAAGATGGACCGATAAATGTAAGCATTTTTTGCACTTTTGCTTATTTCTTCTTTTTGGATTTATTGAAATTTACTTTAATGACTCGACTTGATTTTTGAGACTTTGCTTTGGAAACATGATGCTTTGGTTTTGGTTTGGAAAGAAGGTTTGCCTTAGTTTTGAGAAGGGGTTTATACCAACAGATTTCTCCATCATATTCCTGATAGACTGCCGCCAAATTCATCATGAATTGACCTTCTTTATCAAAAATACGAGCAATCGATTCATATGGGATGCTAATATTTTCCCAATATTCAAATTGAAGCTCACAAACGATAGAGGTATCACCCCAGTTGAGATTGCGGGAGCTATAGGGACCAAAGACCAAAATGATACCTTCTTCCTTCTCTTGGGATGATAATTTTCTCCTTCCTAAAACAAGTTCAGGATGATTCAGGCAGTGGACATAAAAAACAGATGAAAGTGTAAAAAGCTGGCTGAGTATGGATTTCTTGATAGTCCTATTGTAGGCAAGATGTTGGTCTATAGGGGGTTTAGGAGGTTGCATCGTTTTATGTTTTCATCTCAGTGTTCAAGCCAAATCGTATTGAGGTTACGTCCCCGATCTGCACATCGGTGAGAATAAAAAGACTCATTCATTCGTATTGTGCAAGCCTCCAGAGAAGAGATATAATTCAAGCGGGAAAATAAACTCATTTCTTTTAAGCCAGCCTTTAAGGAAAAGGATTTCACGGAGAGCTCCATTTGCTCTTTTGCAATAGCCCTAAGGTCTAAGAGATAATGTTCTTGTGATATTTGCCTTTTATGTGTGAAAAATTTTGCTACTTCAGAGCCGACTTCATAGTCTTCCTTTCCTGCATGCGGCCCACATAGGCAGTAAATTTTGCTTTCTTTCCAGTGGCTTGGGTCGATGAGAGCTTTTTGGAGTACCCTAAGGAGTGAATGAAAAACAATGTTTTGTCTGAGTCCTCGCCATCCCGCATGAATCACTCCTGTGAGATAATTGTTTCCCATCCGTATGATTAGGAAGAAAGGAAGACAATCAGCTGTTCGTATTACAAGGAGAGTCTTTCTATTTTTCGTATACAATGCGTCTCCTCTATTCCTCAACGAAAGTCTTGGTCTTTTTGTATCGACTGCATGAATCCTGTTCCCGTGCAACTGATGCAAGCAAAAGATTTGGTCTGACTTCATTCCTGTCTTTTGGATCAGAAGCTCTTCTTCTGCTGCTAGAAGCTCTTTTTTTGGCAGGTCTTTTCGTGAACTTTTTTCTGGGAAGACTTTCTCAAAATCCTTTTTACCGCAGATGAGAATTTGAGCCCTCCCGATAGTGTATCTAAATTCTTTTTCTTGACCCTTGTTTTTCGATATAGATGAAGGGAGGACAGCTTTCATGATGATTTGTCACTCAACAATGCCTAGTTTTTGCACTACAATTGGGATAAAACCAACAGGATTATAGCTAATGGGAAATTGTAGCCATTCATTGGCAATAACCCCATTTTAGGACAATTAGGACAAAGGCACTCTTTTCTTTCTTCACATTAACGTAACTCCTCTAGGAAATAAGGCTTCGTATATTCTCGAATGATTTCCAGAATAAGACGCCCCCATGACTTTGAATCGTTCGAGTTAATGTCAACTTGTTTGAGCTTAGGGAAATAGCTCTCAGGCTTATGATTTCTATGGGTGATCTCCAGAAATCGAATGAAATGATCCATCCGTCTTCCTCGAATGAAGTTTGCTTTCTCTAGTTCCAAGTTTTCGGGAGACAGGTGACCGATTAAGACAAGCTTGGGAAAAAGAGCATTATTCAGAAGATGAATAAAATCAGCAAAAGAATCCACTCGATCCACAAATCCTTCGTAGGCTCCCCCTGCTATGTTAAGTATCTGAGTTACAATGTCCATAGAAAAAGAAATCCCCTGTGGAGTCTTCATATCAGAAACAATGACAATTCCTTCATCAGGCTGAAACATCTTGATAAAATGATTTGAAGGATAATGACGGCGAAGAAGTTTTGCTATAGAAATATCTATTTCAGAACTTTTCTTCAAAATCGTTTGCTGTCCTGCAAACTTAATTTCTTCACGCGAAAGTAGATAGCGCTTCTTATTGGAAGTCTGATTCATAATCCGAAAGGCTTTGCTTCTTTCTTCTAGCTCATTAAGATTACAAATTCCTATTCTTAAGGGGTTCTTTACATTCTGGTCTGGATCGCTTGGGGAGGTATTCATAAAAACTTGGGATAATAATAATTAATGTGAAAATAACTGAGTATCAAAAATTCTTAAAAAAACGAAAAGAAACAAATTTTCTTCTTGCTGAAAGAAGCAGTCTTTCTCAGACTATGATGAGAAGGGTATCTTTTTTAGCAACTAAAAAAAAGATATTCTTTTTGCGAAAAGTTAGACTCAAAGCCTGTCGAGCTAGGGAATAGAATCACATAGAGAGTGATTATACATGAAATCAGGATCCATACCTAGAATTACACATCCCAATGTCCATGTTGACCGTCAAGGGAGATGGTCGTATCAAGAAAAATTTCTTTCTCATGAAGGAATTTTAAGCTATTTCAAACAACATCTGAAAAGAAATCAAGAAGGGAATTACTACATCGAAAATACTTTCGGTAAGCTCAAAGAGCATGCCTATCTGGACTCTGTAAAAGGATTTCCCTTAAACGTAACTTCTATTCTTCCGACTCTTGCCAATGAAAACGATAGTTCCTCTTTGATAGTACTTCATGTTATCCTTGATTCTGGAGAGAAGCTATCTAATATAGAAACCACGAGTCTCTTGATCCTTACGGAAGACATTGTAGCTATCATTCTCAAACAACGAGGGGGAGTTCCTGCACGCCTGAATCCTTCTGCAATGACATCTCTGACAGACTATTTATACTGTGACCCAGAAGGAAACTATCACATAGTCCTTCCATCTTTTCAAAAAAAAAGCAAGATTAGACGTAGTAAGCTAGAAGAGCTTTTCCCTGAAGCCTATCCGAAAGACTAAAAAATGATATAAATTTGATAAGAAAAAAACTATAAAAACTAAAAAAACTGAAAAAAAACTTTACGTTAAAACACTTCTATGTAACTTGACTGAAGTGAACTAATTGTTTTTGAGTGTTAGGAAAGATTTGAGGATGAAATGAAGATAGACAGAAAAGATGACGATGGTATTACAATTTTATCCATTGATGGGGAGATTGATCTGTACAATGCTCCTGATATTAAGGATATCGTAAATAAGCTCGTCGAAGAAAAGAAGATGAAAGTAATCATAGATTTGGATAAGGTTACTTATATTGATTCATCGGGGATTGGTGCATTGATATCCAGCCTTTCCAATCTCAAGAAAAACCAAGGGCGATTGAAGGTCTGTAATGTTTCGGGTTCTGTTCATAAGATTTTCACCCTGACAAAGCTCACGAATTTTTTTGAGCTCTATGATTCACTGGAAGATGCGAAAGTTGCATTTTCCTGACCTTTGTAACTCCTTCTATTTCGTAATGAAAGGTAAGACAAAAAATTCTTGGAGCGGTGAAAAAATTTGATTAAGCATCTAAGACAGAAGATACTTTTTTTGATTCTTCTCTGCTTTCTTCTAGTAGGGGGAGGGGCTTATTGTGCCACTCAAAATCCACAAAAATCGATGACATTGGCAAGGCTTCAGCTTGCTTCCCTCAAAACAGAAATTTCTGTGTCAAAAAAAGATGCTTCTAAGAAGATCTCTTCTAAGGAAGTAGCTTCCCAATATACAGAGGCTGAGAATAACCTTCTGAAAGCTCATCTTCTTCTATCTCAAGATAATCCTATAGAAGCAAACAAAAGTGCACAGAGATCTATTTTTCTATCTATGTCATTGAGAGAGAGCTTGATTGCTTCCTATCTAGCCATCCGCAGAAAGGAAGCGGAGAAGCTACTCTTGGATCAGGCTTCTAAGGATATCCTCTCGATCCTTGCTCCTGAAGAGTATGATCAAGCAAAAGAATCCTTTACATACGCAGAAAGACTCATTACTCAAGCAGAAGCTCGCAAAAAACAATCTCTCAAGCAATCCAAGCAAAAAAGCAAGGATTCATCTCATCATTTCCCCCTACGTTTGGAGATACTTTCTCTTCAGCGTCAAGCAGGAATCGAATTTCATAGGGTTTATTTGACCCTCATGAGATCTAAGGGATCTGTAGAATCTCGAAAGCGGGAACTGGAAGATTTTCTTCTTTTTCTCAAGGCAAATTTAGTAAAAGCAGTATCTTATGGTGCTTCAAGCAAGCAGCTGGATGTCCCTCGTAAGAAAATTAGTATAGCGGGAAAGGCAGCAAAGCAAGGAAATTACGAAAAAATGGAAACCCCAATGCTACAGGCAAAAACACAGCTTGCCTCTCTCCTCGCATCTCTTGAGCCTTCTTATGCCGCAAAGATCCTAGAGAAAGCGAAAAAACTATTTTTACAGGCTGAAGGGAAGTTTCAAAAGCTTGATGAGAAAAAGAGCCTTAGCAATTCTCAAAAGATGTCTTCGTTTGAACAAGTCCAAGAACAATTCAAGGCACTTGAGGAATCTGTGGAATCATCCTCTTCTTTCTTGCAAGAGGCATACTATAAGAAGTCTATTGCTAAATCAGAAGAATCCATTTTACTTGCCAAAGTCATTTTAGAACAGCTTTCTTTCCTTCACACATATGCCAAAAAGTCACTTTCAGAGGAGTCTCCTCCTCCTACTGACTTGGCTCAGATCGTAGCTCTGGAGCAAGGCTGGAAGAGCTATAGGGTGGAAAAGAAGAAGCCTGCTGATTGTCTTTGGAAAATCGCATCTCATCCCCAGATATATGGGAACGGCTGGCTTTGGAAGAGAATTTATCAAGCAAATCAAAACATTCTGGTTGATCCGAATAAGATTTTTCCGGGACAGAATCTTCTCATCCCCCCCGCTAGCGGTAGTCTGAAGAACCCACCAGACTTGCCTGAAACGCCAGAGTCATCTGAAACGCCAGAGTCATCTGAAACGCCAGAGACTCCTGAAACACCAAAGACTCCTGAAACACCAAAGAACTCTGAGACGCCAAAGAACTCTGAAACACCAAAGAACTCTGAGACGCCAAAGAACTCTGAGACGCCAAAGAACTCTGAGACGCCAAAGAACTCTGAAACGCCAGAGTCATCTGAAACGCCAGAGTCATCTGATGAGAAGTCAGAGGAGCCATCCACATCGAATTGACTTTTCTATCTAAAGGGGCACGGGGCCGAAGACTACTAGGATTACGAGAAAAAGACCATAGCTCAACTCAAAAAGACAACCAAGCTGGAATAGCCTGAACTTGCGAGATTCCTTCCATGCCGTATAGGCTAAAATAGCAAGGAGAATGAGAGCAGTTCCACATAAAAGAAGTGATGTCCTCACGGAAGGATAAATAAATCCATGGAAAAACAGTAATACTGCAGGCAAAAAGCCACAGAGACTGATTAATGCCCCATGTGCCGCAAAGTTGACCGCAAAAAGCCTAAACAAGAGATATTCCTCTTTTTTGTTAACTTCCTTCAAAAGATGTAGGATTTTTTCGATGCTGAGTTGGTGCACAAGGCCCCAGAAGGCTATGATTAGCCCCATGACGATACCTATACCTTCCACAAGGCTTATCCAATTCATTTAGCGATCTCTTGCTCCTCCGAAATTTATATTTAAGAAATTTGATAGGCTAAGAGTAAATCGTTAAAACCTCATAACCGTTTTTTGAAACAAGACAGGTATGCTCAAATTGGGCAGAAAGAGAGCCGTCAACGGTAGTCGCTGTCCATTGATCTTCCTTGCTTACTACACTCCTCCAATCACCTAAATTGACCATTGGCTCAACCGTAAAGATCATCCCAGGACGCATTTTTTCTTGGATCATTCTCTGACTATAATGAGGGATAGGAGGATCTTCATGAAAATAAGAACCAATTCCATGACCTGTAAAGTCGCGAACCACTCCATAGTTCTTAGCCTTAAGAAAGGTTTCAATACTATCTCCTATATCGCTGATTTTATTTCCTGGTAGTATTGCTTGTATACCCTTCCACATAGCCTTTTCTGTGTCCTCAATGAGTTGCTCTGCTTCTTGTGAAATCTTCCCAATTCGAAACATCCGTGAAGTATCTCCGTGATAGCCTTTGTACTTGACTGTTACATCTATGTTTAGTATGTCACCGTTTTTTAATATCTCTTCTTTGCAGGGTATTCCGTGACAAATCACGTTATTTACGGAGGTGCAAATACTTTTAGGAAATCCTTTATAATTGAGAGGAGCAGAAATAGCCCCCTTAGAGATCGTATAGCGATGAGCAAAGTCGTTCAGACTCTCCGTGGAAATCCCTTCTCGAACTCTGGCTCCAGTTTCGTGAAGCACTTCTGCTGCAAGTTTCCCAGCGTCTCTCATTTTTTGGATTTCTGCACTACTTTTGATATATATCATCGGGACTTGTCTTAGCTATACCTGTTAATTTTAACTAGTACTATCAAGGCTAGGTTTCTGTGTCCAGTAGAAAAACAAAGTAGTTTTTATGATCTTAGTATAATTTTAGTATAATTTTGCAAATGCTTAAATCAAGACACTTCCGTATGCTTTGGTATCTTTTACATTATCGTAAAAATTCAGAGCCTAGAAATTTTTGAGTCTTCATAATTTTTTAAAAAATGCTAGCCAATTTATAAGACAGTTTATACAGTGCACATTGGCTCCTTTATTACGGAGTTCGTATGTACTATATCATACCTTTTTTTTTGGATATTCGAATGGATTTTGGTTTCCAGTCCTTTCTCTCTAGTCTGGCACAAGCTATGAAAGGCCGCTGTGCCTCCTCTCTGGAAAATGGACTTCAGTCAGGCTTACGAGTAGGGGGGGCGCTTATAGGGAAATCGCCGGGAAAATCAGGGCGAGGCATAAATGAAAGCAAGCCTACTAAAGCAGGCCTATTACTATTAGGAGTAAGTAGCAGGCTTGATTTGAGAAGAGTTGCTGAGAAAAACAAGATGCGGAACAATATCAAAAACCGTCACAGTATGTGGCGGAACAATTCTGAGGTCTTGTAAAAGGATTTTTCATCTGAAGGAATGGAAGGATTGACAGAAGATCTTCTGCTTATTTTCGGACTCATCCTGTTGAATGGATTTTTTACCGGTTCTGAAATCGCTGTTCTTTCCCTCAAGAAGGTGTATTTGAATCAGCTTTCTGAAAAGGGAGATAAACGTGCAGATCTTCTGTTGAACTTGAAAACAAAACCAGAGCGATTCTTTGCGACAATTCAGATAGGAGTGACTCTTCTTTCGACTCTTGCTTCTGTTTATGGAGGCACTCGTCTCATGCCTTACCTAAGCCCTTATCTCAAACAGATCGAGGAAGGAATCTTTAGTGATTATACGGTTTATGTGGAAGAGACTGCTCTTTTTCTTCTTGTGATCACGATTTCTTATTTCTCCCTCGTCTTTGGGGAGTTGATTCCCAAATCTCTTGCTCTTAGGCATGCGGCGATTTTTGCAAGAATCACGATTTATCCACTTCATTTTTTCTCTCGGCTTTTTGGGGGATTTACATTTGTTCTAACCTTTTCCAGTAATTTGGTTCTTAGGTTGTTTAAGGATCAGACGAGCTTTTCAGAGTCTCGTCTTCATGAAGAAGAAATACGTCAAATCCTCAAAGAGGGAGTTCAAGAGGGATCCATTGAGCATACGGAAGAGGAGTTGATTTCGAATGTTTTTGAAATAGGAGACACATCTGCACGGGAGATTATGACTCCTCGTGTTCATATTACAGCTATTTCTATGGAAGCTCCTCCTGAAGAAATCGAAGAAATTATGATTCATGGAAAGCATAGCAGAATACCTGTTTATAAGGAAAGTTTGGATAAAATTGAGGGTTTTCTCTATGTTAAGGACTATATGGCCTCTTCCGTCCAAGGAACTAGCAGGGATATCGAGAAACTTTTACGTCCTGTCTTTCACGTTCCTGGGAGCATGAAACTGGATAAAATCCTCAAAGAGCTTCAAAGGACCCACAATTATATGGCTATTGTAGTAGATGAATATGGGGGAACTTCTGGGATTGTGACAGTAGAGGATATTCTCGAAGAAATCGTAGGAGAAATTAAAGATTCATCTGAGGATGCTGATGAGAAATTGATTATTCAGCTCCCTAGTGGTGGTTATCTCATTGCAGGTGAATGTTCTATTAATGAGTTTAACGAGTACTTTTTGAATCACCCTCTCCCAGAATCAGAGGGTTACAATAGTGTGGCAGGATTTACCATAGAGACTATGGGAAGATTTCCAGAAGTAGGAGAGAAAATACTTTGGAAGCAGCAATCAGGTAAATTTGAGCTTCAATTTGAATTGCTGAGGAAAGTCCGCCAAAAGCTGGTTCAGTTCCGCCTGAGGACTACAACTTTGATATTACAGGGAAAGGGGGAAGAAGCTCCCGATAGGGAGGAAAGTCTCTAGTTTATTTTTTTTGAAGGAAGCAACGGATTTTTTTGTTTTTATCTGTGAGCTTATAAACACATTTTTGTTCGTCCTGCTTATACCCTCTCCAGAGAGCTTTTACTTCCGTATCTCCTTTCATCCTAAGAAAGTAGGGACAAACAAGCTGTTCTCCCTTCCCACTGGTTTCCATCCTATCCATTTGAATTCGAAGAGAAGGGGTATCATTGAAGTAGCATCCTCCTTGATAGGTCGTTTTTGCATTTTCCCATGTAATATCTCTTTGCTCCAGAAGGAGAAGATTATAAAATTTTTCTGGTAGCACGGGAGTTTGAACTTCTTTTTTGGTTCTTTTTTTCTTTTTGAGTACATTGGGAAAGCAAGTCCATGCAATATTTCTTCCATGATCTCCACGACTTTTTAGGATTTTTTGAATTGATTTTCTTTCTGAACGAGAGTTCTTGCAATCTAAGATAATCCATCTGGAAAATGATGAAGTCTCCCTGAGAATCGCTTGAGAGCTATTGAGTTGACTCTTATAGAGAAGAAGTATACGATTTTTGTACGCTGTTATCCCATTTGCATATCTAAGGAATCTAGTGAGTGCATCTAGTTTCCAGACCATAGGTATTTTCTCTTCTTCTTTTTCTTTGGATAAAGAGAATTTTTTCCTGAAGAAGAAATCAAAGGGAATTTCCCTATTACTTGTAAAAACAGCATATCCCGTCTTTGCGATTTTCTCTATTTCATTTTGAATTTCGTCGACCCCATTTTTTTTAGAGCCTACATAGACTAAAAGGTTTTGAACGCTTTCGGGTTTATAGAGTAGATAGGAAAGTTGCCCTTTATTTCTGGACGAGAGTCGCTTCCATGAAGGAGGAGAAGGGGTATCTTCTGGTATGTAGTTTCTTGAGCAAAAAGTAAAAACTAAGAGGAGCCAAGAAAAATAAAAGTTCCTGAGCAAAAAATTCATTTTGATTGATGGAGCATTAGAAAAAACCACTCCAAGCTCTTTGGAAACTTTTTCCAGATTTTGTTATAGATGGGGTAGAGAGGAGTCGGTTGAGATTTTCCTCGTATTTTCCGTTAACAAGAATTTTGATACTACTGATTTGCTGAAACTGTGTTAGAGTAAGATTCAGTTGTTCCAGACGATCCTTAATGACATGCGAACCAAGGCGTTTTATATCCTGATTTACATCTATTACTGCCGTATCTCGTATGATAAGAATTTTATGGATTTGAATCCGTTTGTCAAAATTATTGATGAGCCCTCTTTCTTGCAGATTGGGTCCCTTTTGGAGAAATTGCAAAACTTTACGAAGACTGAGGTCTCCACCTGAATGATATCTCTTGACGTGTGTTAGACGTGTTTTCCCTTGATGAAAACGGATAAAGTAAAGGTAAAAAAAATTATCTTGATGATGTACTATGTCTGGAGAAAAAAAGGAATTTCGTTTAGAGCGTGGGGAATGAACAGCACGTAAAATTTCAGAAACCTTTTTACGGAGAATTCCTTGGTGTTCTTTTTGAGGTTTTTCTTGAAGTTTTTCTTGGTGTTCTTTTTGAGGTTTTTCTTGGGGTTCTTTTTGGAGTTTTTCTTGAGGTTTTTCTTGAGGTTTTTCTTGAAGTTCTCTCTTGTTGCTAGAGTCCGATTGAGTAGTGATTGATATTTTTCCCAAGATTTCTTTTGCTTGAGCTTGGATTGGTTGATAGACAGAAGGAATTTGTTCAGAAGGGCTTTCTGTTTTTGAGCTCTCTGGGATCGTTTTTTCTATTGCAAGCTCTTCTTGGAGAAGTTCGGAAGCAGAGGATTTTTCTATTTCTTGTTGGGAAAGCTGAATATAACGCCTAGTAGCTTGATGATCCATAAACACCGCAAGAAGCAATAGGATGAGAAGTATCACGATCACTCGGTTTTGTTGCTCCGCATTCCAGATTGATGAAGAGTTTGTCTGTTGCTCATTCATGTATTTAGGATCACCTCTTGGTTCATTTTCGGCTTATATCAGCTTTTGAAAGAGATCAGGAAAACTAATAGTTGAACTGATAATAATCAATTCTTTCTGCAGAATGTACAGCAAAACCTTCTTTGGTTCCTGAAGGAAGAAAACGCCAATTTTCTCCTAAACTTGCTACAGAAATGCCTTCCAGAAGCTTTCTTCCTTTATTGTCGAGTAAATACCAGTTTTTTTGTGTTCCAAAAATAAAATAGTCTTTCCCCGTATGGACAGACCTATAAACAAGGTTGTCTTTAGTAATTTTTCTACTCCAGTCTTTACCTTTCTTCAAGCTGAAAAAGAAGATTCTGTCTGGAGCTGCCACTGTGATTCCATGGGAATTGAGAGCTGTATGGAGGATGTGAGGATAGACCCTAGGGAGGGCTTTTTGAAAAATAAGGTCTGCCTTTTGGGAAGAGTGATTCTTTTCCAAAACAGCGATGTAGTCTTTCTTACCTTTTTGAAAATGAACTGACATTTCTTTCCCATCAGGAGAAAGAGAACAGCTCTTCAGAAATAAAGTTTCATTAGATGACTCAAAAATATATTCAAACCCTACCTCTCCTCTGCTCCCAATCCAATAGACCTCCCCAAGAGAAAAAATAAGAGATACTGCTGTTGTCTCTGTTGCAAAATCATAGTCTGTTAAAAAACTTCCATGGATGGATTGTACTCCTAGTGGAACCCCGTTTGTGTCCAAGAGATCTACTTTTGTTCCATCAGAATTTATCAGAAGAAGCATTTTGCCATAGTAATCACTTACGGGATAAGAAGAAAAAGGTTTACTCCAAAGCTCTTCTCCATGATTTGAGTAGTAAGAGATATTTTTGCCAAGCTTGCGATAAGTAAAATAGCCTCTACCCAAAAAAGGAACAGACACTAGAATATTTTCATCCAAGGCTCTAGGAAGAGAATACGGGCTAAAAAGAAATAGTCTTCCCTGTTTTTTATATGTGATGAAATTAAATGGTTTTTGATTTATTTTGCTATTTTGACCCTTGTAATTTTCTTTTGGGGAGATTGGATTTTCTGCATCATAGGAGGTCAAAAAATGAAACTTGGGAAAAGGCATAGATGAAGTAAACACACGATAAGGAATATAGAAACTTCCTCCTAGGGATAAGCACATCGAAAGTAGGAAGAATCGAATCATTTTTGACCTTTTCGATTTTCGTGACTTCGCATGATCTTTACTATTTAATGTAGGATAAGAGAGAACTGCTATCGCTCATATTACGAATCTTTTTCATCGCCTTTTTCTTAATTTGTCGAATTGTTTCAGGTGAAAGCCCAAGAATGCTGCCAATCTTTCTCAAGGAAAAAGCCTTTCGCCCGATTAAGCCAAAGTGCATTTTTAGCACTCTTCTTTCTTCTTGAGTTAGCTTATTCAGGAATTTCTTGAGTTGAAATTTCATTTCTGCTTCAAGAAGAATATGTTCTGGTCCTGGGTTTTTTTGATCAGCAAGAATATCTAGGAGAATAGTATCGTCTTTTCCTTGTGAAACAGGAGTTTCCAGACTGGACAGATTGTGAGAAATATTCATTAAATGTATCAAATTCTGAGGTTCCGTATCAAGAGCTTTCGCGACGCTTTCCATATCTTCCTTATTCTTTTTTTTATTTTTATTCAGTATCATTTGCTTTTGAAAATTTTCTAGTTGAATCATTCGATTCATTGGTATTCTGATAATATTGGATTTCTGATAGACTGCATGAAGAATTGACTGGCGAATCCACCATGAGGCAAAAGAAATGAAATGTACTCCTAAATCGGGGTTGAACTTTTCGACAGACTTGATGAGACCAAGATTCCCTTCGTTAATCAAATCCATCGTACTTAGACCATAAGACCTGTACTTCACGGCTACCTTAACTACAAACCGAAGATTTGCACGTATTAACAGGCTACGTGCTTCTTCGTCTCCTTCTCGAACTTTCTTTGCAACTTGTAGCTCTTCTTCTCGTGTTAGGAGCTTACACTTGCTTACTTGTTGGATGTACCAACTTAAAGGAGAAGAAATATCTCTTTTGATTGCTTGTTTCTTGGATTTCTTCTTTGTTTGGGTCATTTCGTTTGAGTCATTTCGCTTGGGTCATTTTGTTTGGGTCATTTTTCTTTTTTTGACATTCTATCTATGGATATATAGAGAAATTGTAGCCAGAATGAAATCATTGGATAAAAAAAAAAGCAAAAAATAAATGGATCTGAAATTTATGTGCACTTTACGATTGATACATTTGTGGTAAATGCTAAACACGAAAGATTCTTCGATTTTCTTGTTTTTTTCTTGACAGCCATAAACAACAATAACAAAACTATAGACCGATTATGGAGGTTTTGGTCAATGAGCAAATTGTAAGACTCGTAGTTGGGGATACAGGTAAAACCCTTGTCTCAAAACTGAAAAAAAGTTTTTCCCACCCTATTTTCGTGATACGTGTCAATGGCAAGCTGCGAGATCTTAATACTCCCCTTTCTAATGAGGATAGAGTGGAATTACTTGGATTTATGGATAAGGAGGGGAAAAAGGTATTTTGGCATTCTTCTGCTCATCTCTTGGCTCAAGCTGTGACACGGCTTTTCCCTGAGGCTAAACCAACCATAGGACCTGCTATTGAAGAGGGTTTTTTTTATGACTTTGCAGATTTGAACATTACCGAAGAAGATTTTCCTCGGATAGAGGCCGAAATCCGAAAAACTATCAAGAAAAAGACAGCTCCGCAGCGTATAGAGCTGGGAAATGAACAGGAAGCTAGGCAGGTTTTTACTAAAAACCCATTTAAGCAAGAATTGATCCGCGAGAAAGAAGAGGGATTAAGTGCCTATCGTCAGGATGAGTTTGTGGACTTATGTGCTGGACCTCATCTTCCTCATTTTGGTCACGTAAAGGCGTTGAAGCTCTTAAAAACATCAGGAGCTTATTGGAGAGGAGATTCGAAAAACCAGCAGCTTACTCGGATTTATGGTATTTCCTTTCCTGAATCTGAGATGCTTTCGGAGTACCTCAAGTGTCTGGAAGAAAAACAGAGAAGGGATCATCGTATTCTTGGAAAAAAGCTGAATCTTTTTTCCTTCCCAGAAGAGGGGCCCGGAATGCCTCTTTTTCATCCTAAAGGGATGATCCTTTGGGATGAACTGACTGGATTTATGCGTCTTTTACATAAAAAATATGATTATAGCGAAATTAAGACCCCTGTTATACTATCGCGTGAGCTTTGGGAGACATCTGGTCATTGGGAAAACTACCGAGATCATATGTATACCTGCGAAATTGATGAGAAACAGTTTGTCATCAAACCAATGAACTGCCCCGGCTGTCTTTTATACTATAAAAGTAGTCCTTATAGCTACCGTAATCTTCCTCTAAGGATTGCCGAAATAGGGCATGTGCACCGCCATGAGCTGAGTGGAGCTCTTTCTGGGCTTTTTCGAGTAAGAAGCTTCCATCAAGATGATGCTCATATTTTCATGCTTCCCAAAGATATGAAAAGAGAAATTTTGCAGGTATTAAAACTTGCAGATGAAGTCTATAGCACCTTGGGTTTGAAATATCATTTAGAGCTTTCTACTAGACCTGAAAAATCCATAGGGACGGATGAGCAATGGAAAGAGGCAATCGGAGGTCTTCTGTCAGCCTTAAAAGAAAGTAAAAAAGACTTTTCTATCAATGAGGGAGATGGGGCATTTTATGGACCTAAAATTGATTTTCATATTCAGGATGCAATCGGACGCTCTTGGCAGTGTGGGACTATCCAATTGGATATGGCACTTCCAGATAGATTTGATCTTCTTTACGATGATACCGATGGAATCAAAAAAAGGCCTATCATGATCCATAGAGCTATTTACGGATCTATTGAGAGATTCATAGGAATCCTCATCGAACATTATGTAGGACGTTTTCCCTTATGGCTTTCTCCCGTTCAGATTCGTCTTCTAACCGTAGCGGATCGTCATATTTCCTTTGCTAAGAGGATCTTTTCTTTGCTTGAAGCAAGAGAAATACGTGTCTCCCTTGATACAGGGACAGAATCCATTAGCAAAAAGGTACGAAATGCACAAATGGATCAGGTGAATTATATTCTTGTGCTAGGGGATAAGGAAGAAGAATCAGGAGCTCTCAATATTCGTACAAGGGAAGGAAAATCGATAGTTGATATCTCTCCTGAGAAACTAGTGGATACTCTTGTGAAAGAAAAAGAGACAAAAGAATTGAAAAGCCTTCTGGGAATAATTAGAGAATAACAATGCAAGCAATGATTCAGGACGAAGCGAAAGAATTGATTTTTGATTCAGGGCTTGTCCTTGCCTCTAAAAATCGCTATAAAATACAAGAGCTTCATCATCTCCTTAAGTCATTTAAAATCCAAATAAGAGGAATCGAAGAGATCGACTCGAATTTTTTTGTAGAAGAAATAGAGTCTACCTTTGAGGGGAATTCCTCTCTAAAGGCAAGAGCTTGCTGGAATCAAACGGGGATTCCAAGCCTAGCAGATGATTCTGGCTTAGAAATAGATTTTCTGAATGGACGGCCAGGAATATATAGTGCTCGTTATGGGGGTGAAGGGCTGACAGATGAGGATCGTTGCAGCTTGCTTCTTGATGAAATGAAAGATGTCTCTCAAAGAGAGAGGACTGCACGTTTTGTTTGCGTTCTTGCTTTATGTGTAGGAGGAGAGGAGAGGATGGTTTTTTTCTTTCGAGGTGAAGCAGAAGGTATGATTTTAGATAGAATGAGCGGCAAAAAAGGATTTGGATATGATCCTATATTTTATGATCCCTTTTTGAAGCTTTCTTTTGCTGAGTTATCTAAGGAACAAAAAAATCTCCAAAGCCATAGAGGAAAGGCTCTTAGGAAATTTCAGGAGGCTTTATTGCATTAGTACTAGCAATTCTCTTTCTTGTTTTATCGTGTTTTTTTTGTGTTTGTCTTCTTTTTTTTAGTTTTTTTTCTTGTCTTTTCCAAACGTTCTGTTTCACTACGGTCTGGATATTTTGGGCGACTATGAAACGAAGAAAGAAGGACTTCTTGGAATGCCTCTTGAATGATATCCAATTCTGCAATCGTTAGCTCGCATTCTTCAAACTGATTTTCCGCCATCTTAGAAGCAACCACACGTTGAAGCATCTGTTTCAAGTTTTCCTTCTTAAAACTATCTAAGGAACGGCTTGCGGCCTCAACAGAATCAGCTATCATTGCAATAGCAGTTTCTTTGCTCTGAGGTTTCGGACCTTTGTACTGAAAATCTGACTTATTTACTTTACGACGATTTTTTTGTAGAGCCTTGTGATAAAAGAAAGACATGGTTGAGGTTCCATGATGCTCTGGGATAAAAGCAGCGACTTCTTTGGGAAGTCGTGCTTCTTTTGCCATCTTGGTTCCATCCAATACATGATCGATAATTACGCTTGCTGCTACTTCAGGTTTGCTATAATCGATATTCTCAGGTCTGGGGATTAAATGTTGGTTTTCTATGAAAAAACTAGCATTTTTCATTTTTCCTATATCATGAAAATAAATCCCTGTTCGTGCAAGCATTGTATTCAAGTTCAGGCGATCACATGCTTTTTCTGTGAGTGATGCAACCATCATGGTATGAGTCCAAGTGGAAGGAGCACGATGAAATAGCTCTTGAAGCAAAGGGTGCGAAGGATCGGAAAGCTCCATCAACTTAAAACGGGTTGGTATATTAAAAACTATCTCATAAACAGGAAGGATGAAAAGAACTGCAATAGTAGAAAGACCCATGAAAAAAGTCATTCGAATGGAATCCGTATATTGCTTTGTGAAAATTCCTTCTCCTCCATACTCCGCAAGAATAGGACGATTACTATAAAGATAACCAACTGTGACAAGAATCAGAGCAGTCAATGTGATAAAAAGAGTTGTATTAATAAAATGAAGACGTTTTTTGATCCTAGCTCCTAAAATCAAGGATACCATCGCTATGGTGATTGTGATTAAAAAGGAAATTCCGTCATACTGTGAAGAAATAAAAACCAGAAAAGACATATAAAGAGCGATCGAAATGGAGAACCTCTCTCCAAAAATAAGAGCAAGAAGAACACAGAAAATTCCAGTGGGAACCCATGCCCCAAAAAAATGAACAGTCTCATTCGTTTGGATGTCGGAAGACCATATCCTACCAATGAGCAGCAAAAGAAGAGAAAAAATCCACACGGTAACAAAAAGGATGAGATTTGCATTAAGGTCGTTAATTTGTTTGACAGATGCACGAACCATAAAATAAATGATCAAAGTTAGAAGAATAATTTGCTGTACTAAAACAGAAAGAAGACGACGGAGAATCTCTCCCACTTGATTGGACTGTTGAACCGTAAGAGCCTGGTAGATGTTTTCTGTAATTACATCCCCTGTTTGAACTACGCTTTCCCCTCTTTTGATCTGAGATATATAGTCTGCTTTGAGGACATTTTCTCGTGCCTTCTCGCGTAATTTTTCCGTTTTGATTTCATCAAAACGACAGGCGTCCAATCGATACAGATACATCATACTAAGCTTCCAAACGGTTTCTTTGAGAGCTGGAGCCGTATATTTTAGTCTATTTCCCAAAATTTGACGTATATCGCGGACAACTTTCTGATCGTAATAAAGTTGTTTTCTTGTGATCACTCTTTCCCATGGAAGGTCTACAGTGGCAGAGGCACTTTTCTTATTATCATGAATTCGAACAATACCCCCCTTAAAGCCTTGAAAGAGACGAGAAGTCTCCTTGTCCTTAAAGATAGCGTAGTTTTCAAAGATTGTATTGACAGATTGGCGAATCATCTCACCTAAGATATTTGTCCTCACATAAAATAAGCTTTCCCATTCTGCTTGCTTAAGCCTTCTCCAGCGTTTATTCTTTTTTCGCACACATCGGATTCTCTCTAACTTTGTGCTTCCAGCCTTTCTGCAGATTCGGAAAGCAGAAAGATCACGCTTAAGCGTCCATCGAAACGAGGTATTGCTTCCAATTTGCTTGGGATCGAGATTTTCTAGGACTCCAAAATTCCTTACTATATAAAGAGGGGCTCTTAGCTCTGCCTCTTCTAGGGCTGACTTGTATTGCTTTTCCCTCAGAAATTCAATATCAGTAGCAGCAGCCACATCTCCAAGAGCATTTTTACCTAGGTACCACTGTCTATCTGGTCCTAAGTCCAATTCAAATTGTCGAAGGGCTGGAAAGACTAGGCTAAAGGTTGTGATCAGAATCGTGAGAGTGAGAAGAATGATTTGGATACGTCTGACTTTTTGCAAGGAGGAGGATAAAGAAAGGCTATCATTCAGCCTGCTAAAGAAATCTTTCACAAAGTTACTGAATCGAATCATTTATTTAGAACCATTACCATGATTATCAAAGGCATCAAGGATTTTTTTCACTAGAGCACTTCGAACAATATCTTTGTTTTTTAGACGGATGATAGAAGTACCCTCAACTTTTTCCAAAAGAAACGCTGTTTTTTCCAGTCCCGATGTCCCTGGGCTTAGATCGATCTGAGTCACATCTCCACTAATACACATAGAAGAACGGTGTCCCAATCTAGTCAAAAACATTTTTAGTTGTGGGAGTGTAGAATTTTGTCCCTCATCCAGGAGAATCACGGATTCATTCAGGGTTCTTCCTCTCATGTAGGCGAGTGGGGCGATTTCAATCCTTCCATCTTGTATCATTTCAGCTGACTTTTGAGCACCAAGACATTCATTTAATGCGTCATAAAGGGGACGAAGATAGGGATCTACTTTTTGGCTAAGGTCTCCTGGGAGAAATCCAAGAGATTCACCAGCTTCTACAGCAGGACGAGTGATTACAATACGCTCGCGCTTTCCACTTAGAAGAAGACTGCAGGCAGCAGCGATACTAATAAAAGTTTTTCCAGTACCTGCAGGCCCAATACATATAGTCAAAGGATTTTGCAAAAGGGAATGAACATAAAGTGATTGAATCTCTGAGCGAGCTCGAACGGGTCTTCCTCGAGCTGTCATTAAAATATTTTTTTCCAACCACTCTGTTTCTTTGGATTTTTTGGTTTTCATCTGTAAGTAAATCCTTTCGAAATCTATTTCATCTAGTTCTGTTTGAGGATTTGCAGAGGAGTGTTCTTGAAGTCTTTCCAAAAAGTAAATGGAAGAGTTCAGTCTTCCTTTACTTTCAGTCTGTATCAAGATAGAATTCCCCCGTGGTACAATTCGGACACTAAGAAGGCGTTCTAAATATTCAATCTGGCGATCTTCTGTGCCAAGAAGCTTTTTACAAATATCCTTATCAGGGAAATCATATGTAGATTGATAGTGCAGATTTCTTCCTTATGAGCTCCTTTGAATAGATTTAAGTCTAAGCTCTAAGAGCTGTTCTGATTCTACATTAGAGGGAGCTCCTGAAAACATACAATGTCCTTTTTGGGTTTTTGGGAAAGCAATCACATCTCGGATGGAGTCTCTTCCAAGGAGGATCATCGCGATTCTATCCAAACCAAAAGCAACACCTGCATGGGGAGGAGCACCATAGAGAAGGGTATTAAGAAAAAATCCAAATCTCTCGTCGATTTTTTCTTTGGAAAGTCCAATCAGTTGCAATACTTTTTTTTGTACCTCAGATTGGTGAATTCGAATGGAACCCCCACCAATTTCAGTACCGTTTAGTATTAGGTCATAAGATTGGGAGCGTATGGAGAGAAGATCATCCGTACTGCTTTTGGGAGATAGAAGGAGAGGAAGATCCTCTTGGATAGGAGCTGTAAAAGGATTGTGCATACTTGTAATTCCTTCCGAAGATGACTCACGACAAAATAGTGGGAAGTCAAAGACCCAAAGAGGAGCCAAAGCATCTTTTTTATATAGACGAAATCTTTCTGCCATACGTATGCGAAGAGCCCCAAGGGATTCATGGACTATTTTTTCTTCTCCAGCTCCAAAGAACAGAATATCGCCATGCTCCATCTTGCAGCGTTTGCTAAGTTGTTCTAGTAGAGTGGGAGTAAAAAACTTGCTGATAACAGAGCGAAGACCATCTGTTTCGTACTTGATCCAAGCAAGTCCTTTAGCTTGAAAATCATGAATCACCCACTTGGTAAGATCATCGATCTCTTTCCGAGACAAAGAAGCTCCACCAGGAACCCTAAGTGCCTTGAGTCTTCCCTTAGGTTTGGCAAGTGCTTGTTGAAATACGCTAAACTCTGATTGCTTTCCAATCTCTGCTACATCTGTTAGAGTGAGGTCATAGCGGAGGTCTGGAGCATCTGTGCCGTATTTTTCCATTGCTTCTTGAAAAGAGATCTGAGGGAAGGGCAAGGGTATCTCTATACCCAAACAGTTACGGAATACTTTCTGCCACATTTCCTCCATATAGTCAACAAGGATATTTCTATTGATGAAACTCATCTCAAGATCAAGTTGTGTAAATTCGGGCTGGCGATCTGCTCGAAGATCCTCGTCACGAAAACACTTGGCAAATTGAAAGTACTTTTCCATCCCACCTACCATCAGGATCTGCTTGAAGAGCTGAGGAGACTGAGGAAGTGCATAAAACTGTCCACTGCTTAACCTTGCAGGAACCAGAAAATCCCTTGCACCTTCGGGAGTGGACTTGTTGAGATAGGGTGTTTCAATCTCAGTAAACCCTTTGCTTATGAGAAAGCCTCGTATTTCGTGATTCATTTGCGACCGAAAGATCAGTGCATCTTTTAGCTTGTTTCGGCGGAGATCAAGAAACCGATAGCGAAGTCTTAGCTCTTCAGATAGCTCCTCGTGATCTTCAAGGCCTATAGGGGGAGTAGGGGATTGATTCAAAATAGAAAATCGGCTCACCAATATCTCGACATCTCCCGTAGGAAGATTAGGATTTACGGCATCCTTGTCACGAGTTCTTAGCTTCCCTTCTACTCCTATCACATACTCACTACGGAGAGATTCTGCCTCATGAAAGCTTTTTCCTAGAACAGAGGAGTCAAATACAAGCTGAACTAGACCGCTTTTGTCACGAAGATCAATAAAAATGCACCCTCCTTGATCTCGTAGGCGAAGGACCCATCCACATAGATAAAAGTCTTTTCCTGCATTGGGAGCCAGACAAGACGCTGACTCTGCTCGCTTTTCATAGAGGCTATTGAGCCAGTCTCTGTCGATTTTTCCTATGGAAGAGGGATTTCCTAACTGGTCCGTTGTCATAAAGAAGAAGGATTCTCTAACTGGCTTGTTTTCCTAATGAAGAGGGATTTCCTAACTGGCTTGTTGTCATAAAGGGGAAGAAATAAATTCTTTCACAAAGCACCATCTATAGCATGGAAAGTATATGGCATAGATAGGTCAAGAATTTTTTTGAGTAAAGAATATCAAATCCACAGAATATTAAGATACACTCAAAAGAGTGCAAAATTTTTTCTACTTTTTTATAAAAAAACTTGTCAAACCCGTCTACACATATTGCTATGGTCATAATGACTAAAATCATACATCAATTCTGCATAGGGAGGTCTCAACATGCAAGAAAAACCAATCCATCCCATATTATAGGATAAGAGCATTATGGCTCATCTGTATAGGCTTTTTAGCCCTCAGCCTTGTGACTTGTGGAGCTACTGGCACTGAGGAGCCACCTCAACCTGGTCCTGTAGTCTCAGAGCTTAGTAATTCCGATGGGCTGAAGACTATCAAAGGGAGTTTACAGTCCAACTGAATACTGCTCCCACTGCCGACGTCACCATTGCCATAAGTACGGACAATACTGATGTGACTTTTGAGCCCGATACCCTTAGTTTTACAGCAAGTGACTATGCGACAGCACAAACAGTCATCGTGACGAATGCTGTCCCTACGAACACAGATATTACAACCACCCTAAGTACGAGCTCCACTGACCCCGCTTACAATGAGCTGACTCAGGTTGCATTTGAAGATCTGTTTCCTTTTATCACTTATGTCCTACACGTCCACAATGCCCAGACCCCTGAGCCAGAAGATAACACCCGTATGATACAAGTCTGGTTTACCCTCCATCCTACTGACTCGGTAGTGCCTACTGCTGCCAGTGATATTACTATTAGGTATGATGTCACTGGTGGGACTACTACTGGGGATGCTACTGCAGGTACGGACTACACGGCTCCAAGTGCAAATACAGTGACCATCTCACCTACTGACACTAGTGCCAGTGAAGGGGAGAGCGTAGTTCTTGCTGACGATAGTGCAACAGTGGCCATCGGTGATCCAAATGAGAATGCCATCTATTTCTTTCCTAACTATCCGCTGGTAGATGGGGATGCTGCCTTCTTTGAGTGCTATATCGTACCGCCATCGGGACAGAGTTTTACAGGCTCTGGTGTTTTGATTAGTTTTGATGGCTTTGATTCGGCATCATCAGGCGCCACTATTAATGGTAACTCTACTCTAAATGGTGTAGACCTTTCACAATACACAGGTGCGGTTAGCGTATTCTTGCAAC
>JABABJ010000095.1 GCA_014238275.1 Leptospirales bacterium | reverse complement strand
CAATGATACCGTAATTGACTGGGTCGATCCCCTCCCCGGGAATCAATGCCCGATGCCATAGAGGCGTGTTTCCAGAGAGGGGGTCCGCTGTACCCCTCTGCTGGGAAGGAAACTCACCGAAAAATCAGGAGTTTTAGCTAATATTTACTAAAAAGGTGAGTTTTTACTACTAGGTATTAGCCATCGTCCTAGTGAATATCTACTAAAAACAGATCGGGCACGCCTATAAATGGTAACAAGCCTGATAAGTCGGGACTATTGTTAGTATAAGTAAGTATCCATGGCTTAGCTCACATAAGAAACGCCGAAAAAACAGGGAATCCCTCTTGCTATCAATATTTTAAAAATTTTTGCTTGCGTTTTTCATATAGATATTTTCTAGTGATCTAAATCGCTAAATTATTAGGAGGTACAGATAATGAGAAAGATTTTTTTGGGTTCTATAACGTTTGCTATAGTATTGTTTGCTTTCGCTATAGAAGCTAAGCCAGTGAATAGCTCGTTCTTGGGAAAAAGAGCCATTCACGGCTATGATACGGTAGCTTACTTTAAGCAAGGAAAACCTGTAAAGGGGAAAAAAGAGTTTGCCCATCGATGGAGAGGTGCGAATTGGTACTTTTCTAGCAAGGCACACCTTAGCCTATTTCGGAGCAATCCTACAAGATATGCTCCTCAATACGGTGGTTTTTGTGCCTATGCTGTTTCCAAAGGTTATACAGCAGATATTGATCCTGTTGCATGGAACATACATCAAGGAAAGCTTTATCTGAACTACGATCGCTCAGTGCAGAGCAAGTGGGCTCGAAACAAGGCAGCAAATATTAAAAAAGCTAGTGGCAACTGGCCTCGACTTAAGAAATAGAATAGCCGTCATTTTCCATGAAGGGGGACCTACGCTGCTCCCTTCTCTGGAAACAATAGCTAATACTTATTAGTAGGCATCGTTTTTAGCACATAAAGAACTAAGAAAGCCGATTATTGAAAGAACAGGGCGTAAATAAATATAACAACTAAGGTTTCTTTCCAAAGATGGTCTCCGAGTAGTGTTTTTCTATTAGTCAATATTCATTGGGAAGATAGCTAATGCTTACTAGTGATGACTCCTAATTTTAGTAAATATTAACTAAAATCCTGCCTAAAACGGCTGTTTTCCTTGACTTCCTATAATCCCTTAGTGCATTTGCTTCTTTTGTTGTGTCAGAATATTCAGCAGACTATACTTGATACGGAGGACAATGGACGTCAAGTGATTCCCAAGTAATTTTTGCGTATAACTCCTCAAGGCAGTAGAAGCAACGATGCCTAAAAAGAAAAGAGAGAGCCATGGGCGTGGATAAAATTTTCGGCAGAATTTCCATCGTTCCAATTGAACCTTCACCCTTCTTTGATTAGAAATACCTGCCGTATCCACTCTTGCCACGATCACAGGGGCATGGGCAAATTTATATCCCTCTTGAAAGCATTGGAGAACAAAGCCATAATCTGAAGTGATTCGATCTAGTGTATATGGATATTTTCTCTGTAAATCGGTACGAATCAAAAGACTTTGATGGCAAAAAACCATAGCATATAATAAATCCATATAGGAAAGGATGGGATTGACTCGATGGATCCTGCTTAGGTTTTTGTTTGAATAGTCTATGCAGTAATCTCCATATAATATATCGATCTGAGGATTCCAAAAAGACGCAAATTCCTTCAAGGAATGTTGGGAATAAAATTGATCCCCTGCATTCATAAAAAGTAAAAACTTTCCCTTCGCCAAAAGAGCTCCTCGATTCATCGCATCGTAGATTCCCTTATCTAAACAAGAAAGCCAAAAATCAATGGAAGAAGAGTGTTGATGGAGTAGTTTGAGGTTTTCATCCTGTTTTTCCCCTGTAGGAGTTCCATCTATTACTAGATACTCTAGTTTGTGCCAGCTTTGAGATGAAACGCTTTCTATTGTTTTTCTAAGACCAAGAGAGTTATTCCTAACAATAGTAATCACAGTGATTGTTGGCTCATCTTGATTCTCTAAGGCTATCCTTCCTTTTTCAAGACTTGGATCGTCAAGAACATTGTCTTCTTCATAGAATCGTTTCCCACCAAATAAGAGGCTCAAATTAGCAAAATTATCACAGGTTTCTTGTAGAGAAGGTCTCAAAGGAAGAGCTAGGGAAAATATTCGGGTATGGTTTGTAGAATGTATCTTGATATCAAGAGAAGGGTTCTTCTGGGATAAATGAAAATCTCTTAGTTTAATAAGAATTTCAGAGAGAGAGGTTTTATGGTTTGGATCATCCATTGCCATTGAGTTTGACTTAGTAAATCACGATAAAAAAACTTTCTCAAAAGAACAAGAAATAAAAAAAAGACTATGCAGTTTTTCCCATAGTCAAAATATTGACCTATAGGATTGATGAGGAAAATTCAGTAATATGATCGACCGAGAGCAAAAGTTACAGATTATTGAGAAGTACAACAAGCACAGTAAGGATACTGGTTCTGCCGAGGTGCAAATTGCACTTTTGACTGGTCGTATTCATGAGCTGAACAGGCACTTCCAAAGTAATGTAAAAGACCATCATTCCCGACGAGGACTTTTAAAGTTAGTTGGGAAGCGAAGAAGTCTACTTGACTATCTGAAGCGGAAACGTCTTGGTTCATATAAAGAATTAATCCAAAGCCTCAAAATCCGTAAATAAGTCTAGGTTTTTTAAATATATAAAAAATCTAGCGGAGTTAATTCATGTCAATGTATACACACGAACTAAAGTGTTCAGGAAAAACAATTTCTGTAGAAACAGGAAAATGGGCAAAGCAAGCAGATGGAGCTATAGTTTACCGCTGTGGTAAACTAACCCTTCTTGCAACAGTTTGCGCAGAAAAGGAAGCAAGAGAAGGGCAATCCTTCTTTCCTCTCAGCGTAGACTATAGGGAAAAATTCTATTCTTCAGGACGAATACCTGGAGGATATTTCAAGAGAGAAAACCGTCCAGGAGAACATGAGACACTGATCTCCAGACTCATTGACCGGCCATGTAGGCCTCTTTTCCCCCAAGGGTATTTCTCTGAAGTTCAGCTTCTCATTACCCTTCTTTCTTATGATCCAAAGGAGCCTGTTGAAGGGCATGCTATCACAGCAGCGTCTGCGGCTATTTTATTATCAGATATACCTTGGGAAGGACCTATTGCGGGCGTACTTGTGGGGAGAGTGGATGGAAAGTTTATTTCCGATCCAAATCCAGAAGAGCGTGAAAAAAGCGATATTGAGCTCTTGATATCTGGAAGCAAAGATGGGGTTACAATGATCGAAGGAGAATCAAAAGAGAGCACCAATGAAGAAATGCTAGAGGCTATTGCTTTTGGACATAAGGCTCTTCAACCAAAGATCGAATTGCAAGAAAAAGTAGCTTCTCAAATGAATATAGTAAAGCGAAAACTTTCCCTTAGGCTTCCAGACCCTTCCTTGAAAGAGGAACTCCATAGTTTTGCCTTTGAAAAAATGAAGGAAGCAAATCTCACTTCTGATAAGAGTGAACGTGAAGAAAAAATCAAAAAGGTATATGAGGAATCTATACAGCATTTTGAGGAAAAACTGAAAGACCAAGGGAAATGGGATGCTATAGAATCAGAACTCAAAAGTGAGCTTCATAATATAGAATATCTTATAGTTCGTGCCCAAATCTTTGAAAAGGGAATCCGTGCTGATGGACGTAAGCTTGATGAGATACGTGATATCAGTGTTGAGATGGATGTTATTCCAGGGGCTCATGGCTCTTCTGTATTTACAAGGGGTCAGACGCAGTCTCTTGCTACAGTGACTCTGGGTAGCAAGATGGATAATCAACGTTATGAAACTTTGGAAGGGGAAAAACATAGAAGCTTTCTTCTTCACTACAACTTCCCTCCTTTTTCCACAGGAGAGGTAAAGAGAATGCTTGCTACTGGAAGACGCGAGATTGGGCACGGAAACCTTGCTCTTCGTTCCCTCAAGAATGTTCTTCCTCCTGAGAAAGATTTCCCTTATGTGATACGAATTGTATCGGAGATACTAGAATCTAACGGCTCTTCTTCCATGGCATCTGTATGCTCGGGCTCCCTTGCCATGATGGCAGCAGGAGTCCCTGTAAAAGCAGCTGTATCGGGGATTGCTATGGGTCTTATCTTGGATGATACAGGAAAGCCAGCTATTCTTTCTGATATAGCAGGCTTAGAGGATCACTTTGGTGATATGGACTTCAAACTTGCAGGGACATCTAAAGGGATTACTGCATTCCAGCTAGATTTGAAAGTTAAAGGTGTTTCATTGGATATCCTGAAAGAAGCACTTCAGGCGGCAGAGAAAGGAAGACTTCATATCCTAGAAAAGATGAACGAGACCTTTTCTAAACCAAGAGCTGACATACCTGACACTGCTCCTAGGATTGATCATCTTCAGGTTGATACTGGTCGTATAGGTGAATTGATTGGCCCAGGTGGTCGTATAATCCGTGAAATCATGGAACGGACGGGTGCAGAGATCAATGTGGAGGACAGTGGGGTAGTAACCATTGCTTCTTCTTCATCCAAATCCAATCAAGAGGCAAAGAAAATCATTGAAAATATTTTTCGAGAGCCTGTATCAGGAGAATCCTACGAGGGTGTGATCAAACGAATTGTCGATTTTGGAGCCTTTGTGGAGATATCTCCAGGGAAAGAAGGACTTCTCCATATATCTAAAATGTCGGACAGTAGACTAGAGTCAGTAACTGACCTCTATAAGGAAGGTGATAAAGTGCCTGTGGTAATCAACAATATCGATCATTCAGGGAAGATGGATCTTCTTCATCGAGATCTCCAGCATCTTGCACGTCCGTCAGATGGTTTTTCTGGCAGAAGAGGAGGAAATACTGGCGGCAGAGATGGCGGCGGCAGAGATGGCGGCGGCGGTGGTCGAGATAGTAGAAATGGTGGTGGCTTTCGCTCCTCTCGAAGCAATGGTGGTGGTGCAGGTCGTCCTCAATATCGCCCAAGAGATAGAGATGGTGGTCGCGGGGGAGACAGAGATAATCGTGGTGGTGGAGGAAGAGATTTCCACTCCAAGAAAGATAGTGGAGGTCGACGCCACTCTTCATCAGCACGTCGTCGTCCCTAAAGTTTAGAAAAAATTTTAGATGAAAGCTAGTCGAGAGGATCGACTTCCAGTCAAGGTCGGAGTCTACTGCTCAGCAGGAGCAGAGCTTCCTTCTTTTGCGACAGAGGGGGCAGCAGCTATGGACGTGAGAGCGTGCCTCCCTCCTGACACGATGGTTCGTATACTTCCCGGTAGTCGTATGCTTATACCAACAGGCCTTCAGCTTCAAATTCCTAAAGGGTTCTATATATCCGTTCGTCCTCGCTCTGGACTTGCTCTCAAAAAAGGATTAATACTTCCCAATGCACCTGGTACCATCGATTCAGACTATCGAGGAGAACTGAAAATTTTAGTGGCGAATATAGATCGTGAAGAAACGATAGAGATCCAGCATGCTGATAGAATTGCACAGATCATACTGGGAAAAAGCAACTCGTGGATATGGGAAGAGTCATCTTCTGGCTTTTCTACCTCTTCTACAAAGCGAGGCGGAGATGGGTTCGGAAGCACAGGATTAGTCTAAAAAGCTCAAAGAGCAAAGCTCAAAGCTCAGATGAAAACGTAAATGGCTCAATTTGTACTTGAAGAAGAAATGGATTCTTCTCTTCGCAAGCGATAGAAAGCATAACTAAGGCAGAGGATCAGGTTTATGAGACAAAAAAGAAAATTCATCTTGTGATAGATCCCCCAAAGTACTATCGTAATCGAAGGAAGGGCTATACTGAGTCCCAGAAAAAAAAGCAACTCACAAGACAGAAAATGATACAAGAAAGAATGTCTATTTTCATTGAACTCGATTTCTTTCAAAGATGGCTTCATGAGATGAAGTATAAGTAAAAAAAGAATCGACTGAAAAAAATAATTAGGAACTTCAGCCGAAGCATGATCTGGTATGTTCCCTGAGTCTGGGGAAAACAAACCTCCTAGTAAAGTAAGAATCCACGAGGTCAATACCCCAAAAAAGAAGTTCAAGCATCGAATCCATGAGTACTCTCCTCCCAACAAACGTTTTATTTCCTGACGAAGAATCGAAGGAATCCCAATAAGCTCTCCTTTGCTAAACTTTTCTTGGCTACTGAAAAGGAATGTCCAATAGTTCAAAAGAAGAATAACAAGATTGAAGAATAGGAAACATAAAATCCAGATGAAAAAGTCAAATATCATGTTTCAATCATGTTTCAATCATGGTTTAATTGTTTTATTTCTTTTCCTGTGAAAGAAGATTTGCGAAAGGATTGAAAGTAGCAGGCATATGTTCCGATTTAATATAATGCTGAGTAGCTTCGTTTTCCTTTTTTTCTTTATAGACTTTGTTTGAAAGACGGATTCTTTTTTTATCTGGATCGGTATAAAGTACAGCTGTTTCGACAGGGTCACCTTTCTTATAGTTTTTATGCATCTCTTTCTGTTTTGCTTCACTGGCTTCAAAATCCGCAATCAAGCCTGTCAAATTGTTTTCAAGTTGGACAAGGATTCCAAAGGAGGCAACTTTATGAACTTTCCCTTTTACAATACTTCCCTTAGGATACTTTTTTTCGAAACTTATGTAAGGATTATCTTCTAACTGTTTCAGACCACAGGCAATTCTTTTATTTTCTGCATCAACCTGGAGAATCTTGAACTTGACTATTTGACCTTTTTTCAACATTTTAGGATCATTTGGCTCGTTCCAACTATAATCTCGAAAATGTATGAGGCCATCTATTCCTTTTCTAATGCTTACGAAAGAACCAAACTGAACTACAGAAAGTATCTTTCTTTCTAGTATATCTCCTTCTTTTACTTCTTGTGAAATCATTTTCCACGGATCTTCCATACATTGCTTGATTCCAAGAGAAATACGTTTTTCTTCTATATTGATACTGAGTACTTTTGCTTCCACTTCCTGATTAAGCCTGATATAATGTTGGGGATGTTTGGGCTTTCGTTCCCAGCTAATGTCACTAATATGCGAGAGACCTTGTAAGCCCTCTCGTATCTCAAGGAATGCACCATAGGGTGTAAGTGAAGATACTTTAGCATGAATTTTTTGGTCAACCTTGAGATTAGTTTCTACCCATTTCCATGGCTCCTCACTTAGTTGTTTCAGACCGAGACCAAGACGGTTGTTTTTTGGGTCCATTGAGAGAATTTTTAGTTTTATTTTGCTGTGAATTGAAAAAGATTTAGTTATGACGAATCCTTCTTTCCATGAAATATCATTTTGGTGTAGTAGTCCAATAATTCCGTCAACTTCCACAAAAATACCAAAGGATACTTTTTGTATGATAATTCCTTCTATAATATCTCCTTCCTGATGTTTCTTGAGAAAAGCATCCCAAAGAGAATCATTCTTTTCTTCAATGATCTTTCGATGACTTACAACAGCAGAATAGTATTGTTCTTTGAGTTTTAATATACGGAAATCAAGAGAAGCTCCTGTAGTAAATCGATTTTGAGGACGAAGTGAAGAATGAGAAAGCGGTAAAAAAAGCTCAAGTCCTTTGTATTGAAGAAGGTATCCAGCAGGTAGGACTTTACTTACTTCTCCAGTTAGATTCGTATTTGTCTTGGAAGCTTCTTTCAGTATTTTCCACGCATTCTGCCTCTCTGCCTCTTTCTTGGAAAGATTTACAAAGCCTTCTGGATTTTTTTTTCGAACAGCTACAGAAACGATCTCTCCTATGGCAGGAATCTCGTCAAACTCATCTCGAGAACAAACTCCTTCTTGCTTGTCTGATATATCAAAATATAGTTTTCTTTCTTCTATCTTAATGAGGCGTGCATTTATGATTTCTCCCTTCTTTTTGTATTCTGTTACATGATTCGAAGAATCCAGAAGCTGTTGTAGAGTCTTAAGCTCTTCCTCAGCAAGATCAAAGGGGGTTGGTGTTCGTCCAGTCATTATTTAAGATGAGAAACTATCCTAGATACTACATCGTCCAAAGTCAGCTCTGAGGTGTCAATCATAACTACATCTTTTGCTTTCCTGAGTCCACCTACCTCTCTTGTTCTATCTTCATGGTCACGTTTTTCTATCTTGCTTGTAATTTCTTTCAAAGAGGTTTCACATCCCATTTCTTGTAGTTCATTTTTCCGTCTAATAGATCTGATAGAAGGACTTGTTTCAAGAAAAAACTTCATAGGGCTATCAGGGAATACAACCGTTCCTATATCTCTTCCATCCACGATGAGTCCTTTTTGATTCTTGGTAAAGCTTCTCAGGATAGAATTTACATAGTCTCTATATTCATGGTTATCTGCTATGTACCTTACACGAGATGTGACATCAGGAATACGAATTTCCGATTTAATATCTCGGGAGCCAATGTAATTGATCTGATTTGTTTTTTGCATGATGATTTTACAATCAAGAGATTCAGGCTTTATCTTCTTAGAAGAGAAAAGCTCCCCAAATTCTTCTGCTGACTTTCCTTTCCCTATTTTCGACATAGAAGCAAGGGTTAAAGTACGGTAAATTCCTCCTGAATCAATATGTGGCCAACCAAGTCGTGAGCTAAGAAGAGAAGCAACTGTACTTTTTCCAGACCCCGCAGGCCCGTCAAGACAAATTACGATGCAAGAATGAAAGGAAAGAGACATAAAATAGATATCAGTTGGGAGGTGGATGAGGAATATTGCAAATCAAGTCTCTACTTTCTCTCGCTTTTTGAAACCATTTGATCCAGAAATTTTTATCTTCGTTTTCTATAGATTGTATCATTTCATGAATTTCACTTTCAAGCCTTCTCAGAGAGTAAACAATATTATCTGAGTTCACTGCTAAAATATCTTTCCACATTGCAGGGTTTGAACCTGCGATTCTTGCCATATCCTGAAATCCTCCCCCTACAGGAGGGAACGGAAGTTTTTCACCAAGAGCATCCATAGAAAGACCAGACCTTGCCCATATACATAAAAGACCAGAAAGGAGGTGAGGGGTATGACTTAAATAAGCAAGGGTAATATCATGGAAATCTGCTTTTAGGAAGTAGGTTTTCATTCCAAGAGCTTCCCAGAATCCCTTGATTAGGGAAATAGATTTCTTATCGGGGGAATCGGCAAGAAGACAAATTTTATCTTGAAAAAGATTTTCCAAGGCATGTTGTGGCCCATGCTGCTCACTTCCGCAGAGTGGATGAGAGCTTACAAAACGAAGCTCAGGTCGCTTTTGGAAGGCTTCTTGAATTTCTCGTTGAGCAGAAGACATATCTGTGATCATACAAGAACTTGCGGGAAGATGAGGAACCATAAGAAGAATTTGCTGAATCGGAAGGGTCAAAATCAGAAGGTCTATCGAAAGGTCTTCCATAAAGCTTGCATCGGTAAGATCTTGATGAACAAAAACCTGATCAGCTAACTTTTCAGAAAGAATCCAATCTGCACTTTTTTTGCTTTTTACGACACCTAATACAGATACTTGAGGATATTTTTTTCTAATAGTCTTCGCAAGAGAAGAACCCATCATACCCATCCCATAAACAAGGATACTTTGAAAGGGAAAATTTTGCTCCAAAGGGATCATAATGATAAAATTGATTTCATGAAGGAAGTGGCATTTTCGGATAGGAGCCAAGAATCTTGAAAAAAGAGCTTTTTCTTTGAATCTTCTTAAGAAGTTCCTTGATTCCTTTATCTTTTTTATGACCTTCCAAATCCAGAAAAAAGTTATACTCACCAAACATCCTCTTACTGCTCCTGGATTCAATACGACTCATGTTGATTCCTCTTTTTTCAAAAAGCCGAAGAACCTCAGAAAGGCTCCCAGGAAAATCTGACAGAGAAAAAACGATAGATGTTTTATCGTCTCCTGTCGGAGAGCATTGATCTTTCCCAAGTATAAAAAAACGAGTAATATTATTGGAGGTATCCTGAATATTTTTAGAGATAAACTGAAGGTTATATGTTTCTGCTGCTGTCTCTGATGCCACTGCAGCTCCGTTCTTTTTCTCAGAAGCTTCCAATGCTGCTGCTGCAGAGCTTGCTGTTTCTATTACTTCTATTTTAGATATATCAAGATATTTGTGGATCCATTCTCTACATTGCTCATAGACGGCAGGCATTAGGTAGAGCCTTTGAATCGAAGAAATGTCTACTTTTTCAGCATGGAGAAGGTGATGTCTAACTCGAAGATAATGTTCAGCATAGATCTGGAGATCAGAACGAATGAGATTGTCTAAAGTAATTCCAATTACTCCTCCAGTACTATTCTCGACAGGAACAATTCCAAGGACATAATCTTCCGTTGATTCCACCTCATGGAAAACCTCTTGTATACTTTCTACAGGATCAGTTTTTGCATTTAAGCCAAAACGATCATAAAGGGCAAGATGAGAAAAAGAAGCAGGAGGCCCTAAATAAATTATTTTTGCTCCCTCTTCCATTTTGACAGCGAAAGACATAATCTCTCGATAAATTGCTCGAAGAGTTAAAGAAGCAGAGAAGTTCTTGAGTTCTATCTTTTTTTTACGAAGAGCTTCAATATTCTGATACACTTCCTTTTCACGCTTAGGACAATAAACAGGACTATTTGTCTGTGATTTGATTTTACCAAGTTTCTGAGCAAGACAAGTACGTTCGGCAATGAGAGAAACGATCTCAGAATCAATTTCGTCAATACGGCTTCGGCACATAGAAAGATGATTTTGATCTTTCTGTACGTTCTTATTATTTTGTTTTTCTTTGCTCAGTTTTTGCTCCTATGATCTATTCTTTTATGACCTATTGTTTGAGGAGTTGTCTATCATATTCGTATAACATAAGAGAGTTCTATTTGATCTCATCGAGATGAAGTTCCTTGACTTCGGAAAGAGGTGGAAGTTCCGTAGTGGAATAGAGTGCAAAATGGGATAGGAAGTTCTTTGTTGTTACATACAAAGTAGGTCTTCCAGGTGTAGGACGGCAACCTTGTGTTTGAATGAGTTTATTCTGTAGTAATGCAGAAATCATGGTTCGGCTGGAAGTACTTCGTATATCATCAATCTCAGGAAGTGTGACAGGTTGTTGATAGGCAATGACAGCGAGGGTTTCCATCACAGCAGGGGAAAGTTTTGATTGTTTGGTTTCCTGAAAAATTTCTTTGAGAGCGTTTCCATAACGTTTAGAAGTAATGAGACGATAGCCTCCAGCTATTTCCCTCAGCTCAATTCCTCCTTCTCGTTCTGCATAATCATCGGCTAGACGGTCAACAAGTTTTCTCGCAGTGGTTTTGTCAATCCCACAATGCCTAGCAAGGAAAACAAGAGGAACTGGGTCTGGCGAAAGAAACAGAACTGCCTCCATAAGACCAAGAATATGCTCCTCTTCCTCTTGGTTAATCTCTCGTTGTTCAGGAAGACCTACATTTTTTGCTTCTTTGATGGGAATGCTTACATAATCCGAGGAGTCTCTCTCAGTTGAATCCTTATGAGACTGTTCTGGCGTTATAGGAAGGATTATTTCAGGTTGTTTGGACATGCATTTCAGAAAAAGGCGGAAAATCCTTCCTATAGCAGAATGGAGCAGAGTTTTCAGCATTGCAATGAGAAGGCTACCTTTTTTTAATCATATTTCAAAAACAGAAATGTTTCTCATGAGACAGAAAGGAGTTTACGCTTTACGATAAAAATAGGAGCAAAAGCTTCTTTCTGTTGAAGTAGAACTTCTCTATTACGACATAATTCCAAGATAGCCAAAAAGATAATAATATGTCGAGTCTTTCTCTGTTCATAGCTGGGTTCATAATGTCGATTCAGAATTTCCTCCATGCAAAATGAGTTTTCCTCTGTAAGAAAAGAGCGGATACGGACAAGCTGATCTTCGACAGTATAATGTTCCAGCTCTATAAAAAGTCCTTGAAATTTTTTTTCTTTTTCATCAATAGAGTGCAAAAGCCTGCTGTAGCTCTGCAAAAGATCGCTAAGACTTAGATCTGGTAGCTCAATAACTTGCTCATGTTGTTGAGGACGACTATACATCAATGTGTTTTTACGAATAAACATCCCAGAGGAAATTTGTTCTATTTCATGGAGTCTCTCTGCGGCAAGTTGATACTTTCGATATTCAAGAAACTGCTGCACTAGCTCAGGAGGAAGACGAGGCTCTTCATCGGCTTCCTCTATAGAAAGATTGGGTAAAAGAGCCCTACTTTTATAAAGGATGAGTCGTGCAGCCATACAGATAAAAGAAGATGCAGGCTCGACATTAAGCTCCTCTGCTTTTTTTAGAAACTGAATAAAATCATCTGTAATTTTTCTTAGGGAGACATCAAAGATATCTACTTTATAGGATTCAATTAACTCCCAAAGTACTTCTAGTGGCCCTTCTTCTTTGGATCCTTCTTGGTTCTCCCAGAGAACAAAGAAGAGATCCATTTTAGTTTCACGTGTTTCCTGTTGCTCTAAAAGAAATGTTTTTGTCTTGTCAACCATGAGTTTTCATGCTAAGGGTGAGAAACTGGGACTTTACACTCTTACGCAACAAAGGAGATAGTCAAGTATATCACAAAGAGATTACAACTTTTTTAAACTACTCAAGGCGATCAACGATATTTTATGAAAAAAGCAGTGTGGAATATTTCATTTTGCAAAGACAAATTAGGACAAAGAGAAAAATAGTAGATATTTAAGATTAGGGTGCCATCTTTTATACTGACGATTTTGCTTCATGGCTTTGAGCAAATTTTTTTCCATTTATCCTGTTTTTTTGTTGACAGACCACGAAAATTTTGTGGACTTGACAGGGTCGGTGTTATTGTACTATCTGCGTTGAGATTTCCCATGCTTCGTCAGCTTTCATTTTCCAATGTAACTTCTCTCAGCGACAATCATTTATCGGAGCTCCGCTACCAAAGAGAAATCTTGGAAAAGATTATGCATCAGATGGACAAGCAAATTAAGGAGTCACGCTAGGAAACAAATCGACGATTTCCAGAGAGGGTCTCCGTGTGGCAATATAGTCCCACAACTTCCCTATACCTGCGGCTTGGTCTGTGGGTGTTTTTGAACTCCTTTTTCTGTGATGCAAAGATTTATTTTCATATCATGAGCTTGTGTTTCGAACGAAAGCATAGAAAGGGAATAGGGAAGCACTGCTACTTTTTCTGGTTTTTCCAAAGATTTAGCAAATCGATCGTAATAGCCACCACCCCGCCCTAAGCGAATTCCCTCCGAGTTGAGTCCAAGACAGGGAACAAGGACAGTATCCTCAGTATCGAGAGGCAATTCCAGAAGAGGGGAATGTTGAGAGGGAGTATCCAGCCCGTAAGGCCCCTTCTCCAAAGAAGCATACGGATCTTTGCTCATCTCATAGTGTCGAAATTCCATCTGATGCTTTGCTAGCAATCTTGGGGCATAGAATTTTAGATTTAGATCTTTTAGTATAGGAAGAAAGGGTAGCTCCTCTCCTTGAATTGGAATGAATAAAAGAAGGCGGCTGTTAGTTCGACGCTTGCTAAGATAAAAATATAGGGAGCTAAGAAGACGTGATGGCGAGGGAGTCTTCAAAAAGGACTTCCATTGCTTTCGACAGTAGATACGGGTCTCCTGCTTATTGCTAAAGTCTTGCGTGCATGTCCTTAGGTTTTCAGGTGTGTTCATGTCTACATCAAGCTCTATCTGTAAAGAAACCATAGATTCTCTCCTCTCTAACAGGGCAAGGTTTTCTCTCTTCTGGATAAACAGACTTTGCTAATGGAGCAAGCAACTTCCAAGATACAGAGAAGTATCCAGATTTTGGTGATTCCAGATAATAGCTGCCTCACTACTCCTCTCATTCACCTAGCTGGGACAGATGGAAACTCGTCGAAAAATTGAGAGTTTTAGCCAATATTTACTAAAAAGGTGAGCTGCTAGTAAATATTAGCCATCGTCCTAGTGAATATTTACTAAAAACAGATCGGGCACGCCTGTGGATGGTCGCAAGTCATGTTGAGGCATGACTGAGGTTTTATAAAAGCCGCGGTGCCTTTTATAGGCGTTCAGGTGCTTCCATTCCCAGAAGAGAAAGCCCATTTTTGAGGCATATCGAAGCACCTTTGAGTAAAATTAGAAGACAAGTGGCAGTTTTTTGCTCCTGTTCTATTACCCTATTTTCTTTTTGAACATAAAACTGCGAAAAGAAAGACGAAAGCTCTGTAATATATTGGATCATTCTATGAGGTTCCATCTGGTTTGCTGATTCTGAGACCTCTTCTGGGAAACGTGCAATTTGCAAGAGGATCCTCTTCCTTTCAGGAGTCCAGTTGAAGTCCAGAAAGCAAGAAGGAATATCTTCCCATTTCTCTGGAAGGTGAATCTTAATTTCTTCTGCTTTTCTAAAAATGGAGCAAATTCTGGCATGAGCATAGGCTGCATAATAATAAGGGTTTTTTTCGGAAGTATCCTTCGCCTCTTCCAGATCAAAATCCATCGGAGAATCAAAAGAACGCATGACGAAAAAATAACGAAGTACATCAACAGGGACTTCTTGGAGAAGCTGAGCCATTGTGATAAGTTTCCCTGCTCTTTTGCTCATACGAATTTGTTTTGTCCCGTCTTTTAAGTGAATCTGCTGGGCAATCCATACCTTAAACTTTCCTTGAAATCCAGAATCCTTGATAGCCCCTGCTAGGCGTGCTATATAGCCATGGTGATCAGGACCCCATATATTATAGATCTCAGTAAATCCCCTTTGAGCTTTGTGAACATGGTAAGCTATATCAGCTAGAAAATACGTTGGTGTTCCATCAGATTTGATAAGAACTCTATCCTTATCATCTCCATGCTTTGTACTCTCAAAGTAAGTGCATCCTTCTCTTTGATATGACTTTTTTTCTAATTTTTTGAGACTCTTGGAAAGCTGATCAGAATTATGAAGGTCTCCTTCTCTAAAAAAGCAATCGAATTTTACCCGAAACCTCTTGAGAACTTCCTTTTGCTGAGACAAAAAAATCTCTGCAGCCTTTCTTCCAAGCTCTTCTGAAACTTTCGAGAATTGCTCTTGATTTAGGAACTCAGGCGGTAAGTCTGTTTTTTGAGAATCAGCTAAGAACTGCTCCAGATTCTTTCCCTCTAGTTGGAGCAGGTTTGAAAGAGAGGATGGAGTGTTATTTTCTTTCGCATGGTTCATCTCTTTTACGATCATCTCTTTGAGATATTCTCCATAATATCCGTTCGGTGGGAAAGGAATAGCTGGAATGTTGGGATAAACAGCTCCTTCAGATCCTTCTTGATGCAAAGGAAATTTGACAGGAATACCATGAAGCTCTAAAAGGTGTCCCAAGCAACTTTGACCCAAAAGCTTGATCTGATTGCCGCAATCATTGACATAGTACTCGCAGCTTGTTTGATGGCCTGCTGCCTTGAGAAGATTTGCACAACTATCACCAAGGGCGGCTGCTCGTGCAGAAACAACATTGAGAGGACCTGTAGGATTTGCACTGACAAACTCAAGGATGATCTTTTTCGGTTTTGGTTCGATTGTGTTTCCATAGTCTTGATTTTCGTGAAGTGCTTTTTTTAGGTATTGAAGAAGTCTTTTTGTTGTGATTGTGAGATTGATATAGCCGTGACCTGCAACTTCTGCTGTTTCTAAAAGATTGCTTGCTTCTTTGTTTTTCTGAATTGCTTCACAAAACTCTTGTGCAAAAATTCTTGGTTGATTCCATTCTTTCTTCAGTTTTACGAAGTGATTTCGAAACTCTCGGTTCATTGCAGAAGTGCAGGCATAGTCTCCAAATTTTTCCTCTCGTATTTTTTCCAAATAGACAGGAGGAGAGCTTCCGTTATTTTCCTGAGATTCTTGATGCTGAAGCAGTCTTAGAGAATCATTCAGAATCTCTTTGATCTCATTTTTGAGCTGAGATACAAAGATCATTTTCTTCGTTTGTTCCATTGGATTGCATTTTGGAAGTCTGCAAAAACTTTTGCTTTTTCCTTAGCAAGTTTCAAAGTAAAAGAAGTCGTCCATTTTGGACTGAATAAGGACAATACTAAAAGAATGACTAGGATCCCAAAAAATGCTAAAGACAGATAAGGTACTTTGCTTTGTTTCTTCACTTCGTTTTTCTAAAAGTGGATTTATCGCCTCGATGAAAGAGACTTTCTATACACGAATGACAATTCTGGCTTATAAGAACAACCCTCAGGCTCTTGTCTTCGCTTTCTTCTGATAATTTTCTATAACACTTTTCTGTGATACCTTCCCCATGGTACTTTTTTATAATACTTCTCTATCAGTACTTTTTACTTTTGCTTGCACCCTGTCTGGCATAGACTAATTCATCAGTCCATATTGCAACAAAAATTTTAGAATTTGTAATTTGCAAAAAGAATTAAGATCATTGACACTTGAAACAGTGTAGAAAAGAAATGACCTAATTCTGCTTATACATACATAAGTATTTCTAGTTTTACTGGTTTTGTTGTTGAAGCAAACAGTCATTTTGGAAGCTCCTGTGTCTCTGTAATCCAACCAAAGATTTCCAATTTCACAGAATAACTGAGTTGAGTTAATGAACTTCCTCCTTTTTTTCTTAAACCGTTCTCTTTTAGTCAATGTGATCCTTGTAGGGACTCTTGTTTCTGCAGGAATTGTTCTCTTTCATATCAACCGCAATCAGTACCCTACTACAGATATAGGAACAATGCAGGTCAAAACGATCTATCCAGGAGCGTCATCATCTGATATAGAGAGAAGTATTACGAGACCTATTGAAGAGAAAATCAAGAGTGTATCAGGTATTAAAAGTTTTCGTTCTGTTTCATCAGAAAGCATTTCTCTCATTACAATCATAATCGATCCAGATCGGAATGATCAACAGGAAATCAAAAATGAAATTCGTCAATCTGTTTCTCTCGTGCGTAATCTCCCTGATGGAATTTTGAACTATCCTGAGGTGAAGGATTTAAAGTCCTCTGAACTTCCTATTCTTACAATCGGAATCTCCGGAGGTGAAAATTATGAACTAAGGCGTACAACAGCCAAGATGATCGAAAGAAATCTAAAACAAATTGAAGGTGTTTCGATGATTGATAAATATGGTTATAGAAATGATCTCTACGAAATCATTCTCAAGCCACAAAAGCTGAAATCCTATGGGATTGCATTGAATGATATTTTATATGTACTTTCGAACCATGATAGCTATCCATCTTATGGGCAAGGTTCTGTTTTCAGTCGCCCCTTGCTAGCCAATCAGGAAGACATAGAAGAGATCATCGTACTTCCCAGAAAGAATTTTCCTGTCCGAATCAAAAACATAGCAGATGTTCAAAAGAGCTATGAAAAAGAGAGACTAAGAACAACCTTCAATGGTAAAGAAGGTATTTCTCTTGTGATAAGAAAGAAGTCGCATGCTGATATTATCCAAGTAGTGGATAATATCACAAAATATATTCAATCTCAAAAGAAAAACTTTCCTCCTAGTATTATCATCACTCCTGTCAATGATACTTCTAAAGGAGTCCGAAATCGTATGAAAGTAGTTCAGGTCAATGCTTTGATAGGTTTTGTTTTAGTTGCCTTAGTACTAACTCTCTTTTTAAACTTTGTTTCGTCTCTTTTAGTTGCTTTAAGTATACCTATTTGCTTTGGAGTTACTCTCATTGTTCTTTATATGAACGGTTTTGATATTAATGTTATTTCTTTAGTAGGTATGATTATTGCTCTTGGAATGATTGTGGATCAAAGTATTGTTGTTTCAGAAAATTCTTTTTATTATAGAGCACAAGGATATAAGCCAAGAGAAAGTATATTAAAAGGGATTTCAGAAGTTGCTTCTCCTGTGACTGTTTCTGTTTTAACTACAGTTTGTGCTTTTATTCCAATGTTTTTCATGACAGGAATCATTGGAAAATTCATCTATACGATCCCTCTTTCTTTGATCGTTTCGATTTGTGCATCCCTTATGAACTGCTTTTTAATTCTTCCCTGTCATCTAAGAAAGTCGTACTCTAAACCAAGGAAGGGGGAGGGGGCTATCCTGAAAGAAACGAAGAAGCAGAATTTTTTTGATAATCTTGGCAGTAAATATGAAATATTACTTAAATTTTTTCTTAAGAGACGTTTTTCAACAGTTATCACTTCCATTATTCTTCTTTCTGCTACCCTTGTTATCGGTTTTCGAATCGTTCCTATCAATCTCTTTCCTTCTAGGGGAGCGAATACCTTCTATATATTTACGGAGCTTGTGAAAGGTTCTACTTATGAAGACACTCAGAAAATTGTAGAAAAAGCTGAGGAAAAAGTCCTAGGGATCTCAGATCAAATTTTGGACTATTATACAGTTCGAATAGGAACAGATCAGATAGATGAAATTACTCCTATTGAAGGAAGAGAACCGAATAAGGCAGTGATACAAGTAGTCCTGACAGACTTTTCTGAAAGAAAAGAAAGGATAGAAGATATCATGGAAAGTCTCCGAAAGAAGATTCTAAGTTTTCCAGAGTTTCAAGATAACGAAAATACAACAGTCCGATTTGAAATTTTCAAGCAAGGTCCTCCTGCGGGTACACCGATTGATTTTAGAGTTCATTCACCACGTAATCAGGACAGAGCATTCTTTATCAAGGAGATCAAAGAATACTTGAAAAATTATAAAGGAGTCTCTGACATCAGAACGAGTGATTCTCTTGGGAAAAAAGAATATAAATTGAAAATTGACTATAATAAGCTCTCATCCACAGGTCTTAGTGTGAAAGATATTTCTCAATTTTTGATGCCAGCGTTTGAGAGAGTAACAATTGCTTCGATGATTCAAGATGGAGAGGAAATTGGATTGACCTTAGGATTTCCAGACGACAAGAATAGCAAAAAAGAGATACTGGATCTTTATATACGAGATGGCAAGGGAAGGAAAATACCTGTTCGTTCTTTTGCAAAATTAATTCTAAGTGCTCAAGAGGCAGATATTCTTCATGTAGAAGGGAATGTTACAAGTTCCCTTGAAGCTCAAACATCTTCTGGGACTCTTCCTCGAAAAGTAATCGATGATATTTTAAAAAAATTCAATCCTGTACGAAAAGATTATCCCGATCTAAGTTTTTCGTTTGGAGGGGAGGCAGAGGAAACAGTTCATTCTGTGTCCTCCCTGATTGTTACTTTTGGAATGGGAGCTTTAGCAATTTACCTAATTTTCATCATTCAATTTCGCTCTCTTTTTCAGCCTTTGATTGTGATGCTTGCGATACCCTTTGGCTTATTCGGGGTGATATGGGTTTTTTGGTTGCATGGGTTTGATTTTTCCTTTACGGCACTTCTGGGAGTCGTTGGTCTTTCTGGCATCGTCGTAAATCATTCTCTTCTTCTTGTAGATTTTATCAACCGAGTCGTCAAGGAACGACCTAAACTTTCTTTGATAGATGCTGTCTCAATCGCCTCTGTTCGTCGTTTGCGACCGATACTTTTGACTACTTTGACTACAGTTGTTGGTCTTCTTCCTGCGGCATATGGGATAGGAGGATCGGATCCTATCATTGAACCTATGGTTCTTGCAATTGCTTGGGGGGTATTTTTGTCGGCACAGATTAGTCTCATTTTAATCCCTTGCTTTTATTTATTGAATCAAGATATAATTGATTTATTTCGTAGACTTTGGATGAAAAAAAGCCAGTTGAGAGAGGGTCTATAGTAGATTTCACTTAGAAGTTATGGAAATTTCAAAAAAACTTTTGGTTTATCTTTTTTTACTTCCTATCTTGTTGTTTCAGAATCAATGCTATTTGCTCTATCAAGGATGTGGTCAGTTTGATATTCTTCGTCGTCGTCGCTCTATTCAAAAAGTCATTCGTGATCCAAAAACATCTGATTTTGTCAAAAGTAAGCTTATATTCGTAGAAGAAGTTCGTAAGTTTGCAAAGGATAGGATGAAGCTAAAGGTAAGAAGTACATATAAATCCATTAGCGAACTGGATCGTGATTATTTAGCAGTAAACGTTATTGCCTCCGAAAAGCTTGCATTTCGTTCTAAGAAATGGAGTTTCCCTATTGTAGGTTCTGTTCCTTATCTTGGCTTTTTCAATCGTTCTCATGCTAAAAAAGCAGCAGAAAAACTTAAGAAAAAAGGATGGGATGTGAGGATGCAGTATGTATCTGCCTACTCTACTCTTGGATGGTTCAACGATCCATTAATATCTACTCAGCTTTCTTTGTCCGAATGGTATTTAGCGTCTCTTCTCATCCACGAATGTACTCATGCAACTCTTTGGTTCAAGGGGGATGTGAGCTTTAATGAATCCCTTGCGTCTTTTGTAGGAAGAAAAGGAGCTCTTCAATTCTATGCCGAAAAATTTGGGAAAGATAGCCGTATGTATCGACAAAGGCTCAAAATACTTGCAAATCATAAAAAGCGAACCCTCTTGTATCACAAGTACGCGAATCAACTCAATCAAATATACATATCATCTCTAAGTGATACGGAAAAACTTAAGAATAAAAAAAGACTCCTAAGGGAGTTGGAAAAGATTCTTGTTAAGCAAAAGTTTCGAAAAATTTCACAAACTACGGAGGAAAGATTGAATAATGCAGATCTTACTTCTTATCTTCGTTATAACTCTAAAAAATTCAATTTTCAGAGCTATTTCCAAAAATGTGAAAGAGAGTGGGAATGTTTTTTCAGAGTTATACGGGAAGAAAAGAAGAACTTAGGTCTTAGAACCACATCATTTTCACGAGAGGGAGGACCGCGCCTTTTATAAAACCTCACTTGCACCCTCCGTGGTGCAAATGGGGAGACCCTCCGTGGTCTCCCTGTGGCGGTCTTTGATAGCAAGAGGGATTTCTAATTTTCTCGGCGGGTTTCCTAAAGGCAAGCCACGGATACCACACCTACTCGCAAGAGTCCTGCCATGGCGTGGCTTGCTTCCATCTACAGGCGTGCCCGATCTGTTTTTAGTAGATATTCACTAGGTCTTACTATTTTTTCTGGTAAGCCACGAATTTTAGCAAAAAAAAGTGCAACAAATGCAGTTTTTCTAACCTTTTATTAGTGTGGAGCAGATAATTCAATGGGATCGAGAGCATGCGTCTCGATTTCTTCCAACTACTCTTTTGATACCTCACAAGGAACTTATCAATCTACAGGCTTATCTGCTAAAGCATAATTTCAGTATGAATCGCTGTCTTCAGCTTCTTCTTGAGGATCACGTTTCCGTTGAAGAGGCAAGTATAGCCAACCTACGGACTGCCTATCAGGCTCGTGATCTATTCCTGCGACCTAAATATTTTCGTGTGGATGCCGAGGTCTGGTATCGCTTCGGGGTTTTAGCTCGATTAGCTGGAGTCAGCCGATGCCGCCTCTTCATGGCGATGATGGCGAGCAGGTGGGCATCACAAAACGGCAAAGTTTTGACATTGGTTCATGCCCATATACGTTATACTGAAATCCTAGACCTCAGCTCGAAATTAGCTCAGATTAAACGTCATTTCACAAGAAGGCCTCCCGCAAGGGAGCCCCCATGATAGAACCTAAATCGTATCGTCCATCTACCAGAGCAGTATTTGTTAGCAAGAGAGATTTTTGATTTTCTCAGCGACTTTCCTTTCCAGAAAGGGATGACCGTGCCTTTTATAAAGCCTCAGTCATACCCTTCATCTGGGGGATGACTGGGGGGACGCCATTATTATTTTTCATACCTACAACTCTTGATAGGTGTCTATTTTAGCAAATAGATACCTATCAAGAGTGTTACAAATATCTATGGGTTTGATAAGTACAGAATATTTTTTGATTGACGAAAGTAGGGTCTCATGCTCTCTTGCAATGGATTTGTTGGTTACTCTCCCCAATCGCATGCAAAGCAAAGAACAGCAATCCGTCCCCCCCATATCCCCTCTTTTCTCGTTTGAAGGAAGGCTGGAAAAAATCGATAAGCTGGAACGAATTGCCTGCCTCTATCTTACCTTTTTGAATTGTACAACGGGTATATCATTTACTAAGATCAAAAAGAGTATGCCTCTTGCCTATCAGGGAGATGAGGAAAGTGCAAGGAGAAAATTTGAACGAGACAAAGAAGAGCTCAGAAAGCTTGGGATGAGAGTTAGGCATTATACTGTGACACATCAGATAGATTCCTCCCTTAGGACAGAGCATCTCTACACAGCCTCAGAAGGAATTGAAAAGCTTCCAGACATCCCTCTCAGTTCTAAAAATCGACAGAATCTTTCCCTCCTGTTTATGAAAGCCATTCGAGAGCCCACAAGACACCAAAAAGAACGTCATCTCCTTTATGCTGCTGCACAAAAAATCTTTCATAAAGATCCAGACCTCTCTAAACAGATGCAATCTATCCCTCCTGAGTTCTCTATTGAAAGTACTTTCAAAGAAAAGTCAAACAAAGAAAATGAAATCGACTCTCCAAACACTTCAGTAAGAGAGAGAGACTCCTTCCCAAAAGAAAGCCTTGAGCTGGTCTATGATTCCCTAAAAAAGCGTCAAAAGATCCAAATCATCTATGATCATTCCAATACATCAAATGAGAGAAGGATTCTTTCAGGACGAGGGTTGATCTCTCATAAGAGACGGTGGTGCCTTGTGGCATGGTGCCATAAGAACAGTGACATACGTCATTTCTATATAGATCGAATGAAGTCCATAGAAATATCTCAAGAACCCTCTTTGGTCGATCCGAGTTTTAATATACGTAAGTATTCTCTTCATCCTCTGACTCTTTCCATTCATCCTCCTCAAAAAGCAAAGCTCCACATCAGCCAATCTCATGAGGAAAACTTTCGAGATTTCATAAGAGGGGCAAAAAAAGCCCTTCCCTTTTACAAAGAGAAAGACTCCTTTTTTTATTTTGAGACTACGAATCAGAACGCTCTCTTTTCGTGGATGCTCCGAAACAACGGAGCAGTTCTCGCGATGGGACCCTTAGCTCTTAGGCAAGATTTTTTAGAATGTATCAAGGATACCAAATCCCTCTACCAAAGGCTCCTTCAAACGGAGTCTCTCACAACCGAATGAATCAGGAAACTAAGCAAAAAGAGCATATTGTGCAATTCACTGAGACTAAGATCAAGCGAATTTTTACCCTTGTTCCTCTCATTTTTAATCATCAAGGAATTGAGATGAGCAAGCTCCAAGGGCTTTCAGATTTTTCAAGCGAGAAAGAGCTCAGAGAAGCCTTAAGTAGATTGATGATGTTCGGGATTCCCCCATTTTTACCCTCGGATTTCATTACTATACACATAGATGAACAAGAGAGGGTTTGGTTGGATTTCCCTCTTGGCTTAGAAGAGCCACTCGCCCTTCCAGCCCCTGAATGGGCGAGTGTTCAGAAACTTCTCAGAGAAGAGCTTCAGTTTTCCTCTCTTGGAGATAGCAATCTCGAAGAGCTTCGAGATCTTGTAGGGCGACTAGGACGAGTTCCTGTAGAATACGAGGCTTCAGATATTCTTCAACTCAAGCGAAATATCATTGAGGATTCCCTTTCGGAGCATCTTCAGCTGGAATTTACCTATCGGAGCTTAAGCTCACAGGAACCAGAAATACGGCGAGTAGACCCCTATATTCTTTTTCAAGACAACGGACTCAGCTATCTCATTGCACATTGCCACACCCGAAATGACATTCGATGCTTCCATCTGGAAAGAATGAATCACCCCGAAATTTTGGATATAATTCAGGAAAGTACTCCCCCCGATAGCTTGCATGATCTTGTGAATCACTTTCGTTCTTTTGTGAAGAGGCCTCATGGGTTTAGCGTAAAAATAGTAATTGCCACTGAAATGCTTCCATACATAAGGTCTATATTGAACGTAATGAGTGTGAAAAAATGGGAGAATCATTCGCTGGAACACGAGCTGTTGCCGAAAAAAGAAGGTCTGGACTGGCTAGAGATCGTCTGCAAAATTCAAGATAGCCTCTGGTTTCTATCCATACTTCGAGGTATGGGAAAAGAAGTGATTCTACTAGGACCAAAACATCTACAAGAAGGCTATCTGAAGGAGTTAGACTCCTTTCTGATCCCTGAGGCTTTCTGAAAAGCAAAAAGTAGTGAAAATGTTGAACCCTGTTTATTGCAAGATTCTTGGCATTGAGCAAAATTCTGGAGAAGAAGAGATCAAACAGGCATATAGAAAACTCGTAAGAAAGTACCATCCAGACCGCCATCCAAGCCTCACACAAGAAAAAACAAACATGATGGAAGTAAAAACGATGGAAGTAAAAATGATGCAGATCAATGAGGCATATGAACAACTTATTAAAACCTTCTCTCCTGATTTTAGCCCTCAAATCCAAGATAAGGATTTATCCTACACCTATTATAAGCAAGGGTTTATTAGCTATAGCGAAGGGGCTGGCGGGATGCTTGCAAGGGGCTATCTCAAACTTACTCCTGATTTAGACGGACTGAATCGAGTCAAAAAGGCTCTTTCTTCCTTTTATAGGGCTCATAGCTACTTTCAGCGAGTCGTGAAAGAATATCCAGCTAGCATTTGGGCAAGTGACGCGAGCTACCGACTTCGAAGAGTAGAACGTTTTTGTGATGTTTATAACCAAATCGAAATCAATCTTCAGAGGAAAATTAGCGAAAAAAAGCAAGAAGAAGAAGAAAAAAAGAAAAAAACACTTGTCATATTCTAAAACCTTTGCTATACTAAATTTAGTTATGATTGAGTTCAATGTCTTGTTTCGAGTTGTATTACTTCAATATTACATCTCATCGAATTTATGAAATATCCATTACTGTATAATTAAAGATCAGCCTCATCGAAGACGAACCTAGTTACTGTGTATTGTATAAAGCACGGGTTTTAGAAAAGTATGAATATTATCTGTCGATTTTACTCGATTCGCAGCTCTTTGATTAAAGTAATTGTAGTTGCTTGTCTCTTTCTCACTTCCATCTCAGGGCTGTCTGCTCACCGTCCCAAAACATACGAAGGGCTTTGGATAAATTTCCTAACTGGGGGAGGGCTTTCACTAGTCTCTCGAAATCTTGAGCTAATAGATGGTACAATCATGCAAAGTACTGTCTCTGCACCGTCCGTTCTGGGCAACTTCACGATTGGCAGATCAGTTATAACAAATTTGTTTCTCCATCTCGGAGTATCTTATCTATATAGTTTTAGCTCTATTGTAAATAACATTGAACCCCCTTTAGGAGAGACTGATCCAGAGACCAATTACCTTTATCAAGCACATTTATATAGTATTAACGTTGGATTTACTGGTTTTATCAGTTGTTGGTACGGCACCTATATAAAACTTGAGTTGCGAACAGCCCCTTCTGCTATCTTTTCAATAGATCTAGATGACGGTGTCAGCGAGATTTTTGAGACAGAATCTGGTCGTACTATGGGACTTGGTATGGCTATAACCCTAGGTATCGATTTTTGGGTGTCCCATGGTTTTTCAATTGGGATTGCTGCTTATGCCTCCCTAGACTTTATGAGACTCGCTCGACAGAGTTTTTCTGCCAGTCTTGAAGATGAACTCGTACCAGTACCACCAATAGAGCTTGAGGATCCCAGATTTCGAACCTTTCGAAACGTGTTTTTCGGAGGTGGTATCAGTATGAGTTTGTTTTAGCTTTGTCCCAAGCCTGATCATTCGATCTAGCATTCTATTGAATGCTTCTAGCATTTCTTGCGAATCGGGCAAGAAAAAGTAATATTTCCTTGACAGCAAATGAAGGGAAAATACGGTACATTATCCTCTGGCGATTTGAGATGGAGCTTAAGGAGACTGCATGGAAAAGGCACTAAAAATTCATACTACTTATGCCAATCAGATTCCAGTGATTCATCTGGAAGGGAAGTTCACATCGGAATACCAGCAAGAAATTTTTGACGCCTATGGAGTGCTTAGTGATAAGAAAAAAGTTATCTTAAACTTTCAAAAAACGGAATACATCAATTCTTCAGGTATTGCTGTTTTGATACAGCTTCATAACAAAGCAACTCAAGAAAAAGGAATCATCACTTTTGCCGCTCTAAACCCTTCGCTTAGACATATCATTGAAATTGTCGGTCTAACCGACTTTGTTAAACTATACGAATCTGAACAAGAAGCAGCTGAAGATATACAAGTCTCTGATGAGAAAACTCATGGAAAACAAAAGTCCTCCTCTTGAATGATAAAAAATCTTCCTACCAATCCCCTCTTGGAAAAACTTATGTAAAGACAAAAAAATTCCAGGGCTTTTTGATGCAAAACGGAGAGCGTATGCCTGAGTATCATCTTTGTTATCAAAGCCTTGGGAAGCTCTCTGATAACAAAGATAATGCAATTCTCATCTGTCACTCTCTCTCAGGAGATGCCCATGTAGCAGGAGAGGAACCAGAAACAGGACGGAGTGGATGGTGGGAGTCTTATGTCGGTCCGAGCAAAGCAATTGATACGGATCATTTCTTTGTAATTGCATCCAACGTTCTAGGAGGATGCGGTGGTTCGTCAGGACCTTCGTCTATATGCCCTAGCACAAAACGCTCCTATGCAATGTCTTTCCCTTCCGTGACGATTCATGATATGATTCAAGCACAGATTGCTTTGATTGATGAACTTGGCATAGAAAAGCTGCTTGCAGTCATAGGGGCTTCGATGGGAGGGATGCAGGCTATGCTCTTGGCTGTCAAATATCCAAAGCGCGTGAAAAACTGTATTCCTATAGCCTCCTCCATGGCTCATTCTGCTATGCAGATTGGATTTAACGAAGTAGGACGCCAAGCAATTCGAAGCGATCCCAAATGGAACCATGGAAATTACTACAATAGTGAGCCTCCAGAACATGGACTTGCAGTAGCTCGAATGATAGGACATGTAACCTATTTAAGTGAATATTCGATGCATAAAAAGTTTGGAAGGAAGCAGGAAACAAGAAAATCTCCTCAGTCTGGCTCTCCTGTTTTTTTTAGTGTAGAGAGCTATCTACAGCATCAAGGTTCTAGTTTTGTCCGTCGTTTTGATCCTAATTCTTATCTGTATATCACCAAAGCACTTGATATGTTTGATCTCCTCGCTGGACGCCCTTCTCGAGAAGTGTTTCAAAATGTTGAGTCTCAGTTTCTCATTATCTCGTTTCATTCCGACTGGCTCTATCCTCCTCCTCAGTCCAAAGAACTCGTTCGAGCTCTCAAACGATCTAACTGCATTGTCTCTTATATTAACCTTAGCACTCTTCATGGGCATGATTCTTTTTTGATTCCTGATCCTGAGTTTGCAAGCATCTTGCAAAACTTTTTATATCAATGCCTTCAAAAAACGCGTTTGGTTTGATGAATTGAATCCTTATCTTTATCAGAAAGTAATTGAGTGGATCCCTCCGAATGCAAGAGTATTGGATCTTGGAACTGGAAATGGATCATTTCTAAAAGAGCTAATTACGAAAAAAAATGTCCTTGCAGAAGCTGTAGAAAAAGATCCTTTCCGAGTCAGTCTCTGTATCGAAAAAGGATTGGTTACTTTTCAGGGTGATATTTTAGAGGGATTAGATCAATATGAAACAGGTAGCTTTGATTATGTTTTTCTTTTAGGCACCTTTCAAGAGCTTCTTTCCCCTGAAGAAGTCTTAAAAGAATCCTTTCGTGTAGCCAATGCTGTGATCCTTGCATTTACCAATTTTGCTTACTGGAAGACAAGATTTCAACTTATGTTCCAAGGGACCAGTCCAAAGCTTGGAGATGACTCCCCATGGTATGAGACCCCTAATATACAGTTTTTCTCCAATCAGGATTTTTATGAGTTTTGCCGTGCCAAAAATATCCAAAGAAAGCTTTCAGCGTATTTCCATTCCTCAGGTGAGCTTCAATTCCTTCCGAACCTCATGGCTGAAGAAGTACTCACTCTTTTGAGTGCTAAGTCAATCTCAGATTAGGACGAGAGTAGACTGTAAAATCAAGGCTAGACCTATGCTCATTTTATACTAATCCTAAACCAACGCAGATAGTACAATAACACCGACCTTGTCAAGTGCAAAAAATTTTCGTGGTCTGTCAACAAAAAAATTGTTTCCGGAGATGGGATTTGATTTTGCATTTGACAAAACTCAAATTTCACTTGCTTTCTGCTTCCCTTGAAAAAATCTAAGACTTCAAATATATTATAATGAAACCTAAAGTGATTATTGTCAACTATGGTATGGGGAATATTCATTCTATTCTAAAGGCTATCAGGCTCTATACTCCTCACGTTAAATACAGCAATAGTACTCAAGAAATTCAAGATGCAGATGCTGTTGTCCTTCCAGGGGATGGAGCCTTCTCCTCTGCTATGCATCAGCTGGAAGTTGAAAAGGACACAGGAAAGCCATCTGGTCTAAAAAAGGCTCTTGTTGACTTCGCAAAAGAGGGACGTCCCCTACTTGGAATTTGTATAGGTTTTCAGATCCTCTTTGAAGACTCTAACGAAACAATTCCAGAAGGATCAAAAACTACTTTCACCAAAGGGCTTGGATTGATACCAGGGAAAGTGAGACGATTTTCCACTCTTTCTCAAGAGACAACAACACTAGGAAATAAAAGAAAGATACGGATTCCTCATATTGGATGGAATCGTCTCATAGACAAGGAGAGTCAAAAAGAGGGAGCCTATATGTATTTTATCCACTCGTATCGTGTCCAAGATGTCCCCAAGCAATTTGTAGAATCCTATTGTCGCTATGGTGAAGATCTCTTTGCTTCCATTGTCAGAAAAAATCATATCACTGCAATGCAGTTTCATCCAGAAAAATCATCTTCTCAAGGACTAAAACTCATTCAAAACTGGATTTCTTCCATCCCAATTTCATGAACCAGAAACCCCTCACATCCTTTCCAGCTTTTCAAATCATACCAGCTGCTGATCTATTCGAAGGAAAGATTGTTCGTTTGTATCAGGGAAAATATGATCAGATTACGGTTTATGATCAAGAACCAATTTCTCGTATCAAAAAGTTTGTCGAAGCTGGAGTCAATCTCATTCATATTGTCGATCTAAGTGCAGCACGAGATGGAAAAATTTCTTCGTCTAATCAAAAAGCAATCCTCTCTATATGTAAATCGTTTCAAAATACACAGAATCTAAAAATCCAGATAGGGGGCGGTATACGAGAAATGGATGTCTTAAAACGCTACTTTGGGCTCGGTATAAGTAGATGTATCATCGGGACAGCCTCTATTCAAAACCCAGATTTCTTAAATAAAGCTCTTTATCTCTACGGACCTGAAAAAATTCTTTGTTCTGTCGATGTCTTAAATCAGATGGTAAGGGTCTCTGGTTGGGAACAGTCTTCTGGTATCTTGGCTTCTGATCTTCTCAAGCAACTAGAAAAGATCGGTATACAAGAAGTGATCTACACGGATATATCACGCGACGGAACTCTCAAGGGACCAGGAAATGGACTCAGTCCTCACCTCCAAAACTGCCAACTTGACTTTATTCTTTCTGGTGGAATTTCTTCTTTGGAAGATATACAAGATCTACTCAAGAAGCGCCATCCTCGTCTCAAGGGAGCTATTACAGGAAAAGCAATCTATGAAGGAAAATTAGATCTTAAAAAAGTAGTTCAACTGTGCACCTCTTAAAATTTCTATTCGGTTCACTACTATTCATTTGCTCAATAGTTTTCACCCAAGCTATAAAAGCACAAATATCGCCTTCTCCTATCTCAGATGGGAAAGGTAAATGGAAAACAATTTATACGGAATACTTTGCAATACACTTCCCTGCGGGAAAAGAAGAATATGCGAAAGATGCTAGCCTACTTTTTGAGAAGGCCCACTCTAAACTAGCACCTGCTTATGCAGAATCTTTTACGGATATCTATCGAACGGATGTTGTTCTTGTTTTTGGAAGCGATATAACTCAAGGATGGGCTTACCCTCTTGGACTGAACCAGATTGTCCTTTATATAGAACCTCCTCTGCTCGGAACATTTTCCCATTATGAAAATTGGCTGGAGGAACTCTTTATTCATGAATATACTCATATCCTTTCTTTAAGGATTCAAAGCTCATCTCATTCCTTCGGCTGGTTCTGGCGTTTCCTCACGGGTTTTCCTCCTAACATACTTCAGTCACGAGCTATGATTGAAGGGATTGCTGTCCTAGAGGAAAGTAACAAAAAAACAGGTCGATTGGATGATAGCTCTACCAGAATGATTGTAAGAACTGCTGTCATAGAAAAGCAATATCCAAGTCTGGCACAAATACTCGCAAGTACACATCGATGGCCAAGGGGACAGATCTCTTATCTCTATGGTGCTCGACTTATGAACGAGCTTGCTCTAAAGAAAGGAAAGCAGGCAGTTCGTGAGTTTTGGAATGCAGATCCAATCCTTCCTTTTTTTATTAATCCTAGATTATCTCGATTGGGAACCAACATAGATGAACTTTATCAAAGCATGAGAAAAAGAGATGAGGAAGAGTTTCAGGCTACAAGGAAAGCTCTGACAAAAAAAGGAATTACTCCCTATGTTCGACTCAGCTTTGATGGAGAAATCAAAAGTTTTTTGACCTACGCTCATGAAAAAAAGCTGTTCTATTATGCCTCCCCTGGTAGCAGAAGGCAAGGTATCTATCAGATGAATCCTCAGACGAAAAAATCAACTCTTTTTCGTCATGTAAATGGGAGCAGAGGTATTAGCTGGGCGAAAAACAGTCTCTATTATAGTAGTGGGATAGCGTTTTTTCCTCAGAACGGTGTCCGTTTTGAGCTGGAAAGTGGGAATAAGAGATATCCCTTCAGCCGTATTGCTAAAAAGCGAAGAATTAGTTTTCCTTCCCTTTCATCAGATGGCAAACGTATCTATTTTATTGAACAAAAGAATCTACAAAGAATTCTCAAAACTGCTGTCTTAGATCCTAAGACAGGAAAACTTCTCAAAGAAAAGAAAATCTGGCAAGCTCAACATGGGGGTATCTTACAATATCTTGCACTTTCTCCTCAGAATCGTTATCTCGCATTTCTTCATAGACCTTCTACAAAAGGATATGCCAGTATCATCGTATGTAAAATCACACAAGACACACACCTCTGTAGAGTTGCAGTTCAAGGAGATGGAATCAAAACACAACCCTCTTTCTCACAAGATGGTTCGGAGCTTTACTTCAGCTCGGATGCAAGCGGAGCCTATAACCTTTATTCTTTATCGATTGCTTCTGGAAAGACTTATCAAAGGACACGAACACTAACAGGTCTTTTCTATCCAGCACCGGGAAAGAAAGCACTTTATTCCCTTGCCTATTTTAACACTGGATATGATATTGTACGTTTCCAATATAAGGATTTAATTCAAATACCTACAGATCGTTTTCAGAGAGGAGGTCCTCTCATAGAGATACTAAACGAGGAAATCGAAAATCCTTCCCCACTACCAGAAGAAAATCAAAGCAAAGCCCAGAAGAAAAAGAAGAAAAGCTATCGCAAAAGATTCCGTTTTTTCCCCTATTATACTGGCTTTCTTGGGGTTGGCTCTCTTTATTCCTCTAGTCTTGGTATCTTTGGGGGAATCGAAGCAAGGGATCCATTGAACAGGCATCTCTTAGGAATCAAGTCCCTCTTAGACATTTCCTTTGAAGACTTGCGAGGGCTCCCTTTCCAAACCTACTATGTCTATAAACGTTATAATCTACAGCCCGGTCTTTCCTATACGAACTCTTACAAAACGAACCATACGGTTCGAGGATTCTTAAGATACACTCATCCAAACACAAGGATTCTCCTAACAAGTATTTCTTTGGGTTATTTTTATAGGCAGTCTTCTCGCACAAAAAATATGGGAATCTCATCCAATTTAATCTTGCAGAAAACGTATAACTTTCCCAAGTCTATCAGCCAAGAAAAAGGATGGCGAGTTACAATTGGAACTACTTATGTTCCTTTCAGTAGGAGAAACAGCTCAGATGGTTCAACCATCGCTGAAAGAGATTATGCTTTGCTTCGCTTTAACCCTGCACTTTACCTTCCTTCTTTTTGGAAGCATCATGTAAACTATCTGAAAGTCTCGACTTCCTCCTATCTTAGCTCTGAGAGCTCCCTAGCTCTTGCTGCTTCTTCCGTCCTTGATGGAGTTGCCTCAGGTAGAGGGGCGCAAGGAGATGCTTTCACAGGGTTTCGATACGAATACCGTTTCCCTCTTTTTTGGTTTTCAAATACCATTATCCCAAAACTCACGTGGCTTTCTCTTCGTTATCTTAGTTTATCCCTTTTTTATGAATATGCTTTAATTTTACAAAATATTCAGATAGAAGAGGACTATCATATCTGGGGGTTTCGTTTTGGTTTCGGACTGGATTTATTGTATAACTCTCTTCCTCGAATCGAGATGGGGATGGTCAAAGCACATGGGGAAGGAGGAGAATATCAGTTTTTGTTTCTGTTTGCTTTTGGTTTGTCTAATACGTCGGTAAATCATAGTACCATCCATCGCAAGGGAAGCTTTATAAACCAACATTTTCCCGATCAGCAAAGGATATTCTGAATGGCTCGTACTACATCTTTTGCATCCTCCATGCTCATAGAACTATAGATAGGAAGGGAAACTATATTTTGATAGATTGCTTCAGAATGAGGAAAGCTAGAGGGATTCAGCTTGTATTTCTTCTGGTAATGGGTAAAACGATAAAGAGGGATGAAGTGAAGACTAAGCTCTATATTACGGGAATACATTTCTTCAACAAAATAATCTCTTGTGACTTTAGGATTTGGCTTGATCTCAATTACATATAAATGATAAGAAGAGGTGTGAGGGGTATATGGATTTTTTTGAATCCAAGGAATCGAAGCAAGCTCTTTTTCATACAAAAGATGTATCCTTTGACGCTTATCCCACATTTCTTGAGCTCTCTGAAGCTGTACCAGCCCTAAGGCTGCATTGATATCACTCATATTGTACTTATAACCCTTGCAGACAACATCATACCCTCTCTTTTGACCATAGGTCTGTCCCTGTATTCCATGGCTCCTCATACAACGAATCTTTTCTGCTAGTTGTAGATCATTCGTAGTAAGCATTCCACCTTCTCCTGTAGTTAAATTTTTTGTGGCATAAAAACTAAAAGCAGTCGCATCTTTCAAACTTCCAATTCTTTGATTCTTATATTCAGAAGGGAAGGCATGAGCAGCATCATGAAGTATTTTAAGATGAAATTGCTCTCCCAAAGCCTCCAACTCATCCATCTCACACGGCCTCCCACCTAAATGCACAGGGACAAGAGCCTGTAGCCTTCGACCTGTTTTTTGATGTATCAGACGGTTTGTAGGCTTATCGAATCGACATTCTTTTTGGATCATCGTTTCTACAATTTTAGCAGAAAGGAGATAAGTATCTCGATCTACATCGATTATGAGGGGAAGGCATCCTGAATGTTCAAAGATGGAAGCTGTAGCTGTAAAAGTAATCGAAGGAAGAATGACCGCATCTCCCTCTCCCAACCCCCAAGCCTCAGAGCTTAGATGAAGTGCAGCCGTACAGGAATGAAGGGCTACTGCATGATTCGCCCCCACCGCTTCTGCGAAGGAAGATTCAAACTCTTCTGTTTTAGGACCGGTAGTGAGCCAACCAGACTCAAGAACCCTCTTGACAGCAGCATATTCCTCTGAGCTTATATCAGGGCGAGCAAAAGGAAGCATTTTTCTGCGTTCCAAAACGTAGCACCTATACTACGCCCCAAGCCAGTGTCAAGCACTATTTCAACAGTCCCGATCTGTCAGCTTCCCAGAGAGGGAGGACCGCGCCTCCCCCTCTGGGCTCTCCCCGCGCCCTCGGCGACGCAGACCTCCTGTCTGCGAGCCTCGGGGATGTTCCGCCACGTCCGTGTGGCGGTCTTTGGGATATGTAGGGATTCCCTGTTTTTTCGGCGGGTTTCCTAAAAGCAAGCCACGGCGACTTACTTATACTAACAAGAGTCACGTCTACCTGTGGCT
>JABABJ010000147.1 GCA_014238275.1 Leptospirales bacterium | reverse complement strand
TTTTTTACCTCGTTGATTAAAGATATAAATATTTTATTCAAGGAATTAGTTGGGAGTCCACAAATGAGTCGTCTGAAAACATAACTAATGATAGTTTGTAGGATTTCCTGTAGATTTTCTTTAGAGATTAACTCTTGTGTTAAGTCATCAAATAGTTCTAGCAAGGCTGGATTGAAAACCTTTACTTCAAGTTGCTGCAGTTCTTCTAGTGAGGAAACTATCTCTTTACTCTTAGAAAATCTTTTTGGATTTAAAATAAAATCATAATATTTTGAAAATTGCAACAAATCTTTCAAGAAATCATTTTTATCTTGTTTATCTTGGATATTTTTTAAATAAAAATCTTTAAAATAGAAATAAACTTTGTCTTGATTTGGAATTTTTTTGGTTTTATAACTTAAAAAATCTCTAATAAATTCACTTGTTTTAAACGAAGTGTTTTTTTCTATTTGTTGCCAGTAATTAGTATAATATTTTTCTTGTTTATCCTCTTCTTCATTCATTAAAATAAAATTTCTTATTTTGTCTGCCTCACTAAGAGCCAAACCAGTGGAGTTTAGGCTTTCAAAAATTAGTTGTGGATCGTCTTCTTCCTTTTTCAAAGTAATGTCTACTATCATAAGTTCGTTGATAGACTCATAAATTTCATCTAAGTCTAAGCCTAAGAGTTCTTTTTTGAAAAAATGATAATTAGCAATAATTCTAGAATTACTTCCCTCAATATTGTCATTTTCAAAAAGCTTACAAAAGTTTTCAGCATCATTTTTAATTGGCTTTAATCTTATTTTTTTTGTCTTATCATTAGAATATTTATTGATAAGATACTCATCTTTTATTTGTTCTTTTCTAAATTTTTTGGCTTCTTTTTTCCCAGAAGATAATAAGTTATATATTACCAACAATAGCAATGAAACTGTTGTTAATCGCTGTTGCCCATCAATGATAAGCCTTCTATCTCTTGCTGAATCAATTGGAACTATGGAAACTATGGAACCAAGAAAATAATTTTTCAAATTCTTTTCAGAAATACTTTTGAGATCATTGAGTAACTGTTTGCACTGCACAGTTCCCCAATCATAGTTTCTTTGATATACAGGTATGATGAAATTTTTATCATTTCCTTCTATAAATCTTAAAAGATATTTTTTGAAAACTTCCATTTTTTCTCCTTCTCTAAAAATTAAAATATATTGATGTATCTGATCTGAAAGACTCAAACAGGTATCAATCTACTTTCCAAATATTCAATACACCTCTCAGCTCATTACCGGAGAGAGCGGGATTCGAACCCGCGGTACATTGCTGTACACACGCTTTCCAAGCGTGCACCTTAAACCACTCGGACATCCCTCCTAACAGCCATTAAGACCACGAATCCTATCTGACAATTATCGCAAACAATGTAAGCAAGCTCGCAACGAAAAAACCGCTCACTGTGCCCCAAAACTCGCAAGCCTGATATTCATCGAGAGTTCAGAGCTAAACCAACACAGATAGTACAATAACACCGACTCTGTCAAGTGCTCAAATTTTCATGGTCTGTCAACAAAAAAACAGGATACAAAGATTTTTTCTATACATCTATTTTTTACTAGCACCTCTTATGGACTTTAGAAACAGTGGCTATTATTAGGGAGGGTTTAACATGAAAAAAGAACCTATGATTCTGGGGGGAGCTCAGACTGATTTTGCACGGAATTGGACGAAGGAAGGAAAATCTCTTGTTTCCATGATACGGGAAGTGGTAGAAGACGGCCTTCTTGCTGCAAATCTTAGCTATGAAGAAATCCGACGATTGAAGCAGAAGAATCGAATCGCTGTTTTCGTTGGGAATTTTGATGCGGAGCAATATGCGAATCAAGGGCATCTTGGATCATTTTTGACAGAGGTCGATCCATCCTTCTATGGGGTTCCGGGAGCTCGCTATGAGGCTGCTTGTGCATCTGGTTCTGTCGCTCTCAATGCTGCAAGGGCTCATTTACAGGTGGGAGATTACGATCTTGCAATCGTTCTAGGAGTAGAAATCATGAAGACAGTGAGTGCCTCTGTAGGGGGTGATTTTTTAGGGACAGCCGCTTATTACGAGAAAGAAGCTAAGGGAGTAAGTTTCCCCTTCCCTACTCTTTTTGGAAAGCTCGCAGACCTTATCGTGGAACGAAGCAGCGGAATAGAAGAAAATAGGATCATGGATAGCCTAGCACAAATATCTCGAATCAATTATGAGAATGCAAAACAGAATCCAAAGGCACAGACTCGCAACTGGTTCATGGATGGAGTGCACTCTTCTCGAAGGGATGATTCATTCAACCCTTCTGTCGGAGGGAGACTTTGCATTGCTGACTGTTCTCAAGTAACAGATGGAGCGGCTCTTCTGGTCATGTCTTCTCCTGAGTATGCTCAGGAGTTCATCAAGAAAACGCAAAGGAAGCCTGAAAGCCTTGCCTCTCTCAAAGGATGGGGGCATCGAGTGGCTCCTCTTCGTTTTTCTTCCAAGGTCGAAGAATCCAAAGGTAATGAATATATACTCCCATGGACTAGGAAAGCAGTAACAGATGCTTACGAGAGGGCTGGTTTGGGAATCGAACAAATGGATGTGATTGAAACCCATGACTGTTTTACTTCTAGTGAATATGCAGCTATTTCGGCCTTTGGAATTACAAAACCAGGTGAAGAATATCAAGCCATAGAAGACGAAACGATCGATAGAAAAGGGAAGAACCCAGTCAATCCCTCTGGTGGACTGATTGGTGCAGGGCATCCTGTTGGTGCATCTGGTGTAAGAATGGTTTTAGATCTTTATAAGCAAGTCTCTAAACAAGCTGGGGATTATCAGGTAGAGAATGCAAAGAATGGATTGAGCTTAAACATTGGAGGAAGTGCTACTACCAATATGGTTTTTGTAGTAGGTGCTGTAGACTAAGCGAATCGGAATATTTCGTCCTTTCCGTATCTCTAAAGGCTTTTGCACCCTGTTGCCTACAGGGAAAAATGGATTCTGAAAAAGTAAAAAATAGAAACTTAGTTCTCTTTGGCAGACTCACAAAGACACTTCTATTTTTCTCTCTCTTCACAATGATTTTGGGACCATTGGTGCGGGTTGAGGATGCTGGTCTTGCTTGTCCTGATTGGCCTCTTTGCATGGGGAAGCTCATCCCCGGAATGGATTATAAAATCTTTTTGGAATGGATGCATCGACTTGTAGCTGGAGTGACTTCCCTGATTGCCCTTGGATGGGGAGGCTTTTCCTTTGCCAATAGGGAAATACGAAAAATTTTTTTTCTGCCAACCTTAGCTGCTCTTCTTCTTCTTCTTTTACAGATCATACTTGGGGCACTCACAGTCACCCAACTCTTAGATTCCCATATCGTCAGCTTACATCTCATCAACTCTTTGCTTTTCATAGGAGTTTTGATTTACTGCCTTTCCCATAGCAGAAGGATTGAAACACAAGTCGTATATCAAAAACTAAACTCAGGAAAACCAAACTTGGGAAAACGAAACAATCCTAGTTCTTATTTGAGAGTTTCTTTCCTTTTCTCTTTTGTTCTGCTTCTTTTGGTAATTCTACAAATTTTCTTAGGGGCTAGAGTGAGCTCCAATAATGCGGGGAGTGTTTGCAATAGCTTCCCTTCCTGCTACTATAAAACTTCTGATAATCTTTCAAAAAAAGCAATCTATTTCCCTCCTATGATTGGAGCTGTGGAAAAACATATGACTCATCGATTTGGAGCCTATTTCTTGTTTCTTTTCACAACAGTATATACAATTTCTGTTCTGAGCAATAAGAAAAAGCAACATGGACATCACGAAAGGAATAGTCTTTTATTGATACTTGGTCTTATGTGTGTTCAGATTCTTCTTGGTATCATAAATGTTCTTTATAGTATTCCTGTTTCGGTTTCTGTGCTACATTCTTTCTTTGCTTATTTGATTTATATTTTTTCTTTGACCCTGTTTTTGGAGAAATCCTTTGGCTTTAGGTAGCATCAAACCATTTCTTAAACTTATCAAACTAAGGCTTGGCCTTTCGATTTTGATCACGGTACTTCCAGCTATGTTTCTTGGAGCTTATATTCCCTCTTTCAAGTTGTTGTTTTTCTGTCTCCTTGGTACATTTCTTGTCGCAAGTGCCTCTTTTGTTTATAATGAGATAATCGAGGTTTCTAAAGATGCTCTGATGAAGCGTACAAGAAATCGCCCCTTAGTCACAGGGGAAATTACTCATGCAATGGCTCATATGATTGCTTCTTCTCTTCTTGGAGTGGGACTTTTCTTTCTTGTAATTTATGTGAATGTACTTGCAGGTCTGATTGCTCTTTTTTCGTTTTTATATTATGTTTTTATCTATACGCTTTGGCTCAAGCCAAGAACGTCATGGAATACAGTCGTGGGGGGTATATCTGGCTCTGTCGGTCCTCTGATAGGAGAAGCCTCCGTTACTGGCAGAGTGAGTGAATATGGTATTTCAATGTTTATCCTTCTCTTTCTTTGGCAACCACCTCATTTTTGGAGCCTTGGGATTCGCTATCGAGAGGAATATAAGATAGCTGGATTTCCTATTCTTCCGGTTGTCAAAGGAGTTCACTCCTCGATCCAACAGATGATCGTGTATCAGTTTCTTTTATGTATATTTATTTTTTCCATAGCCTTACCCCCCTTGAATCTAGCTGGGATGATCTTTCTCATTCCTTCTTCATTGATTGGATTTGCCGTTTTATATACTATGATTCGGACAAAAAATCAGCTGAAAAAAGGAACACTTCCGCGAGAAAAATTAGGTTCTGAATGTATGAAAATTTTCTTTCTGACTATTTTGCATATGATTGTATGGCATTTTGCATTTACTTTCGATTTTTATTTCAGATAAAGAGATCTTACATTAAGGGCTGCTAAGTCAATCTCGGTTCAGGACAAGCACAGACTGCAAAATCAAGGCTAGACCTATATACCAATCCTAAAGCAACGCAGATAGTACAATAACACCGACCCTGTCAAGTCCACAAATTTTTCGTGGTCTGTCAACAAAAAAACAGGATAAGTGGAAAAAATTTGCTCAAAGCAATTAGGACAAAATTATCCGTATAGAGGATGGCTCTAGTCTTTAAATATCTACTATTTTTCTATTTGTCCTAATTTGGATTTGACTTTGCAAAACGAAATTTCTTTTTAACCAAAGCAAAAAAAGAATATGTTAACAGAATAAAAAGAGGTTTAATAGATGACAATAATCTATTTGGAGATATTAAAAGAGTAGTATTTTTTAATGTTGAAGAATTTTCAAGTGTAACATTAGGAGGAACACTATGAGTTATGAAATAAAAGCAGAAATTAAAATTCTTCGCAGGATAATATGTGATGAAGATTTTTTTTATAAAATACCAGATTATCAAAGGCCCTATTCTTGGGATGGGGAGCATGTATCCGCTCTGATAGACGATTTAATCAACGCCTTTTCTACCAGCAAAGAAGAAAGTTATTTTTGTGGTTCTTTGGTAATTATTGGAGATGGTCAGAGTGAAAGATATGATGTGATTGATGGGCAGCAAAGATTGACAACTTTTATAATTTTAAGTTGTGTATTAAGAGACTTTTTTCAAGACAAATACGAAGAAAGAGCCAAGGATTGGATTACCACATCTATTCAAGATAAATATCAAAAAGACAAAGACAAGCAAAAGCCAAGATTGTTGACAAGTACAGACAATCAAAATATGTTTTTGAACACTGTGATCAATGGAATAGATAAATCTAAAGATAAAGATAAAGATAAAAATAGATATTTTACAAATGCTCTTATAATGAAGGATTTGTTAGATCGGAATATTCAAGATAAGGATGAATTTAATAGCTTTGTTGAGTGGATTTTTACCAAGGTTGTATTAACGAAAATTATTTGTCCCAATCAAGAAGCAGCAATACAAATTTTTAATGTCCTAAACGATAGAGGGATGCAATTAACATCGGTTGATATTGTAAAATCTACTCTAATGCAAAAGATAAATGAGGAGGACAGAAAAGTATTTATAAGTAACTGGACGAAAATTAATACAAAATTGGAAGAATATGATCTAAGTTTCCAAAATTTATTGCAAACCTATTTTTACTTTTCGAATCATTCCAATCAAAAATCTAGCTTACACAAAGAGTTACTTAATTCCTTTAACGAGATGGGAGACTCTTTGCAGATAATTCATGAATTAGGCGAATTTGCAAAGAGCTATATCAAAGTATTAACCTCCGAAGATAAATACATCTATGGTCTTAATTACCTAAGGCATCAGGTTTATTGGACTAGCATTTTAACCACAGCTCAATTTAAAGACGTTCACTTTTATGATAAATTAAAAGAAATTTTATTGTCTTATTACTACCAAAATTGGATTTCTGGAGGTACTACTACTAGGATAAAACAAACTTCTTTTTCAATAATAGAGGAAATTAAAAATGAAAACCCAAAGATTGAGAAGATCCAAAGCCTTATAGAGGATAATTTAAATAAATATAATACCAAGGATTCATATAAAGAATCCTTAGGATCTAATGATATATATAATAAAAATTGGTGCAAACCTTTGCTTTTCTTATTGGAATATTTCTCTACAGATACAAGTAACCAGAACTTTTTTGAAATAAGTAATAAAGAACTACAAGTAGAGCATATCTTGCCGCAAGAACCAAAAGATGGTGATTGGACTGATTTTTCTGCAGAAGATAGAAAAACATATACTCATTGCTGGGGGAATTTAACGTTATTATCTGGTAGGAAAAATCTTCAGGCATCCAATAAACCCTTTGAAGTAAAAAAAGAAACTTACAAAAACAGAGATAAGGTTGCTACTTCTTTTGAACTAACTAGAAAAATTTTTGAAAACACAGAATGGACAAAAGAAGTAATCGATAAGAGAGAGAAAGATTTAATTAAAAAATTAAATGAAATATTGAAATTGTGACAATGGCTAAATCAATCTCGGTTCAGGACAACTCAGATTAGGACAAGCACAGACTGCAAAATCAAGGCTAGACCTATATACCAATCCTAAAGCAACACAGATAGTACAATAACACCGACCCTGTCAAGTACACAAATTTTTCGTGGTCTGTCAACAAAAAAACAGGATAAGTGGAAAAAATTTGCTCAAAGCAATTAGGACAAAATTATCCGTATATTATCCATATAGAGGATGGCACTCTAATTCTAAATATTTAATATTTTTCTATTTGTCCTAATTTGGATTTGACTTTGCAGAGTTCTTGACAAAGTCCTGTGCTGAAATTTGAGGAAATGATTGCTTATTCGATACTTAATAAAATTATGGTATCTTATTTTCTTTGCAGAAATATAAGGGTGGAACAATGAAAAAAATAAGAGATATTTTTAGACTAATGCGCCCTGTGCAATATGTCAAAAATGTTTTCATTTTCATGCCGTTGTTTTTTTCAGGTCAAATATTCCATACAAGCGTCCTCATTGATACCTTCCTTTCCTTTGTTGCTTTTTCTCTCTGTGCAAGTGCTATTTATATCCTGAACGACTATCGAGATATGAACGAAGATCGTATACATCCCAAGAAAAAAAATCGCCCTTTGGCATCGGGCTCTGTATCTCCTCAAACAGCTCTTATTTTAGCTATTGTCTTAGTTATCATAGGGATTTCTATGACAATGACTCTTTCTTGGATCACCTTAGCTGTCCTAGGGGGATATATTGCATCAAATACCTTGTATAGCTTGTATCTCAAGTATATTTCTATATTAGATGTGACTATCGTATCGATTGGTTTTGTTCTTCGCCTCTTTGTTGGTTCCACTGTTGCCCAGATAGACCTTTCCATGTGGATTATTATCATGACTTTTCTCTTGGCTTTATTTATCGCTTTAGCTAAACGCCGTGATGATGTACTCATTTTGATTCAAACAGGAAAAAAGATGCGTAAATCTATCGATGGATATACTCTTCCTCTCATTGATAATATAATGATGATTACAGCTTCTCTTGTGATTATGATTTATATCGTCTATACAACAAACTCAGAAACGATTGTATCTCATGTTCAAAGTGAAAATCTCTATTTTACAT
>JABABJ010000115.1 GCA_014238275.1 Leptospirales bacterium | reverse complement strand
TTTTCGGAGCCATGAAGCTCCGAAAATGTGAGCCAAAACAAGGAAACCTTGTTTTGGCGTCCCCTAAGTTGCACCACGGAGGGTGCAACTTAGGTCTTATCTGCGTCGCCGAGGGCGCGGGGAGAGCCACGAGAGGGAGGTGCGGTCCTCCCTCTCGTGAAAGGAAGCTCCGAAAATGTGAGCCAAAACAAGGTTTCCTTGTTTTGGCGTCCCTAAGTCGTGCCACGGAGGGCATGACTTAGGTCTTATAAAATGTGGCGGAACCGCGGTGCTCCCTCTCTGGAAAATAGAAGTAAACAATTTTTCATCTCACCTTTTTTTAGGTGAAATATCTGTATCTTTTTTTCGTGCCAATGTTAGCCCATCTCCTATAGAAAGCATTGCTAAATCAATTCGTGGGTCATGGTGTAGCTTTGTATTGAATTTACGGATTGCTTCTGTGGATTCATCTTGGATTTCTGGGCGAGCTGGGTTTCCAAACCAAAGAGTATTATCAAAAACAAGAAGTCCTCCATTAGGGCGTATGAGCTTGAGACAGTCTTCGTAATAGGATTCATAGCCTATTTTGTCTGCATCAATGAAAGCAAAGTCAAAGCTATTGTGATTTGACTCATCACAAAGAAGCCCATTAAGCATCTGAGAGGCAGGCTGAAGTTGAAGAGTAACCTTTGGAGCTACACCAGCTCTTTCCCAGTAGCGAAGAGCTGTTTTTGACCACTCTGCATTGATGTCGCATGCGATTAACTTGCCGTCGTTTGGAATCGAAGTAGCTATCCACAGGGAGCTGTAGCCCATATATACTCCTATCTCAATACATTTCTTAGCTCCAATGAGCCGTATAAGAAAGGAAAGGAACTGCCCTTGATCTGGAGAGATTTGCATATCTGAATGCTTGTCTTGAGAGGATTCATCCCTCAGCTCCTTGAATAAGGAAGGTTCTCGAACAGAGTTCGATAAAAGGTAGGAGTAGAGCAAAGGTGTAAGGGGAGTAGGAGAAAGTGACATTGCTGTTAGAAGTATTTTGCTGATAAGAAGGAATAGGAAATCGATTTTTTTGCCAATTTTATTTTTGAAATATTTACTTTGAAATATTTATCATCTTGATAAATTAAACTCATAAAATACTTGACAGTAAAAATTCATTCGATGGTGTAGTATTTCCTTAAACGATGACGAAAAAAACAACCAAAAAACAGGCTACTCGCAAAGCCAAGCAAAAGAATCCAGCAAAGCAGACTCAAAAGAAAAAAAGATCCTCGAAATCCACCCAAAGTACAACACAAAATCATTTATCACAAAGTATTCTCTGGGAGCTTGCTTCTTCTTTTCATACCACCAACAAGACAGCTAGCCAAAAACTTGAAAGACTTTGGCCTCAATATCAATTTCGCCCACAACAAGAAAGAACAGCACAGGCTGTTCACCAAGCACTCAATGACGAAGAGATTTTACTAGCAGAGGCTGGGACTGGTTCTGGAAAGACAATCGCTTATCTCCTTCCTCTTTTTGTATTTGCAGAAAAAAATAACAAACGTGTTGTCATTTCTACCGAGACAAAATCTCTTCAGCAACAAATCTTTGCAAAGGATCTCAAGACGGCAGAACAACTCCTTGGTGTCAAGATACCTGCCGAGATTTGCTTTGGTGCAGGTAATTTCGTATGTAAGAGAAGACTGCAAGAAACCATTATGAATGGTTCTTCCATTGATCCTTATATGTCGACTCATCTTGAACAGTTTCTCTCTTGGGAGAGTAAATCTTCGACAGGTCTTCGCCAAGAATATGATGGACCATTAAGCAATTCTTTCTGGGAGAAAATCAGAAGGGAACCTCTCGATTGTTTGGGAAGTAGATGCCCTTCTTTTTCTATATCCCCTTATTTTGTAGCTAGGAGGCGCTGGCAGGATGCACGCATTTTGATTGTAAACCACAGCCTCTTAGCAAGCCATTTCTTTTTGGATTCAAAACTTCTTCCTGAGTTTACTTCTCTTGTGATTGATGAAGCCCATCATTTTCCTGAAATATTCCAAAAAACCTTTACTCTTAATGGGAGTTTAAGGGAATGTGAATCATTACTCAGAGAAGAAAAGGACAATAAGGAAACACTGAAAATTCTTGAGCAATTCCAACGAGAACTTTTGGCTGCTGTTTTTACCACTGAAAGGAATCGGGAAAGAATTCAAACAGAGCTTAGCCTTCAGTCTGGGTTTCATCTTCTTTCCATACTTGAAAAACTGGAGGATGATATACGCCGTAAACTAGAACAAGAAATGAATTTAGAAGAATCTCAACTCAAGCTCCATTCCGAACTTGCTATAGCAAAAAGCCTTGCACAGCTTCAACTACAGGCTCGTCTTACTCGTTTCCAGAAATTTCGCATCCTCCTAGAAAAGTTACTTGCACAAAAAGAGGTAGATGGGATCGTATGGGTGGAAAGGATCCAAACGAAAGGACACAAAGAACTCAAAATCTTTTGTGCTCCTCTCTCAGCAGGAAAGCTCATTCGAGAAAGAGTGATAGAACCCTTGAGCTCTGTCGTCTTTACATCAGCAACACTAACAGCATCTTCTTCGCGTCCCTTTGAATACTTCAGAAAAGAGATCGGCTTTGAAACAGAAGAACAAGAAGAGGGTGATGTGCGATCTGAACATGCCGAAGAATCATTAGAGCACGATTTTTCTGTAAATAGGACTCACTGTATCAAAATAGCTTCTTCTTTTGATTATAGAAAGCAATGCCTTGTGTATGTATCGAAGGAAGTCGGAGACCCCTCTGCCTCGGACGATATCTATCATCAGGGACTAGCGACAGAAATACGTCGTCTTTTGGAGCTGAGTGGTGGTGGTGCCTTTGTACTTTTCACATCTTCTCGAAGCCTCCAGAAAGTCCATCTTCTTTTAGCTAAGGACTCTTCTACATCCATAAACAAAAGATATACCCTCTTGAGTCAGGTTGAGCTTGGTCCTGACAAGGCCTTAAGAGCCTTTCGTAAGGATCGATCTGCTGTGATTCTTGGGCTAGCAACATTCTGGCAAGGGATCGATATACCTGGAGAACAGTTGAGAATGGTCATCGTAACTAGAATACCTTTTCGTGTGCCAGATGAGCCCATTCTTGCAGGAAGAATCGACTTGGAAAAAGACTCAGGGAGAAATCCATTTTATACAATTCAACTTCCTCAGGCTGTTCTCAGTCTTCGCCAAGGTTTTGGAAGATTGATTCGAAGCTCAGAAGATCGTGGGGTCATCGCTCTTCTGGATCCACGTCTCCAGAGTAGGGCGTATGGAAAAGAAATACTCAAAATGCTTCCTCCAACAAAGCACTATCATAGCTTTCATGAACTTAGCAAAGCCGCTCAAGAACTCCTCCAGATGAGTAGCTCTATCTAGGTTTTATAAGACCTAAGGAGGGCACTGTGAACGAGGTGATGGCTGACCACAAAGCAAGTCTCCTTGGCTACCATCCGTCTTGTACGAATGCAAGGCGGGATATTGAGAACTTGTACCAAAAACCCAGTCATTGGTCGACCAGTCATCGTAATGCCCACCCGTACAGACTCCATCCGCAAATGTCCCGCCAGCAGCTAAGCATGAAGGAGAGTTATCAGGTGCTATGTTCGTGCCAGCTTGTAGCTGTGTCACAGACCTGGAGATACCTATGGCATTCTGAACATTTATGTTTGAGATGCTTATACCGCTGTTCCTGTAGCTTCTCTGCGTATGTGTATCGATGTTGCTACCACGATATTCCCCCACAAGACCACCACCATAGTCATAACCACCAGCACCATCAATATTACCAGTAGAATAGCTGTTTCGGATGGTGCCTGTATTTAGATTTAGCCCCACAAGACCACCTGCTCGGTCATTCGCCCCATTACCTGAATTGACCGTCCCAACGGCAGCATAACTATTTCGGATGGTGCCTGCATTTAGCCCCACAAGACCGCCTGCTAGGTTATACTGAGAATTATTCCCACTACTGCTGATACCTCCAGTAGCATAGCTATTTCGGATGGTGCCTTCATTACGGCCTACAAGACCACCAAGACCACGGAAAAACGTCAGGCTCGTATTATTAGCATTAATAGTAACGGATAGGGTAGAGGATGAAGACCATACATTACCTCTTTCCCTAAGATAGCCTACAAGAGAACCGACAGAAAGTGTAGGATTCGTGTTTGTATTTGTGACACCTGTCATTCCTCTCAGATGGGTATTGCGAACAGTACCGCTTACTTGATTAAAAAAGCCCACATACTGATTATTGCTTGAAATTGTGATCCCACTGATTGAATAGCCTTTCCCGTCAAAGGTACCAGTAAAAGTAGCTCCTATGGGAATCCAGTTTTCCGTCAGGGTTATGTCATTGCTTAACTCATAGCCATTGCACACCGTGATGCCCCCTTGACCTCCACAACCAGTCTTATCTCCTTCGTCTGCATCAGGAGCATCAGTAGTCGGACTATCATCTTGTTCGTCATCATAGCTAGTACCGGCAGGATTGTAACGCATATTATCCAGCATAGCTGCTGTAGTTATCTCTATCAGTCCGTTCCCGTCGTTATCTACATCTGATGTGTCGGGGCTATCGTCGCCATCAGTATCAAGAAGACATGAATTTGAATCTTCTGTCCACATTCCATCACCGCAAGTAAAGCTACAGGCACCCGTATAGCCAGTTACACATTCACCAGCACTCTCATCATGATTGGTCTCAGCTAAGACACAATTGCTCATATTAGGGTTATCAAGACACTGGGCAAAACACGAATTTGAATCTTCTGTCCACATTCCATCATCGCAAGTAAAGCTACAGGCACCCGTATAGCCAGTTACACATTCACCAGCAACATCACTGTCACCATGATTTGCCTCAGATAAGCTACAGCCATCTTCTACGAATTGGCTACAATTTGCTGCTGTAGTATCTGTAGTATCTGTAGTATCTGTAGTATCTGTAGTATCTGTAGTATCTGTAGTATCTGTAGTATCTGTAGTATCTGTAGTATCTGTAGTATCTGTGGTATCTGTAGTATCTGTGGTATCTGTAGAACC
>JABABJ010000145.1 GCA_014238275.1 Leptospirales bacterium | reverse complement strand
TAAAAAGAAAAAGACTTACCTATAACCAGCTTATAGCAGAATAGGTATATTTTTTGATTGTTTGAAGTATTTTAAACTTACAGATAATTCAAAATGAAAATAGACGGAAAAGTAAAAGGGAAGAATATACTCTATCGTGCTGATTGCAAAGAAGCACTTCAAAGACTAATAGAAAAAGATGTTTCTGTAGATTTGATATACCTAGACCCGCCTTTTAAGAGTGATAGAATTTATAATGTTTTCTATAAAGGTAGGGGCGGAGTAACATCGCAAGAAAAAGCATTTAGTGATGCTTGGAATTATGGTAAAGAAACGCAAGATATGTTGGAAGGATTTCAAGAGTATTTAGAAAAAAGCGATGTGTCAGATGAGGTAAAGATATTTTTAAAGGCAATGCTAGATTCTTTGAGTAAGTTATCAAAGCACAATAGTCTTTTAGCTTATCTTATCTATATGGCAGAGCGTCTAGTATTATGCCATCAAATACTCAAAGAAACAGGAAGTATTTACTATCATTGTGACCCTACTGCTAGCCATTACATCAAAGTTATAATGGATGGAATTTTTGGGGATGAAAATTTTAGAAGAGATATAACTTGGACGATGAGTGCATCCTCTGGTTTTAAATCTTTGGTTTCAAATTATGTAAGGGGACACGATGTTATTTTGTATTACTCAAAAACAAAAAAAGTTAAATTCAATAAACCCTATCGTGATTATGATGAAAAGCAATTAAAACGATTTAGTAAATTTGATGAGAATGGTAGGCAATATAAAGTAATAACAAAAGAAAGGCGTATTTATTTAGATGACTCTAAAGGGGTAGCAATAACTGATGTTTGGAATGATATAGCAAATTTCCAAACGATAGTTAATTCTCCAGAAATACAAGGATACCCAACACAAAAACCAGAAGCGTTATTAGATAGAATAATCAAAGCAAGTAGTAATGAGGGGGATATAGTGCTAGACCCTTTTTGTGGTTGCGGAACAGCGGTTGCCTCTGCTTTGAGATTAAAGCGTAAATGGATTGGAATTGATATAAGTATTGTAGCTATAAATATAATAAAAAGTAGAATTGGCACTAAAAAAGATAAAATAAAAAGCGTAGAGTATAGAGAATTTGATGGAAATCCAGAAACAAGAGATGAATATGATAGTTTTGACCCATTTCAAAAGCAAGATTTTCTAGTGAGTAGAATAGGTGGTATTCCTAGCCCAGTGCATACTGGAGATGGGGGCGTAGATGGAAAATTGCAAATTTATCTTGGAGAAGAAGAAGGCAAAGAACATTGGGGAGATTTGATTTTCTCTGTAAAAACAGGAAAGCAAAGAAATCCAGAGATGGTTAGAGAATTGATTGGAACGATGGACGATAAAAAAGGAGATATGGGGATTTTAATAATGGAAGCAGAACCTACTGAAGAGATGGAGAAAGTTGCAAGGAGAAAAGGAAAACTGAAAATAAAAATTCCTAATTATACTATTTTAGAATATGACAAAGTGCAAATAATTACTGCAAGCGAATTGATTACAATGAGCGAGCAAGAAATAAGAAATATAAGACCATTATCTAGGAGTGAAATG
>JABABJ010000132.1 GCA_014238275.1 Leptospirales bacterium | reverse complement strand
TTCAAGAGGCCATTGCACCAAGAGAGTATGGCATTGAAAACAAAGACCTAATTTCTATATTGCAGAAAATAGACAAGCTAAAGATATATACTAGCCTTACTTTTCTGATGCCCTTACTCAAAGAATGGAAAGAAAAACCTGATTTCCTTCCTGAACTGTTGCAAATATTACAATGTGTTTATGTATTTTTAGTTAGAAGAAGTCTAGCTGGTCTTAAAACAACATTAGATAATGTCCTTTTCCCCAGATTATGGGAACACATAAAAGACAATAGTGATAAAGTAGAAAAAATCAAAGAAATCCTAAGAGACAAAGAGCTATTTGTGACAGACGAAGCCCTTCGAGATAGGCTGATCTCTGTTGATTTTTACGCTAATCCACTTGGAGAAACCGTACTCGAAGAGATAGATAAGTATATTGTTGATAAAACTATGCGAGGTGAATATCCTGATTATGCTTACGTAAACACAAAGGAGCATATTCTACCTCAATCATTTGACAAAAATAAAGAATGGAAAGAATATTTATCTAAGGAGTACCAAGATGATCCTCGTTACACTCAAGTATTAGATAGTCGATTGAACACCATAGGCAATTTGATGCTGGTCGGAGGGAAGCGTAACAGTGCATCGCAAAACGATATATTCTCCAAAAAGCTAGAAAAATATGAGCCCAATACAGGCCTTTCTAAGGACTTGCTAAAGAACTATGAGGAAAAAACATGGAATGCAGAAACCATCGAAGAAAGATCAAAGAAACTAGCCACAGTTGTTTCAAAAATATGGAGTTGGGATATTACGTGAAATTTCTTACTAAAATGATATCGTTAATGACCCTAGCTAGCGACATTCTCGAATGGGATAGCAAACCTCTTGAATCACATTACGTCTTCTTCCAACAGTAGAGTCAGAAAAAACAGCAAACTTTCCCTTCCTAAGAGCCATGCAATATAAGTTCTTTTCTTGATCCTGATGATATAAGGCACCATAGAGGGATGGGCTTTCATCATCATTGAATCGAACCAAGAAAGTAATGTTATAATGATCTCGCAACTGTTTTTCTGTGTAAACAGGAATAACTTGCTTTTGCTTTAATCCTTTCACTGTCTTGCAGTTCTCTGGGATAGAGTTATAAAATCGAACGACTCCCTTCTGCTTGGGGTGTCGGAGAGAGCAAGAGAAGAAAAAAGCCAATATCAGCCCAGATGAGCAGAATGTAAAAAAAATCTTTTGAGTTTTCTGCGTTAGATTCATCTACAAGCTCGATTTCTTCTCTATCGTATTGTAGAGCGATATTAAATCTATTTCATATTGAGAAAAAGGTTTTTTCCGAACATACATACGATCCGAGAGGTCTGTATATACAAATCCACCTTGAAAGGTAATCATCTGATGGATAGGAAGAGGGAAAGTCCATTTTTTATTCTGGACGGGATCAATCCAATAAAGTTGATCCCTTATTAACGCTAAAAATACACTCTGAGATGGTATAAACCCTAAATCCGTTGCTGGACGACAACTAAATCCAGAGCCTATGGTAAATCCATCTTGAAAACGGATTGGATGAATCTTATGTCTTCCCGTATCACCACTATAGACGAAGGCATCTGCTAAATATAGCTTATATCTAATCTTCTCCTTAGGATATTTTAATAGTTCAGGAGAAGGCATTTTATCTGAGCTATCAGGATGAAAAGAAGGGAAAATACGATAGCTTGCCAATGCCTTTGGATGCTTTTGGAACCTCTCTCCTTTCACGTCATATCGATAAAACTGATAATATCCAGCACTTCCAAATAAAATTAGAATTGAGTTTTCTCCATAAGAATAAAGATGAAAATTGTTTTGAATAGTTTTGTACTTAGGAACAAAATGTTTCGAAGCAAGAGGAAGAGGATTTTTCTTTAAAGATTGATCCAGCACTATATGGTGAATACTTCCTTTTTTCGCATATGAGAAAAAGCTCCCATCATCGCTGACAGAAGGAACATGCCCACACTCCAATACGGGAAGGATTTTCTTGACTACTTTTTTTTGTTCAACAGAAATGACCTCAGGTATACATTTGTCTTTGCGTTGAAAAAGAATAGCAATATAGCGTCCACTCCAAGAAGGATTCAGAGATATAGGGTTCCCTTGAAAAGGTATAGAAAAGCTCTCTTTTTTTTTGTCTTTATAGTAGTGAAGTTTTTTAGCTTGAAGCCAAAATAAAGTTCTTCCATCAAGAGATATTCTGAATTTTCCTATTCTATTACCAGAGGAAATAGTATCAGAATGTTTACGAGTAATCTTCAGAAGCTGTTCTTTGAGCATCAATTTAGCATCTACTTGCTTCTCTTCTTCAAGCATTTTAGAAATTCTTGCAAGGAACGAAGACTGGCTTTCCTTGCATTGAAATAAAGCAAGGGGAAAAGAGATAAGTAGGGGAAACAAAAAAAATCGAGCGATAAACACAATAGTGATGATCCCCTCTCAATGAAGGAAATTTGTCAAGTAGAATTTCTATGGTTTTTGCAAAAGCTAATGAATACTTAGGATACGATAATTGAGATAGACAAAGATATCTATCATTCCCTTTTTCATAATATATGATTTCAGATAAAGAGCTCCTTCCCATA
>JABABJ010000155.1 GCA_014238275.1 Leptospirales bacterium | reverse complement strand
TATCATTTTCGCAGATCCGAATACGGGTTTGATTCCCAAGGACCAAAATTTGAATATCAGTCCAGCAGTGAATGTAGTGGAAGATATGGCGAAAAAGATAGATGGGTAAGGATAAAGCCACTTGGATGATAAAAGGTGAGTTGCTGCTAAGATAGGACGGGCACTTCTGTTCATAGACTAATTACGCCTACCTTGCCCTTGCCTATGGTGTCAAGTCGTACACCATAAATATTGATGGCAGTCATCGTTCTGTTACTCGAATCACTTATTCAAGCAAAAAATACTTTTTTTAAAAATTCCTTGCACTAGGAGACACACTGTATGTTTTGTACCAAACACTCTAATCCCTATCTTTAAACTATTTGACGTTAACACAAGTAATTTATACATTGGTCACTAGAGGCATGAGATATGAAAATCCAAACGAAATATCCGATAGCTTGTCTGGCTCGAAACTGTATACTTTCCCTAGGCTTTCTTCTTGTTCTACCATATTGCAGTCCAGACAAGACTACCCCTGCACAAAAAAAGACAGAAGAATCTCCTAAAACAGTCCAAAGTCAGTCTGAAAAGAAACCTTCTCAATCAGACTCTGCTCAAAAACCACAAATTTATCGGACTTCTATTAAAGGACCAATTACACCCTCAGCAATGGAAACCCTGAGTTCAGCTATTGAACAAGCTGAATCCAAGAAAGCAACAGCTCTCCTTCTCATTCTGGATACACCGGGAGGGCTTGTTTCTTCTATGGATGTTATGATACGAAAAATACTCGCATCAAAGGTCCCTGTCTTGACTTATGTATCTCCACCAGGAGCTTCTTGTGGTTCAGCAGGTGTTTTTCTCATGTATGCGTCACATCTTACGGCAATGGCTCCCGCAACGAATATTGGTTCTGCCACTCCTGTATCTGTAGGAACGGGGGGAGGAAAGGGAAAGAAGGACGGCGACAGGATACCAGAGACAGCAGGGTCGGATGATTCTCTCAATATGAAACGGAAAATTCTGAACCATACACGATCACAAATTCGAAGCCTTGCTCAGTTCCACGGAAGAAATGTAAAATTCGGAGAAAATACGATTACTCGTGCTTCCAATCTCACCTCCAATGAGGCTGTTAAGATTCAGGCTGTTGATTTACTTGCATCTAGTGAGGAAGAAATGATCCGTCTAGCACATGGACGGAAAGTCCGAATGTCTTCAGGCAGGATTCAACTCAACCTAAAGGGTGCAGAGTTTATTGTTATTAAACACGATTTTAGAAACCGCATTTTAGATCTTATTTCTAATCCTGCCCTCGCGATGATTTTGATGATGATTGGAATGATCGGTCTTATTGCAGAAATTCAGAATCCAGGCGCTATTTTCCCAGGTGCTATTGGATCTGTCTGCCTGATACTTGGTCTCTATGCAGTTCAAACTCTTCCTCTTGACTATACAGGATTATTGCTAATCGGGCTTTCTTTTATCTTTTTTGTATTAGAGATATTTGTGATCAGCTACGGTCTTCTTTCTCTGGGAGGAATTGCTACAATGATATTAGGTTCTCTCATGCTTGCACGAAGTGGGAGTGCTTTTGCAGATCTTTCTCTTACCTTTGTTCTAGTAGTAAGCTCATTGACAGGTATTATATGTTTCTTCTTAGTTTATTTTGCAACTAAAAGTCAGGGTGCAAAGCCAATGAGTGGCTTTGCTAAATTAATGCAAGAGACAGGAAGATCTATCTCGGAGATAACCCTAAACTCAGGAAATATTCACATACATAGCGAAATTTGGCAGGCTCGTTGCCGTAGTTCTTCTGTTATCCCTCGCGAAACAGAGGTTCGAGTCGTCGATCACGACGGATTAATTTTATTCGTTGAGCCCGTGGAATTAGAAAAAAGTGTTACCGAAAAAGAAGGGGTCGAGAAAGATGGCTTGAATCCTTATAAATGAAGGTACAAATAAAAGGAGAACAGCTTCTCTTGGGGATATTTTCCTAAGACAGGCTGTGCTTAAGAGTGTTTTTTTTATGAATGAACAAAACTTCTCTACTTGTATTTTTGGTTTCTTTTTTATAAAGAGGTTTGAATTGATTTTAATTTGAGGTTTTTTTTATGACTTATTCTGCTAGTTTACTTATTGCTCTTGCTATCCTTTTCCTTTCCAGTGCTGTTAAAGTGCTTAGGGAATATGAACGGGCGGTTGTATTTCGGCTAGGACGATTTCTCTCAGTAAAGGGTCCTGGTCTGATTCTTCTCATCCCTTTCGTAGATAAGATGGTTAAAATTAGTACGAGACTTGTCGCAATGGATGTTCCATCCCAAGACGTTATCACAAAGGATACTGTATCAATCAAGGTAAATGCAGTAATTTATTTTCGAGTCATGCAAGCAGATAGGGCAGTAATTGAAGTAGAGGACTATTTTTATGCTACCTCACAACTAGCTCAAACGACCCTCCGTTCAGTGACAGGAGAAATGGACTTAGACGAGATACTATCCAAACGTGAAATGATTAACGACAAGCTTCAAAGTGTGATTGATCGTTCTACGGATGCGTGGGGAATCAAGGTTTCTATGGTTGAAGTAAAACATGTGGATATGCCTGAAAATATGCAGCGTGCTATGGCAAAACAGGCAGAAGCTGAGAGGGAACGTCGTGCTAAAATCATTAGTGCTGAGGGAGAGCAACAAGCATCGAAAAAGATAGCTGAAGCGGCAGAAGAAATTGGAAAACACCCTGTTGCAATACACCTCCGATTTCTCCAGACACTTTCCGAAGTTGCTTCTGATAAGAACTCTACGACTATCTTCCCTATTCCGATTGAGTTTTTGAAAGCTTTCGGAAATAAAGAGAAGTAAAATTCATTTTGTTTGTTTTTTATCTTTATTTCTAGGGACAGATGAGTAACAGATGAAGGCTAGAGAGTGCTTCTAATAAAGTTGCGTAAAATACTTTCTTCTCTCGTCCATACCTTTTTTTCGAGGCATCTTCGAGGTCCCGGGAAAAATGTTCCTAATGAGTTTGGACTTAGCTCTTTTTTGGGGATTCTTTGGGCAATGACTCCTCTCATGGGAATACAGTTTCCTATTGTATTGCTCAACTGGTTTCTATTTCGGCTTCTAGGAATCCATTTTCATTTACTTCTCGCTATCTCCTTTCTGTGGATTACAAACCCTCTTACTATTGCACCTCTCTATCTAGCATTTTTTTTATGTGGCAGCTGGTTTTTGTCTCTTATAAACTATCCTGTTCCAGCCTCACATCAAGATCTTTTTGAAAAGGCTTTTACATTTTCATCTGAAACTGGTTTGTGGGATGGAGTGGTTGTTTGGATAAAATCTCTAATCTTGCATCTGGGACTACCAATGTTCTTAGGGGGATTTATTATTGGATATCCTCTTGCTTTAGGAGGTTACTTTGGAACTACTTATATTGTAAAACGTATTCAAAGACAAAAAGCAAAAATGCAAAAGGGAAAGGATGAAGCAAGTATTAAATAAGTCCTCAAAGCTAGAAAACAGTATATTATATCGCTATTGCTAGATGTATTGTGTATATTTGTTATATATATTATGGTAGGAATCCCAAAAATTGGGGGATTTCTGATAATTTGTCTCACGTCAAGGTATATAATGCGTTAAAGATCAGATATTTTTATTTATAAGTTTATAAATTTTTTTGATGAAATAAAGAATAAAATGTCTGTTAAATCAACTTTTTATGTCTAAACTAACAGTGAGGTGAACAAAATGATAGGAAAATTACGATACAGCGATCATAATATAACGGAGATACCTTTTGAAGAAGTTCCTCAAAAGGTCCCAATCATTCCCCTGAAGAATGCAGTTTTAATGCCAGGTATCCTTTTGCCAATACTTGTAGGCAGAAACGATTCCCTGAAACTAGTCGAGACAGAATGTAAACCGGGCTTTTTCATTGCTCTTTTTACACAGTATTCTCCTCAGGAAAAAATTGCAGATGTGGAACAAATGTATCCTATTGGAACTCTCGCAGAGATTCATCGAGTTGTCTCCATGGGAGAAGGAGGCTATCAGATTATCCTTCAGGGTATCCAAAAGATTAAGCTTCACAGTATTATTGAAAAAAAACCTTATCTAAAGGGATGTATTTCTCCTATTCCAGAGATCCATGATGTAAAGAAAAAAATGCTTAGAGAATTTCAAGAAATGGTAATTTATTATATAAAAAACCATCCAAATATCCCTGATGAAATTATTGCTTTTGTCCGTCGCTTAGAAAATGCAAGTAGTCTTGCAAACCAAATCATTTTCTTTTCACAAAGGGAAATTACAGAAAGAATCAAGTTTCTCTCTATTGGAAGAGTATCTAAAAAAATCAAAATCCTTTCAGAAAAGATTAAAACCGAAATAGGAGAGCTGAAATTAGCACAAACAGTTCATAATAAAATAGAAGAAGATGCCTCCAAAATTCAAAAAGAATTCTATCTTAGAAAGCAACTAGAAACGATACGCAAAGAACTTGGAGATAAAGACGAAGAAGACAATGATTTGGAGCAACAACTAGAAAAAAAATACCTTCCTAAAGCTATTCGGAAATCAGTACAAAAAGAGATGGTTCGCATGAAAAGAATGCAAGAAAGCATGCAAGGAGGAGGAATGGAAGCCCTTCAAATTCGGAATTGGATCGGACTAATTCTTGAGCTTCCATGGGAAGATCCAAGTCTAAAAGAAATTTCAATGCAAAGAGCTTCAAGGATTCTCACAAAAGAACATGAAGGTCTAAAGAATGTAAAAGAGCGGATCTTAGAATTTCTTGCCGTAGAAAAGCAAACAGCTTCTTCTCGCCCAATGATCCTTTGTTTGATTGGGCCTCCTGGTGTCGGTAAAACTTCCTTAGCAGGATCTATCGCTAAAGTTCTTCAGAGACCATTAGTGAGATCTTCTCTGGGTGGAATCAGAGATGAAGCTGGTATACGTGGGCATAGGAGAACTTATGTAGGAGCCCTTCCTGGGAAAATTTTAACAGCAATCAAAAAGGCACAAACTAGAGATCCTGTTTTCCTTTTAGATGAAATTGATAAAATGGGTAACTCATATAATGGAGATCCTGCATCTGCCCTGCTGGAGGTTCTAGATCCAGAACAAAACCATGCTTTTGAAGATCACTATCTAGGAGAGCCTTACAACCTTAATAGAGTACTTTTTATTTGTACAGCTAATCAACCAGATACAATACCTGCTCCCCTTTTGGATAGAATGGAAGTGATTCATATATCTGGATACACAGTAGCGGAAAAAGAGATTATTGCAATGAAACATCTCCTTCCTAAAATCATAAAAGAAATGAAGTTAAACAAGACTCAAATTGAACTGGAGAGAAATCTTATTCATAAGATTATTATTCACTATACGAAAGAAGCTGGTGTTCGTAATCTCAAAAGAAATCTGGAAGCATTGGTACGCTATTCAGTAAGAACTCTAATTGAAACAGAGGAAAAAAAATCACAAAAACCTGCAAAAACAAAAACAAAGGCAAAGGCAAGTATAAAAACAAAGTCACTAGAAAAGAATAGCGAAAGGAATCTTCCTATTTTTAAATATAATGAAAAGGATCTTCTGAAAATTTTAGGTAAATATCGTTATCATCCTGAGCGAAAAGAAGCAACAGAAAGATGTGGAGTTGCAGTTGGGATGGCGTGGACTCCTATGGGAGGTGATATTCTTTTTGTCGAGACAACTTCGTATTCAGGCAAAGGAGAACTGAAACTATCAGGTCAGCTTGGAGATGTAATGAAAGAATCAGCTCACGCAGCTTTGTCTTTTTTGAAGTCGCATTGTAATGAGCTTCACATTGATCCTCAAATTTTCAAGAAAACAGATATTCATATTCATGTCCCTAGCGGAGCAATTCCTAAAGATGGACCATCAGCTGGAGTGACAATCCTTTCTGCTCTTGCAAGCTTGTTTTCTCAAAAAAAACTCGATAATAATCTTGCAATGACGGGAGAAATTTCACTTCGAGGAAGTGTTCTTCCCGTAGGGGGAATCAAAGAGAAAGTGTTAGCAGCAAGAATGGCTGGGATTAACACTGTTTTACTTCCAGAGCAAAATAGAGTTGACTATGAAGAAATACCAAAAAATGTTCGTGCAGGTATCCGAGCTGAGTACAGCAACAATATGCTTTCTCTTCTCCAAAAGGTACTTCCTGATAGTGTTAAATAACATATTGATTTTTCCAGTTGATTTTTTCATTTGATTTTTTCATTGCACATTCTCTTTCCCTCAAATCACTGTTGCGGGTTAATTCCCAATAAAATTACTCTACTAGCTAAGAAATAAGGTATGAAATGAAAATAAAAAATCTGTTTCAAAATAATGATTCTTCACTTCAAAAAGCCTCTAAGTCTATACGTAAGAAAGGAATATTAGATCACAATAATCCTGAAATAGGAATCATCTTAGGGACAGGGCTAGGGAAAGAATTTCTGAAAGAGATGAATATTATTTTTTCAATAGATTATCAAAATATACACGGGTTTGTATCATCTACAGTTGAAGCTCATGCAGGAAAGCTTCATTATGGTACAATCTTTGATAAGTATGTTATTGTTATGGAAGGAAGGTTTCATTACTACGAAGGATGGAATATGGATCAAATTGTTTTTCCTGTGAGAGTACTGAAAAAACTTGGAATACAATATCTTCTAATATCAAACGCTGCAGGGTGTATGAATCTAAAATGGAAAAAGTCTGAGCTTATGCTTCTTACTGATCATATTAATCTCCTCCCCTTGAATCCTCTGAGAGGGCAAAATAATCATAGCCTTGGACCTCGCTTTCCTGACATGAGTTGTCCTTACTCTCCACAACTGAATGCTCTTCTTCTAAAGATAGCAAGTGAAAAAAAAATCATTCTTCGAGAAGGTGTCTACATTTGTATCTCTGGTCCAAGTTTGGAGACGAAGGCTGAATATAGGTTTTTAAGAATGGTCGGAGGGGATGCTGTTGGGATGTCTACAGTTCCAGAAGTTATTGCATCTGTCCATATGAATCTTCCTTGTTGTGCTATCTCTGTTTTGACAGATGAATGCGATCCAGATAACCTACAGCCTGTTGCCATCCAAGATATCATTCAAGCAGCAGCAAAAGCCGAAGGGAAATTAACCGAGCTTTATCTTGGTCTCATAGAGCAACTATAGATCTTGCTAATCATCAAAATTCATTATTAAAAGACCTTTTTCTTTGCAATAAATCGCAGACGAACATAGTCGGCAAACCATTGTCCCTGATCATTTTGCAACTTATCTGCAACTCCAATCATGACACTTTGAATAAAGTCATCATGCTGGTTTTTTGAAATATTCCGCAAAAAAGGCTTTGCAAAAGTTTTCAACCAACCTGCGACATCAGTCGGAAGCAAAGTTAGGCGCTTGAATATTTCTGCATACTTAATAACAAAACCAGCTTTAACTAGTTTCATACAGTACTCTTCCTTATCTGGGAAATACCATGGATTATAGAGTTCTCCATCAAGATTTCTTTTTGACAGTTGCGTGTAGATTTCAGTTACAATGGTGTTGACATTATTTATACCGCCAAGTTCAGCACAAAACCGACCACCGGGCTTTAGGGAACAATACACATTACGAATAACAGAATTTGCATCCTTCATCCAATGCAAGGCTGCATTGGAGAACACCGCATCGAACTGATTTTGATAATCTATCTCTTCACTACTGCTTACCTTTGCGTCGATTCCACGTTTTTGTGCCTCACAGATCATGGCTTCGCTAGAGTCAATTCCTATAACATGGCAACCGCTAAGAGATATTTTTTCAGTTAATTTTCCATCTCCACATCCTAGATCCAAAATAGATTCTTCTGGCTGAGGAGAGAGTAATTCAAGAATACCTTGTCCGTACTCAGAAACGTAAGATGCATTAACATTATAATCTTTAACATTCCACTCCATACTTTCATTCTTTCATATTTTCATATTTTCTTCGATATCAATTTTTCATTGATGTTGAAAAGCACTGATATATAAATTAAGAGCCTTCAGAGTTACTAGAATTCAGAAACTCAAACACACAGGGGGCTTGATTGCCACTCAGATCACGAACACAAATGGAAAGAACGGAACCCCTTTTAGGGATAATCTGTGTTGGGAAAGAAATTTTCAGTAATCCATGAGGAATATCCCATTTATATGAGATATTCTGCCCATCTAAGTGAACTGACGGGAAAGAGGAATTAAAACCACTCTCTCTATCTTGTATGTGATACCAGCGGGTAAACTTTTCCGAAGAAACAGTTTCCTTATCACCTTCTATCTTATGAAGAGATATATTTTGAGGTGATTGTTCTTGTGATTGCCATAAGAAAGCAGGGTAAATTCGTGGTGGTACTAAATCTTGTAGTTGAGTGATCATCCCCTTACAAAAGCATTGGAATTTATAAAAAGATTTTCCATCCTTTTTTCTCTTGGGAAGGGCTATGATAGACCATTTTTGTAGTGACTCATTAAAGTAATAAAGAGCTCCTCCCTTGACAGAAGGAAAGATAGCTTCTACATTGATTCTATCGCGGTAGTATATTCCCTTGCCTCGAAAAGCAAAAACCGGACCAGATTGACTAAAAATAGAAAGTTCACTACTAGTTCCTTTTTGCTCTCTCAAACCTTTTTTTGCCCTGATAGGTATCTTTGCAAGCTCCCAAAGTTTCATGTAACCATTCTGATGCAAGCTTCTTGGGTGAAAGAATGATTTCATATGCCATTCCCCAGAGTGCACTTCAAGAGACGTTCTTTCTTGGTAAAGAATTTTAGCATATGGAGTTTCGGAATATGGAGTTTCGGAATGAGGAGTTTCGGAATGAGGAGTTTTTTCTTGTTGTGATTCAGTTTCTTTTCTTTCTTCATAAAGATGATTTGAATATAAAAGAGCTAGTTTCAGACATGCTATATTTTTAGAAGCATCTCCAGCACAAATCTGAAGAGGAAGCTTTTTAGTATGACTAGTAATACGGCTCTTATGACGAGAAGTAAAATTCGGATACAGTCCTTCCAGCTCTACTGGGAAAAAATCACCCAGATAGTAGACATATTCCTTCCCAATTTGAGTGAGGAAAGTTTGATAAACTTTCGCTGATTCGGAAAAATCTTTCTTTTTTAGTTTTCCTAACTTCTTGCTAAAAAGATTGATTCCTTTTGCAGAAAGACGCAAAGAATATATACCGTTTTTATTTCTTGCAGCAATAGTATCATAAACACCTATAAGTAATTGTATCTTTTCATTGGTACGAAAACGTGGGAGTTTTCCAACAGGAAGATAATAATCTTTTTGTGTAAATAAATCTCGCAAACTTCTATCTTTTTTCAACTGGATTTTTATAAAAGTATCCTGAGATGAGATATAAAGGTTTGTTAGGACAGGTGCATTATGGTCTTTTACTTCTAATCCATTTATCAAAAGAGGATTATAAAAAACCTGATCTTTTTCTACCTCAAAGTGAAGATGAGGTGCTCCCGAACCACTTTCTCCACTATGTCCAATACATTCTTTTTGGGAAAAAGAAAACCAAGGAGAAAGACGTAGGAGTTGTCTTCTTTTGTGTTGAAGTAATTCCAAGGATCTTCGAAGATTTTCTAATTCGGATATTTTACAATCAAAATCATTCAAATGAGCAAAGGTCATTCCAATTCCTTCTGATGAACGAAGAAATAAAGCATTCCCATAACCGTATGGAGAAACATGTATTTTTTCTACAATTGCCCTGAGAGGTGTTTTGATAGGAAAACCAAGCATATTGAAAGTCTTATAATCTAGTCCCTTATGATAACGACCATAATGCCTGTATTCACCAAAACTTCCCGAAATGTATTGAATATCCTCTATAGGATGAGAAATTTTTTCAGTAAGATTATCTTTCACCTTTTTGCAAGTTAAAGGAAGGAGAAAGAATACTAGAAAAAAAACAGGATTTTTCCAGCAACTAAGGAGTTTTTTCGATGAAAATTTACAGAATTTCAATAAATGAACACAACTCTTGTATCGTTGGAGAAAACCGTGTATTAGGGTTATAGGTATCAAGGATCCACTTTCCATCTGCAATATATTTGTATATATAAGAACCATGAGGAAGCCAAACTTTACGGCGAAAAATTCCATCTTCTCCTCGCTTCATCCAGTCATGTTCTGGATTCCAATTGTTGAAATTTCCCACAAGAAAAAGATTTTTTGCTTTTGGAAGATAAATAGAAAATTCAACTAGTTTCTCACTATTTCGGCTTTTATGCTTCAAAATACGAAATGAAACTGTTCGCTCTACAGGTATCTTTTCTAAATGAAACAAGGAAACTCTTCCAATCGAATTTCCATTTGTGTGATAAGGGTTTAGAGGATCTTCTATCCAAATATTATCTACGTTGAATTTATAACGGTAAAGCTGTTTCTTTTTTTCTGAATCACTTTGTTGTAGGGAAAGAAAGAAATAATGCACACCAAAATTTCCTCGTTTCATTTGAATCCGTGACCAATGATTAAAATCCCCTGCTAAATACACTTTCTTTGCCTGATAATTCTTGTAGGTAAACAAAATCCCATCATGCACTGCTTTTTCTTTGAGCTTTTCTCTTCGGGAACGGATCATTTTTGCATAAATCGGTCGAGAAGATTTACGGAAATTTTGGAGCTGATAAGGTGTATAGATTGGAAAAGATGTGAATCGTTTTTTTTCTAAATCACCTAAAGCTGAATGATAGTTGTGCTCCTTTGATTGAATCCATTTTCCTGCCTTGTTTTCCGAGTAGAGAGGAGATGTTAAAAAAAAACAGAGGCAAACTATAAACTGTATAATATACGATACAATATGACGAAAAAATTTTATAATAGTTGCTAGTATTTTAGACACACTTCTCACTTCTTTTTTGCAGAATTCGCTATCTAAGTATTTGGCGATTTTACCACTAAATACATTCTGTACACAATAGGCACGCAGGGTGTTTATGTGTGGAACCCTTATAAATAATTCAAACAGCCCTGTTTACTTTTTAAGCCTTTACTAGCTATCTGTGTCGATACTTTAGGTATACTTCTTGAGAAAATAAATTTTTCTTTCATTAAGATCAAAGAATATAAAATGAGATTGAAATAACAGTCTAATGGATCCAGCCGCATCGGAACACACACTTTCTTCTGAAGATCAGAAACAGGTAGAAGAAATTCTCTCAGATTTCAGCCCTAAATCATCTGATTTTTCTTTTTCTCCTATGGATTTGAAATACCATACTGATCTCGCTAATCTCAAAGAGATTTTACAAAATGAAGATCAAGAACAAGAAGAGTCTCAGAAAGACATATCAGATTCCGAAGGAAGCCCTCAAGAAGCAGTAGATAACAAGGAGCCTTTAGCTGCTGAAGATTTCGATGCTCCAGAAGCACCCTCTCTAGATCAAGAACTGCCAGAAAGAGAAGAAGATTTTGAAGATACAATGGACTTCACAACACCAGGTTCCTTGGAATCTCTCGATCCTCCTGATTCAAGCCAAGAAGGAGTTATGAATCTATCCTCAAGTGCTACAGACGAAAATAATCTAACAGAGCCACTGGCGGCATCAGAGCTTGGCGACTTGAGCCAAC
>JABABJ010000130.1 GCA_014238275.1 Leptospirales bacterium | reverse complement strand
GTAATTTTATGGGTTATCAGATAGATTCTGATGATTAAAAAAGAAAATACGAGGGGGAAATATTATGAAAAAACGATTTTGTTTATTAACGATGTGCTTTGTCATCCTATCTTTGGGTGCTTGTGCGAATGGTGAGAATGGTGAGAATGGTGAGGAAGATGTCTCAATTCAGGTGACTGGAATAACTCCTTATCAAGCCACTGTTGATTCTGAGGCATTTGTAGGAGATGAAGCCTCAAATACAATTAGCTACGAGAATGCAGGCGAGGCAGGGGTTACAGCAGATCTGGCAAACTCAGCCAATAACGCAGGCTTTGCTATGGGAGATACATATCTTAGCATCGAAAACCTCATCGGCTCGCCTTATGATGATACCCTGACAGGAAACGCTGAAGCAAACATTCTCACTGGCGGTGCTGGTGATGACATTCTCACTGGCGGTGCTGGTGATGATACCCTCAACGGTGGGGATGGTGCAGACACTGTAAGCTATGCAAACTCTGGTGACTCTGTCCAAGTTGATCTATCTTCTGCTGACCCAACTACAGGAGGCAATGCTGCAGGAGATCTTCTCTCTAACATCGAAAACCTCATCGGCTCGTCTTATGATGATACTTTGACAGGAAACAGTGAAGACAATACCCTCAATGGCATGACTGGTGATGACACATACATCTTTAGCAGTAGTGGAATGGACACTGTGATTGACACTGAGGGAAGCAACAATATCTACTTCCCTTCCTCCGCTAGTGCCATTGATGATGCTTCCTTTATTCAAGATGGAACGGATCTTTTCATTACAGTGGTCAGTGACTCACAATATCTTAGGATTCAGGATTATTATCTAACACCAGAACTTCTTCACTCCTTCAATTTCCATTACAGTGAAACTAACGAGGTATTTACTCCTATAACTCCCAATTTTGAAATGTCAATAACACTAACGGGAAGCGGTACTATAACGGGTGGGGCAAACCACGATATACTTGCAGGGAGTGTAGATGTTGATACAATCAATGGTGGAAGAGGAGATGACATCCTCAGCGGTGAAGAAGGCGATGATACAATCAATGGTGGAAAGGGAGATGACACAATCAATGGAAATATTGGGAATGACATAATCACTGGTGGAGTGGGTGATGACACAATCTTTGGTGACTCTGGAAACGACACAATCAATGGTGGAAAGGGAGATGACACAATCAATGGAAATATTGGGAATGACATAATCACTGGTGGAGTGGGTGATGACACAATCTTTGGTGACTCTGGAAACGACACAATCAATGGAAATATTGGGAATGACATAATCACTGGTGGAGTGGGTAATGACATCCTCAGCGGTGACGAAGACGAGGATACTTATGTCTTTAACGAAGGAGATGGAACAGACACAATCAATGATATGGCTGGAGATACAATGACCGTGCAATTTGACGGCAGTGGTTACGTAGCCTCAGATTTCATAAGCAATGGTGTCTTTGCTAGAGATGGAAGAAATCTTGTAATCACCCTGGAGACTAAGAACATCGTAACGATTAACGATGCGTATAATGCTAACAGTCTTGCATTTACTATTGTCATTCAGTATGGTGAGTCTGGTTCTTTCACCTCACTGGATGCTTTAAGGTGGTCTCTTCTCTCTAACTAGGGGGTATTTTATAAGACCTAATTTGCACACCGTCCGTGTCGTTTATTTAGCTCCTTTGAATGTATAATAGGTGCGACCGATGCGAAGGATATCGCCATGGTTTAATGCTTTTGGTCTAAGGATCCGTCTATCATTGAGATAGACTCCAGAACCACTTAATAGATCATAAATTACGAATCGATGTTCTACTTTTTTAATTCTAGCATGAACTGGGCTTGCGGTTGGATCACGAACAGGGATGTGTGCCCACCTTCCACTCCCTATGATCGTAGAGTCCAGAAAAAGATCATAGACTCTTCTTCGTGCTTTGCTTCTCCTATCGGGAGAAGGGATTTGAATCACAAGAGCTGCTTTTCTATAGGGGAGTGCTTCTCGAAGTGCGAGCTGAAGGAGGCGATAGTTATTTTCCCTTAGATAAAGGACTCGATCATCCTCCATAACAGAATTTCCTCCTATCTCTGGAAAAAGGTCAGAAAAATCGTCTTGGATATTGCTTCGTTCTTCATATTCATTATATTCCTTTTCCTTCTTTTGAGGTCTTTCCGTATCCTGAGGAGGAGGGGGCTGAACCCAAGGGGAAGGAATTGCAACAACCTCTGCTTTGGGAGTTGGAGTGGAAGTTGAAACGGGTTTTTGATAGGAAAGGGGACTTTCGCTTTGCATATAGGAGCGCTTCCAATAGAAGAGTAAAAGTACGACAAGAAGGAAGCACAGAATCAAGGCAAGTCCAACGGCAAGTTGTGCGAAGGGCTTCATCTCACTCAAAAAATATGTCCATGGGATCCGAAAATGACCAATCGCAGAATAATCTCCCCCTAAACCAGTCCGAATGATGATCTTTTTACCGGGTTTTGAGCAAGAGAGGCAAGAGGAGGTATATCTAATCTCGTAAAGTGGCTTGGAAAGCTTTCGAAGCCTTGTTGGAAGAGTTGAGCTTAATAGATCATTCGTAGGATCATTCGTAGGAGAAATAAATTCTCCTCCTGTTTTGAATGAAAGTCGTTTGAGACGACGGTGATGAGCTGTGATATCATCTTTTTTTTGAGAAAACTTGGAAGAATGATCCCCATTAAAAATTAAAACATAGACAGGTATATTGAGTTTCTTCCCTATAGAGCTGAGATCATAGCAGTCGTTATCACTGAAATAGCTTGCTTCTTCCCTTCCATCCGTTAAGAGGACAACAGCTGCTTGTTTTTCTCTTGCAGTTTTTTTGTCACCACTTTGAAGAGCACTTTGGGCAGTATAAAGTCCACTATAGATTGCGTCATATAATCGTGTGATCTTCCCATCTCTTTTGAGTTTGGTGAAAGTTCTATCCAGCTCTTGTCGATCTTGTGTAAAATCCAGAAGAAGGCTTGGCTCTTCTTTTGCACTATACACAGCGACCTTATCGTTTTCGCCTAGTCCGTTTAGCATTTTTTTGGAAAAGGACATTGCTTTATAAAAGTTATTGGAACGAACGGAAAGTGTAGCATCTAGTATCCAGACAATGTGAAGGCTCTTGGATTCTTTTTGTAGGGTTTGTGTATCAATGGAGTGGATTTTATGTTCTTTTTGATCGTATATCTCGTAGATGAAAAATTTTGGATTCTTTTTTGTTCTTATGAATAAGGGATGAGGTTTCCTTGCACTGATTTTCAAGGAAATCTGTGGGTATCCCTCATTATGAATGGATTCAATATGAATCAGAGGATTCGCGCTAAGCTCTTTTGAAAAAACAAAAAGAGCTATCGTTCCCATCAGAAGTGTAGAAAAAAATTTTATATTTTTTGAGATCACTCTTGTTCCATTATCGATCTTTTGGTAGCTAATCACGTAGTAGAGGAAGCAAAGTTAATTAGAAATTCTCAGGAAATCTACTCAATTTGAACGGCAAATTCCCTATAAATGAAAAGGATCGACTAAAATGAGTCTTAAAGTGATCGTTTATTTTATTTTGTGTAAAATAGATTTTTTCTTGCTTTTTTATGGTAGGAAAGAGACAAAGGCATATGTCGTCTATTAGTGAGGACATAATAACTTAAATGCAAGTCTAAGACTTACAATGCTCAATAGGAGGAAATATGGCAGATACAAAAGAGACCTTGGTTGTAATCAGCAAGGTAAAAGCATTTATTAAGGATCAGGGATGTATGGTTTCAGGTGATACAGCAGAGGCACTCAATCGAAAGGTTTGTGAGTTACTCACAAATGCTGTAGCTCGTACCAAAGAAAACAAGCGTTCTACTCTTCGCCCACACGATCTTTAAGATACTAAAAGAGTAAATGCTTGGGTAGAGGGTAGCTGTTTATTTTTACGCTATCCTTTTATGTGAGTAGGTACTTCCTGTGTCGAGGAAGAGATGAAAAGCCGATAGGTTTTTCATCTCTTCCTGCAGGTATATAAGACTATAAGACTGTTCAGGGAGAGCTTTTAGGAGCTTCTTTGTGCTTCTTGGCTCTTTTGAGATGCAGAAGCGATGAGCTGGCAGATTTCACGGCAGACTTTTGCCGTTGGACTGCTTTTTTGATCTAGGACGAAGGGAAGCCCCTTTTCTCCTGACTCCATAATCTCTTCTTGCAGGGGAATGGATCCCAGAAAAGGGACATTGATGTCGCTTGCGAGGGTCTTCCCTCCGTTTTTGGAGAAGATATGAGAAGAGGTTCCACAAGATGGGCATACAAAGTGTGACATATTTTCGATGACACCCAAGATGGGTACTTTAAGATTTAGAAACATTTGAGATGCCCTTCTTGCATCTTGTAAGGCAACATTTTGCGGGGTAGTCACAATCACTCCTCCGTCTACTTGAATCAACTGTGCCATGGAAAGCTGAACATCCCCTGTTCCCGGGGGGAGATCGAAAATTAAGTAGTCCAACTCTCCCCATACTACTTGAAAGAGAAACTGCTCAATTGCTTTCCCAAGCATAGGACCCCTCCACACAACAGCTTGTGATTTTCCCAAGAGAAAAGAAAAAGAAACCATTTTTACTCCATGAGCTATATGTGGATAAATACTATTCTTCCCATCACCCGAAAGCTCTAGCTTCCCGCTCACACCAAACATACTTCCTAATGAAGGTCCATAGATGTCAGCATCGAGGAGTCCAACCTTTTTTCCCTCTTGTACAAGGCTCACTGCAAGATTCGCAGCAACAGTCGATTTGCCAACACCTCCTTTTCCCGAAGCAATCGCTATAATTTTCCCTACTTCAGGGAGGCGACGATTCACTGCTTCTTTTTCTTTTAGGCTCTCATCGATTTCAAACTTGATTTTTACTTTGCCTACAAAAGATGGGACATTTGCAAATGACTTTCGTATTCGGGCTTCAATTTCAATTTGAATCTTTCGATCTGGATTTGATGTCTTGAGCAATAAGTGAAATTTCTCATCGATTTGTTCGAGACTTGAGAACATTCCAAGCTCCATAAGATTTTTTTGGTACAAGGGATGCTCGATTTTCCCTAAGAGTTCTTTGATTTTGATTTCGTATTTTTCTAAGCTCATAGTTTTTTCTCTTTTTTCTTTTGGTCTTTACTTGAAGAGTAGATTAAATCTGCATCTCCCCAAAGACGCTCCAATTTATAAAATTCTCTTTGCTCCTCCATAAATAGATGTACTACCGTATCAATCATATCCAAGACCATCCATCCCGAGTCTGGTTCATTTCCTGAGTATCCTCTAGCCCCCTTAGGGAAGAATGGATAGAATTTTTTACGAAACTCATTTGCAAGAGTCCTTAGGTGAAGTGGCGAACCTACAGAGGCAAGTAAGAAGATGTCAAAATATGAATTTACCTTTTTAAGGTCAATCAGAAGAATATCGTGAGCTTTTTTTTCTATGAGAAAATCACACATCTCTGAAAGATGCTTTGGGATGGAAATGGAATTTAAATAGCTAGACATGTGATAGTGATGATCTATTTTCATCTGGGCGAAATAAGATCAAAAAAGATGTTCCTTGTTCCATTGTGCTCTTCACTTCTAAGCGTCCTCCCATCAAAGCGATCATTTTCTGAACCAGAGTCAGTCCTAAGCCACTTCCTTGTTCTTTTTTAGTACTGTAAAATGGCTCAAACATTTTTTCTTGTACAGCTTCAGAAATTCCTATCCCGTTATCGCTAATTTCAATATAGATCCATCCTTTCTTTTTTCCAGTTGAAATTCGTATCCATTTTTTTCTTGTAGAGTCTTGTAAATTTGCAAAGGCTTGGATGGAGTTGAGAAGCAAGTTTAGAATGATTTGTCGGATAAAGGAAAGGTCAAGATGATATATCTCATTGATTTTCCCTGGGTGAAAATGGATGGAAATACCCTGTTTTTCCGTTTGAGGTTCTAATAGAAGAATTACATCTTGTATAATGATATCCAAGTCAAAAGATTTATTTTGCTTATCTGGGTTTGGTCTGAGAAGAGTGAAGAAACTATGAAGGGTATGGTTTAGGTTTTGGATTTCATTTTTGATCAGAATGACCTTTGATTCAAGTTTTTCTCGAGTTGCATTTTCCTCTACTTCGCTCAAATATTCCTGAAGAAGCTGAAGATGGAGATGGATAGCAGCAAGAGGATTTTTCACTTCATGAATCAGTCCAGCTGCCAATGCAGGAAGTTCGGAGGAAGGAGAGGCTCCGTGTAAGATTGGAAGGTTTTTATTCTCTGATATCTTTTTCATGTTTCATCTCAAGGACTTCAGAATATATAAACCAAGTGTCCATCTCTTGAATTTGATAGGGAAGAGCTCCTTGGATCTGTTTTCTGGAGAGGAGAAACAGTCTGGGGACATCTCTTTCTCTTTGTATATAAACAGGATGAGGATAGCTCTTGAATGTCCGTTTTCTCGGTTCTGATTGGAAATGAAACCCAATATAAATCTTCTTAGAAAGAAAGGGGCGGATGAGAGAAGCATACTTTTGGGAAAGATCTATCCAAAAAACATCTCCTTGATTTCTTAGAAGAACACGAGTATTTGTTTCTTCTGTAGTCAATAAATTTCTTTTGCTTTTTTCTTTCTGTGATTCACATTGGCGAATGGAAGCTCTCAATCCTGATATAACCCTCCCTTTTCTTAGAACTTTGTCATGGCTCTTTGAAGCAAAGGCTGATGGAATCCGTTCTAAATGAAGTTCTTCTTGTCGATAGTCTGAGGTTTGTATGGAATGAAGATTGTTGCGAGTAAGCTGGTTGGATCGTATAGCTCTTTCTACTCTGTTCTTCGTATAAAAAAAATGTTTCCCCTGTTGAATAAAGAAAATATTACCTCCTTTTGCAAGAGAGGCATAGATTCCATAACTTACGTTTTTCTGACGAAGGTTTTGGTCAAAAGCCGCAGCTTCATTTGACCAAAAGTTTTTTGTAGCTTTAGTTTGATTCAATAGGGAAAAACTGCAGAGTGAGAGATTCTTTGCTTTCAAGGATTGAAGAAGCGAACGGATACGAAAGCTGCTTTGTGAGGGGATCTCTATATCTGTAAAAAGAAGGATCTTTGGCTGATTTTGCCAATGCTTGTATCTTAAAATAATTGCTAATGCTTCCAAAAGCCCTTGTATATTTGTTTCTCCTCGAGCCTTCTTTTTTTTCAGGAGACTTAAAGAGGATCTCCAGTTTTGGTGAAATGGAAGGGTCTTTACTAGGTTTTTATCTTCTATGCTGACGATTCCAAGCCTACTCTTTGATGGAAGACTATGCTCCCAATAAGCCAAGTGCTTCAATATCTCTTTGATATCCTCTCTCATAGAACCAGAAAAATCCAAAACTACGGCTAGGTCATAAGAGCTTCCGCTAGTTTTCTTTAATACAAGTGGTTTGGCTTTTGCGAAAAAAGAAGAAGATAGAATCATCAGTCTCCTAAGAGCATCTTGTAAAGAAAAGATGGAATCTGCACTGGAAGATGCTCGTTTTGTCACAAGGCGAGAGCGACAAGAGAAGGTAGATGAACCAAGAAGTATCCTCAAAGGTTTCTTGGTTTTCCGATCTCCATATTGAATGTTTGCTTTCCCAGCAATGAGATAGGAAAGATCAGCTTCCATACATATCCTTGCCGCCTGTTCAGGGGAGAGAGTTTTCTTTGGATCGAATTGTAACTTTCTTAAAATAGCGTGGCTTTTTTCCAGAGAGAGAAAGTTATATTTTCGATGATGTCTTAACAGGAAAAAAGATGCTGATTGAAAATCTCTTGCTGGTTCCAGTGAGAGTGATTGGATTGCTTGAGTGTTTCCTCCTATATAGAAAGGAAGAACCATACCCAAGGATCGCGCTTGAATCGAGAAAGAAAAGGCACAATATGCTGCTAAAGCTACGATGAGTTGAATCATTCTGTAAGTTTTAATGAGGGGTCTTCTTCCTTTTTTTTGCGATTAGTTCTCGAAGCTCAGATATTTGGATATATTTGCCAGGACATTTTGTATTTTGCACTTCTCCATGCCCAATGATTCTTGAGGGAGGAATATTATATTTGTCAGATAGTCGAAGAAGGAGCTTCACCAAGGTCTGTGCTTGTATCGTAGGGACAGGATGATTTTCAAAATTTCCAACAAGAGCAACTGCTATTCCAAAATAATTCAGATAGGTCTTTTTCGTGGAAGCATTATATTGACGCTTATGCCATCTTTGGCTATATTCGATCTGTCCCCTAGCTGTATCAAGTGAGCCATTCTCAATGAGTATATGATAGGCAAGATCACCCCACCTAGCCTTGTGTTGCTTTCGGTAGAAAGCAAGATTCCCTACGTCAGACGCTGTATGGTGAATGATAATATAACGCCACCTCATTTCACGCCACCAATATCGTGTCCCAAGAAGTAGAAAAATTATGATAGTTATAGCTATAAGGAGAGGGCGGAGTTGTATTTTTCTTGAAGGGGATGTCTTAGGAAGAACAGGCTTAGAATCACTATGATGGAGGGGCTGATTCCTCTCTATTTCTTTTTTCTTAATTTCTTTTTTCTTATTTCGGAAGCCTGAACCAAAAATCCATGGTCTCTTAGCGTAATCCATTACTTATTTGTAAGTATGCAGCCGAATCTCTTTCCCGTATATACAGCCTCAGAACTTTGTCCAAGGCCAGTTACACTAATACTCTTGTTTTCTTCGTCGATGCGTAGGTCTTTGACAGCAATAAACTGGCGTGCATAATTTTCGCACGATTCCTCACTTCGCTCCATCACATAATAGCACGAGCAGAACTCCTTTGCATAAAAAGCCGAAATGATTCCAGGGAAAGATCGCAAATGCTTATAGTTTGCTCCCGCCCACATTAAGGCTAAGATAAGGCTCGTCGCAAGAATGGTGTAGATGAATTTTTTCATGATTATATATATTGTATTTTTCTATTCAATTCTCCTCTATAGCTTTCTGTAATAGTTCCAGAAACCTGTCCCTGCTAAAGCTACCGTCTCGGTCATCGGCAAAACGAACTACAATCATATCAAGCGATGGAATCACAAACATACTCTGTCCCCAATGACCTAGGGCAGCAAAGACATCTGAAGAAGCATTTTTCCATGTGGGAGGAATGTCTGCGGAGGGAACTCCAGTATTTACGTACCAATGGGCTGTCATATTGTCTTCTTCTATGCCTTTATAGTGAGGGGTTCTTTGATAGGCAGGGGCTGGCGTTCTTGTGAATTGAATCCAATCTGGTGTAAGTATCTCTTTTCCTTTCCATTGTCCGTTATTCAGATATAAAAAGCCAAGTTTAGCCAAGTCCCTAGGTGTTAGATAGAGATAGGAAGAAGCCACAAAATTTCCAGAGGAATCTCTTTCCCATGTGGCATTTTTGATCCCAATGATGTCGAAAAGTTTATTCCATGGATAATTTTCCCATTCAGTAGAAGGCTCTTTCTCGTTTTCTTTTGCATTTTTTTCAACAGCACTTCGAAGAATAGCACTGAGAAGGTTTGTATCACCACTTGAATAATATACATAAGTCCCTGGGAGGGCTCTCATTTTAGATTTTGCAGTAAACATCGCCATATCCTTTCTCCCTCTTGTATAGAGCATGGCAATAACATCTGATTTGAGAGGGGAAGTTTCGTAGCTCTCGCCCCATACTATTCCTGAACTCATGTTGAGTATGTGGCGGATCTTCATTGCTTTCTTCTCAGGAGCGTTCAAGGAAGGGAAGTATCGATAGGCCTTATCATCAATATTCAAAAGCCCCTCCTTCTCTGCAATTCCAACAAGGGTACTACAAACACTTTTAGAGACAGACCAAGTATTATGCAGTGAATCTTTGGTAAAATCGCGAGAATACCTTTCGTATACAATATAGCCATTTTTGATCACTACAACTCCATCTGTTCGGATCCCCTTGCGTTCTTCTTCTGTTCCTGTAGTCTGGAAAAGGTATTGATCGAGAGAGGATATACCTTCTTTGCTCATCCCAACTTGTTTTGGGGTAGTGGAACGCCAGTCATTTGTTGGCCAGTAAGACCTACGTGGAGGATCCAAGGGGAGAATCTCGGTGTTTTGAGTTAGGTCGCTACTTGAACCCTCTTTTTTGCGACTACATGATGTGGCAAGAGTGAGAGCCGCTACTGTAAGCAAAAGGAATAGACTTATAGGATATCTCCTACACGGTCCGACCATTTTTCTGACAACAGAAAGTGACAGTGAGAAGGGGCTAAAAAACATAACAAAGAGACTTATTGGTGAGACGTATTTTTTGTCAAGTTTTTTTTTCGTATTGAGGCATTTTTTTTTTATTTCTAAGCCCTAAGTTGCACCCTTCATCTGGGGTGCAACTTAGGGACGCCAAAACAAGGAAACCTTGTTTTGGCTCACATTTTCGGAGCTTCCCTTTCACGAGAGGGAGGACCGCGCCTCCCTCTCGTGGCTCTCCCCGCGCCCGACACTTCACAGATAAGACCTAAG
>JABABJ010000096.1 GCA_014238275.1 Leptospirales bacterium | reverse complement strand
GATCTTTTAGCCTTTCTTGAGGCAAATCTCCCTTGAAATTGGCATGAGATAGCAGGGGACGTACTAAGGAGCCAAGGGAGGAAGCCAGTTGGCTAAGATGAGAAGTATGGTCTTCCATCGGAGAAGAATTGATAGCAATAAGAGTGAGAAGATCCACAAGGGAAGTGCTTTCCCACTCGTTTTGCACGAAAGTCTCTCCCAACCCCAAACTCCGATAGAGGAGAATGGGAAAAAGGCATTTCCAGCTATGAATCTCGACTTGTGCTGTAGGACCTTCTTCTTTTCCTGAAAAAACATAAGTCCTTCCTTCGGGAGAGGTCAGGCTAAGTCTTCCAAAGCGTATCTTTTCTAGGATTTTCAGGAAATCTCGAGTATACCATGGTTCTTTGTTCAATTGTCTCTTATCGCAGAATATCTTGAATTCTGTTAATAGGCAACAGTCTTCTAGGAATCATCTTATCTTGTCAAAGTTTTTACTGTTTCAGGCAATAAATGAAGCAAGAAAAAGGATATTTCTTGCTTGTCTCACAAAGCTGTCCTATCAGCGTGGTTATTTATAGAGTGAGTGGTTTCAGATGATTTTTCGATATGGGTCTTTGTTCTTTTTCCTAAATCAATATAAATAGGTAGTTTTTTGGAGATATCGTCTCAGGATGCAATAGCACTCAAGGTTCCAGACATAGGAGACTTCAAATCCATTGAGCTTGCGAATTGGTGTGTCTCTCAAGATTCTACTGTCGAGGAGGGTGACGAGTTATGTGAGCTTGTTACAGATAAAGCGGTCTTTCCCTTGGAAGCCCCTCAAAGAGGGAAGGCAACACGTTTTCAAAAGCCTCAAGGCTCTTCTGTAAGTGTCGGTGAGACCCTTCTTTTCTTAGAGCCAATTTAGGATATGAGGGATTGGATTGAAGTAGCAGGCTTAAAATTATTTGGCTTTGCAAGGCTTAAAATCACTTCTAGCTGAACAAAAAAGGGAATTCTATTATGTTTGCTATATATATCTTCTTAAGATTGAAACTCAAAAGAGAATGAAGACGATCTGTTCGTGGAGGAAGGCTTGCTAGGAGACTCTTTTGCTTTAGGTTTTGTAAAAGGAGTTTTGGAAGGAGTTTTGGACTCCTTAGGCATTTTGATTTCTGGGTTATAAGACCATTGCTTCTTTTCTTGTTCTGCTTCTCGCTCTGATTCAACGGAAGAGTCTTTCAAATCTAAGATATTTTCGCTGTGACTGGAAGAGGGCGAAAGAAGCTCTAGTTGCTCCACATTTACATTACTTGGAATCTTGATCTTTTGAAGCATTAATTCCTCTCGTATTTGACTCAGTCGTTCTGATTCTCTTTGGAAAGAAGAAAGCAGGTCAGGACTATAAGAACGACTTTTTTGGATACGATTCATCAAATGATCTAAACCTTCAAGGTCTCTTTCTATTTTCTCCAGATAAGACAGCAGATGAATCACTTTAAGCTTCATAATTTATGTGCAGTACAAGAAATAATACATTTATTATTTTAGGTATTCTTGATAAAAATCTAAGTATTTTCGTAGTCAAGAAACTTTTGCTATTAAAAAGTTAGCTCATGAGTTTTGATTCCGAACAAAATTCCTCTCTAGTATTATAGGACAGATTAGACAAAATGAGACGTAAAATTTTTCACTCTATAGGACTCATTTTTCCTTTCACTATGGAAACAAAACTTTTTGATTTTTTTCCTGAATATACAGGAGGAATTTCAGAAGAACCAACATACCTTATTGTCTTTTCGGTAATTAGCCTCATGTTGAGTCTTGCCGTCATTCTAGACTTCCTTCGGTTTCGTTTTGAAAAAGTGAATACTCTTTTTAAGAGTACACTTCGGCAGATTATTAAAGAACATGAGATTGAAAGGTACAACGGAAGCATTCCCTATGCTTTGGGATTTATATTTCTCTTTCTTTTCATGTCAAATCCAATGATTAGCCTAAGCTGTATTATTATGGTCATTGCGGATCCAGCAGCAGCCATAATGGGAAGTAAATGGGGGAAACTTCGTTTCTCCAATGGCAAATCCCTCGTTGGTTCTGTTGCCTTCTTTCTGACGGGATTTCTTGGATGCTGTATCTATCTAGGAGCCAGAACCATTTACGCAGGGAGAGGAGATCCTTTTTCTCTCATAGATTTGGATGGAAGTCTTCGTTTCTCTGTGATCTTTTGTATTTTAGGAGGTAATATCTTTGCAGCTATGATTGAGCTTTTTGCAGCAAAAAAAACAAGTATCCTCTTGGATGATAATTTATTGGTTCCTGTGGGAGCAGCTTTGGGACTTGCATTCTTTGGAAATCTTAGTGGGCTCTGTCCCTTAGAATGCTTCTTTGACCTTAAATTTTCTTGGCTTATAGGAATTTTGTAATTACCCTAACATGATTTCATTCCAACAGATAGACAGAATGAGTCTATTGGGCTTCATACGCTCCTTTTGCTTCTCTACGCTCCTTCTTATGTCTCTCTATCTCGTGATTGAGGTATTCACTCTAGGTCGGCACGGTAGGAGAGAGGAGATCTACTTATACTTATATATTGTGACCTCTCTCCCTAGGTTTTTTTCATATTCCTTGTCTTTTGGACTCATGCTGGGAAGCTGCTATTATCTGAGTCAATGTAGCCTTTCTGGCGAGTTGACTGCTGTTTCATCATTAGGATGCTCTCTTTTGCGCTTCATTCGCTGGATTCTTCTAACTGCTATTTTCTGTGGTCTACTACAGTTTATAATCACAGAATTCTTGACTGTCCCAATGAGAGCAAAAAGCAACTATTTTAAGGCACAATACTCAAGTCTCAATCCTGTAAAACCAAAAACGCAACTATACCATAGCCAAAATATAAGAATAGAACAAGGATTTTATTATATTCATCTCCTAAATCCCTCCAAGAAAACGATAGAAGGAGGATTCACCTATCTCCAATTCGATAAACAGGATAGACCCATTGTCTTTCACGAGGCAGAAAGCGGCTTCTACCAGTCTCAGACAAGGAACTGGGTTTTCAGAAAAGTAAGAAGTATATACTTCAAGAGTCATTTAGAGATCGACAGAATTGAAAAAAAAGAACAAATGTCTATACGGCTTCACCCTGATTTTTTGCTTTTTTTCCTTTCTTCCAAGCCTTTCAATGAAATGACCATCACTGAGCTGTACCGCCAAATCCAAACCCAAACAAAACTGGGGATTCGTTCTGTACATCTGACTTTAGAGTTTCACAATCGATTTACTTTTCCAGTACTCTGCCTTCTTCTCACGCTAACAGGATGTATCATAGGTGCTTTCTACTGCAATCCTAGAATGGGAGGAAGTATGGCTCAATCCTTTATCTTCTGTGTACTTATCTCATTTGGCTACTATGCCCTATTTTCTATCGGATTGAGTCTTACAGGCCATGGTTTGATGGCACCTCAAGTAGTCAGTTGGGGACCTGTTTTAATTTATGCTTTGGTAACATGGCTCCTCTTGCAAGGTTCTCGAAAATAGCTCTTGCAAGAGGCTTTGTTTTGATCCTTTGCACGTAGGATCTCAAAAAGAACGCTCTATTTCTCTGCTTCTTTCTGAGGCAGCCTTCACAGCTGACATCAAAATACCATGCAAACCATGTTCTTCTAAGACGTGAAGTGCTGCTATCGTTGTTCCTTTGGGTGAGGCTGTCTGTTTGCGGAGCTCGGAAGGCATAATTTGCTTGTCTTTCAGTAGGGACAGGCTTCCCTCTAGGGTTTTCTGTACCAAAAATAAGGAACGGTTATAGTCTATACCAGAAAGAACTCCTCCCTCTGCAAGTGCATGTACTATAGAAGCAATCAATGCAGGGCCTGATCCTGCTAATGCTGTAAAGGCATGAAATTCCTCCTCATGGGAGAGAGCTAAGGTTGTGCCTGCATGGGCAAAGACTTCTTCCGTCCATTTTGCAAGAGAAGGATTGTGGCAAAAAACTGCAGTAATAGATAAACCTATCTGAGCCGCTAAATTCGGCATTACTCTTGCCACATGAGAAGAAGGTGCTCCTAAATAAGAAGAAAGTGTCGCAAGGGAAATACCTGCTGCGATGGAAATATAGTACTTGTCTCCCTGAAGCGGCTCAAGAGCACCTTTCATATCCTTTGGCTTGACGCAAAGAAGAAGTATATCCGACCTTTCCTCTAACTCTTTGACACTTGTTACAAACTCTGCCCCTACAAGTTGTTCTTGCTCCTCTTTTTTCACATAAGGATCAAAAACATATAGATTTTCATATTTTCCAGAGCGGATCAGAGCAGACAAGAGGGAAGAACCCATTTTACCTGCCCCTATAGTTCCTATTTTCTTTATCTCAAACATCATCTAGTACTTGATAGAAAACTCTTCTGAGCTGAATCAATGAAAAAAGCAAGGAGTTCGGAAAGAAGAAGCCCATCGTGACTCCAAAGATTTGGATACATACTAATTGAGGTAAATCCAGGTATAGTATTGACTTCATTTACAAGAATCCTTTCCTGAAGGCTTGCTCCACTTTCTTTTTCGTCTCTCAAAAACATATCTACACGTACCATTTGCTTTATTTGAAGAAGCTTTGCTGTCCTAATGGCTGTATTTTGCAGCTCTCGCGAAACCCCTTCTTCTATCTCTGCAGGAACAACAAGTTGTACAGAACCCTCGTCTTGATATTTAGCTTGATAGGAATAAAATCCACTAGAGGAAGAAGCAGAAGGTATAATCTCTCCTATAGGAGATGCCCTGAGTGGAGATCCTAACACTGCACATTCCAGCTCTCTTCCGTAAATATTTTCTTCTATGAGAATTTTTGAATTATAGTCAAAGGCTTCTGCTATTGCCTTTTCAAAAAAGGACTCTTCGGAAACACGATTGATTCCTATAGATGAGCCTTGGTTTGCAGGTTTTACATAAAAAGGGAGGCCTAGGCTTTCTCGCAGACTCTCAAAACTGATCTTGTCTTTTGTATCTTGAGTGAATACCTCCGTTTTTGCAGAATGGATACCTCCTGCTTCTAAAAGACGTCTACATACGTCTTTATCCATACCGACAGCAGAATTCAAAACTCCTTCTCCTACAAAGGGAACACCAAGTTGTTCGAGAATCCCCTGAAAGCTCCCATCTTCTCCGTATGGACCGTGAAGGATCGGAAAGACTACATCTATAGAAAGAGGACTTCCATCTTCCATGATACGAAAAGGGTGCTCATCCCCTGGAAGAAGAAAAATTTGTCGACCATCATTCTCTTGAAGAGGATTGGGAAGATCCTGTGATTTATTATCAAAAAGGGGGTTTGCTCGATCTAACAGAAGCCATCTACCTTGGCGAGTAATTCCTATGAGGAGTACCTTATAATGTCCCTCTTCTCTATCGAGAGCAGAAAGGATATTGCACCCTGAAACGAGAGATATTTCATGCTCGGCGGAACGACCTCCCATCACAATAGCAACAGTTCTAAGGTGCAAAGAAAGGTCTACTTCAGTCATCTTGATCTATACCAGCAGGAACCATATTTTTTCTGTCAAGTATATTTTTTGAGATTGAAATAGCAATTCAAGGGGCTTGTAAAAGTTCCCATTGAGCTGCTTCTAATCCACCAGCTTTGAGTATTAGCTTTTCTACAGAGCTATGCTGATTTAAGAGATTCAATCTTTGCAAGCCAAGTTCTTCACGGATCCACATCTCTAAATATACAAGCTCTTTCGCTTTCCAACTTTCCGCTGCTTTTACGGCTTGACGGATGTATTTACAGAGCTCAGAGATTCCCTCTCCATTAAAATTACTTGTAGGGAAAATGGATATATCACCGCCTAAAGAGAGAGGAAGGCTTGCCTTGAGTGAATAAAGGCTTTTCTCAAAAACCTCTTTTTGATCGCATTTATTTAGCACAATAGCATCTGGGATTTCCATAATACCGGCTTTGAGATATTGGATTTGATCACCAGCCATTGGTTGAAGTACCAAAAGAGTCTGGTCCGCTAAAGAAGCAATCTCAATCTCGTTTTGTCCCGTTCCTACTGTTTCGATAAAGACAAGATCAAAAAGATAATAAAGCAGTCGTGCTGCTGGAAAGGTTTGACTACTCATTCCCCCTAAATGCTGCCCTGAGGCTTGGCTTCGGAAAAAAAATCGATCCCCCCATTGATTCAGTCTCATACGGTTTCGGTCTCCTAAAAAGGATCCTCCAGAAATAGAACTAGAGGGGTCGACTGCAAGAACTGCTATACGAAACGATCGATCCTCCTGTAAAAGATGATAACTCATTTGATCAATGAGACTAGACTTCCCTACACCGGGGGAACCTGTCAGTCCTACCAGTATAGCACAGTGGCTTTCTTGATGCTTTTGTAAGGCTTTTATATACTCCGATTGCTTTTTGATTTGTTCAGCTCTTCTATCTTCAAAACAACTGAGAAGCAATCCTATCGTCCGTTTATCGCCTTGAAGAGCCTTTTCGATGAGAGATTCTGTTTTTTGAGTCATACTTTAGAGCAGAAACAGATACAAACATAAACTCCCCTAAGTATTAGTAGATCACATGAAAGATATTATCTCGTTCTGCATTAATGATTGCAGCACGTAAAACTCTCCGTACATGGAGTTCTGCTTCGGTACGATACGCTTCTCTGAGTGCCTCCAAGGATTCTCCCATCGCAAGTTCTTTCAGGGCCCTAACCGCAAGGAGACGAAGAGGGGTATAATCATTTTTCAAAAATTTCAGAAGCCTTAGATACATGTCAGATTGAGTCTTATCTTTTTGTAGGATTGAATAGAGCATATGAACACGAACAAAAGGGTCATTCTCCTTTGGGAAACGTTTCAATAATTCTTGAAGTGCCTCGGGCTCGTTCATCTCGCCTAAGGCACGAGCTGCATAGCTACGAACAACAACCACTGGATATTTCTCTGCATCTAAGCGAGCTACAAGCTCTTGACGAGCTTCTTCACCCCCAATCCGTCCTAGTGCAAGCAAAATAGATCGTACAAGATTCCAATAGTTTGCCCCTTGACTCAATATATGTAGGTTTTGAGCCGAAGAATGTCGAGGTAAATCGTAAGTTAGCTTATAGCTTAGACTCCACATCATATCAGGATTGTAGACAAAGCCCCTTTGCTCCTTTATGTAGGGACCAGGCCTATCAGGATCCAAGACTACACGAATCTCATCTTGAGAAATATCTCGTTGATCCCTTTTTTGAGGAGATGCAAGAGCCTTCTCACTTTGATTCCGAGTCATCTTTCTTTCTTGTCGTGCCCTCTGGATGCTCTGTTCAAGTACTTCTAGAAGGCTCGGCACAGAATCAGGATGAGCAATCCGTCCTAATGCCCACGCCAAGCTTGTTTTGATATGAGGATCATTCATAACATCCCCGCTAAAGGAATTATCCTTTTTTATCCCTCGCTTGAGTTCCTCCATTAGGGGGCGTATAAATCGTGGGTTCTTAGTAGATCCCAAAAGCAAAACTGCTTTTAACTTTTGCCGTGCACTTCCATTTTGGAGCATCTCTAAAGCCTCCATATACACCCTTTCTTTCTGGAGTGAGGCACGATCACGTGTAGGCAAGGAATAAATGTATCCCATCTCCAGCCGAGCAGTGAAAAAAATGAGACAGAAGGCTACAAAACAAAAAAGGATACCTTTCATCATGACAGTACTTCGGACAAAAGGAAGCAAAAAATAAGCAGAGACTCTACATTTTTTTATTATAAAACCTAAGTTGCACTGTCATTTCCTAGAGAGGGATGACTGAGGGGACGCAAAGATAGGGGAACCCTATTCTTTGCTTACATTTGCGGAGCTTCCTTTCACGAGAGGGATGACCGCGCCTTTTATAAAACCTCAGTCATGCCGTCCGTGGCATGACTGAGGGGACGCAAAGACAGGGAAACCCTGTCTTTGCTCGCATTTTGCGGAGTCTCATACTCCGCAAAATGGGGAGACCCTCCGTG
>JABABJ010000074.1 GCA_014238275.1 Leptospirales bacterium | reverse complement strand
GAATAGAATGCTGAATGACCTCTTTTTTGCCAAAGCAAAGAAGAAGCCTATACCACAAGAACAGAAGGATTCTCAGAGGGGAAAAAATCAAGCGAAGTAAAATCAAGGCTTTTCCTACTTGTCCTGTTTGGGTTTTGTTGGAGTCTCAGTATAGATCTCTTCCGTTCCGTCTTTCTTAAGGATAAAAATCGTTGTTTCAGTCTCCTCTTCATTGATTGGAGGGCCAGGAGGAAACATTTCAGGTTCCTCAGAGAAAGCATTTCCTATAACAGAAGAAATAGAATACGTGGGGAAAACAGAAAGAAAAACACGTGAGTTGCGAAGATCAGAGCTTGATTTCCCCTTCTTGTAGTAACAAGGAAGATAGGATGCATAGTCATTGTACAATCCTAGTCCATGACTCAAAGCTTGGTTCTGATCCTCTAAAGAATCCAGCAAAAAAGATTTGCTGACACCATTAGCATTATGGGTTAGAGAGTTGGTGTTCTCAAGAGTAGTAGTACGACCGCACTTGTCAATATTAGGGAATGAAGCTGGATTTACACAAGCCTGTTTTGGATTATCTTTGCTACAACCATTGGAAGATGCATAGACAGCATTAATGGCAGCAAGCTCTCTGACGTGAGGTAGGCGACGCACACTATATTCATTATTACTAGATGCATAAGGGTACATAACATGATCCCCGAGCATATCCTTAAATTCTTGAGTATAGTACTCATAGCCTGTCTTTGTTTGTACAATACCTGGCTCTAACTCAGAGTCCTCTGGGTCAGGATTCCCCCAATGCTGTAAACCAAGGCAATGGCCTATCTCATGGAGCAAAGTTAACTCCAAGAAAAGTTCTTTATCAGGATCGACTATTCTTTCCGTGTTAGACGTATCATCAGGCTGCTTCACCATAACGATACTATCTAAGATATGAGGGGGCTGATTTGCTTTCTTTTGAGTGCGAGTAGCACAAAAGGCAAGTACTCCCTCTTCTTTCAAAGGACAGTTAGCATCCCAGAAACTTGCAGGTACCCCTCCAGCACGACAGTTACTTTTGGTAGCAGTAATCCAATGAGGAGGATTCGCTATACGATTAGGAGAGATATTCCGATAGTTTATAACATTATTTGCTAACAGACCAATCCCCCACAATCGAAGAGCATTGCTGGCAGCTGTAACATAGCGATCATCAGGATTGTTGGGAAACCTTTGGATACGATTCCTCTGGGAGGGGACTAGGCAAGATACTGAACAAAGACAGAACAGTAAGATGCAAAGTACCTTGAGCAAGTACTTGATCTTTCGAACATCGAGCAAGTACTTGCTCAAGGTTCGAACATCCTTCATGGTATAAAGTGTATATTTTAGATTCATCATTTTTTATTCCTCACTTGTTTTCTTCTTATTATTTATAAAATTCAATAACATAAACTCTTGATAGATTAAGTTTTTTTACGACCAAAGGTATCTAAGGTGCCTCGAAGTGAAATAGGTATAGTAATAGGATTGCGGGATATTGGAGTCTGTACGTATGCTTTTCCACGAACAAGATACCGTACCCTATTGGGTGCTTGAAGGAGCTTCACAAGAGTCAAACTTAAACTTTTAATACTTGTATCGATCATGACACTAAAAACCATAGATTTTTTAGGAGGTATACGAATAGAAGACTGATGCTCCGTTTTAGCTAAGAAGGAATCATTGAGATAGATCTTCAAAAGTAACCGATCGAGATACACAGTAATTGCATTGGGATTTTGAGCCCTTATCTTGAGGAGTGCAGATACAGGGGAAGAAAGAGCAGAAAGTCCCTTCAGAGCAGAGGGAAATCGTTTGATTTGTATTTGTTCCAGATGGAAGCTGCAGTTCCGAAACGAAAGCCTTCCTGTTACAAAATTACAGGAAGAGAAGCTCATAGACAGGATAAAAGCCACGACTAGGGGGATGGTGATTTTGTGCAATAGAAGATTCATAACAGGTATAGGCTTAACTTTTGATTTTCACCCCCTCTTTCTGTTTGAGAATGTGTTTGATGTCATTATAAAGGATCATTTCCTTCTGATCCTTCCCAGACTGGATCATTGGGAATACCTTTTCATTAGCAGGGATTACAACCTCCAAAAACGAGGGTTCCTTTTCATCTTTCAGAAGATGGTCAAGTCCATTATCTATTTCATCAGGATGGCAAATACTCATCGCAGAAATTTTATAGCTTTCTGCAAGAGCCTTAAAATCTGGATTAAACTGCCATTCAGACTCAGAAAATCTTTCTTCAAAAAAGAGCTCCTGCCATTGGCGTACCATGCCAAGGAAATTATTATTGAGAAGTAATATCTTTACGGGAAGATTGTACTGACGAATGGTTGCAAGCTCTTGGATGCACATTTGAAAAGAACCGTCCCCAGTAACACAAATGACAAGGTCATTTGGTTTAGCAAACTGAGCCCCGATAGCAGCAGGAAGGCCATAACCCATGGTACCAAGCCCACCGCTAGTGAGCCATTGGTTTGGTCTATCAAAAAGATAAAACTGAGCAGCCCACATCTGATGCTGTCCAACATCTGTAGCAACAATGCCTCCTCCCTTGGTCTTTTCAAAAAGATTTTTTAGGACCAGTTGAGGTTTGATCTCCGTGTTACTTTTGTCGTATTCATGATCAAGAGAATATTGCTGCTTATACGATTCTAAATGATTGACCCAAGAAGAGTGGTCTTTTTTCTGAATCAGAGGGAGGAGCTCTTTCAGGACATTCTTGAGATCTCCTCTTAGGAAAAAGTCTACTTTAACCCTCTTGTTCTTTTCTGCCTCGTCAATATCGATATGAGCACGAGTGGCCTGTTTGGCAAAAGAGGACGCAGAGCCAGCCACTCTATCGTCAAACCTTGCCCCAAGAGAAAGAAGGTAATCACATTCCAGAATTGCTTTGTTGGCACAGGGAGTTCCATGCATTCCGGGCATCCCAAGCGAAAGGAGATGTGTTCCTGGGAATGCTCCAAGACCCATCAAAGTACAACTTACAGGTGTCATAGATTTTTCTGCTATCGAACGAAGTTCATCAGCTGCTTTTGCAATGATCACTCCACCCCCTGCAAGAATCATAGGCTTTTTAGCACGGTTCCATGCGTCGGCAAGGGAATGGATATCCCCGTCTGTATTGCAATAATAGGAATCGAAAAAACGATCTGGCAGATGGGGCTTTGCTTGTAATACCTCAGTTTCTTGAGTCTGAACGTCTTTTGGAAAATCCAAAAGCACTGGACCAGGCCTTCCTTCTGTACATAATAGCCATGCTTCTTCGAAGTACTCAGCCAGTTGATCCGCATGAGTGATCAATGCATTGTATTTGGTAACAGGAAGTGAAATTCCATAAATATCCGCCTCTTGAAAGGCATCCGATCCTATGGATACCGTAGGGACTTGTCCGCTAATGACAAGAATAGGTATGGAGTCCATACGTGCATCGCAAAGACCCGTAATCGTATTTGCAGCACCTGGTCCGCTTGTGACAACTACAACACCGGGCTTCCCTGTCGCTCGAGCATATCCTTCTGCCATGTGAACCGCTCCCTGTTCATGTCGTACAAGAATATGGCGGATATTGGAATGGTAGAGGTGATCATAGAAGGGAAGTATGGCTCCCCCAGGATAACCAAATACTAAGTCTACTCCCTTCGATTGTAGAAGATCAAGTAGCAACTGTGAGCCTGTTTTTTTCATATCTTTTGTAACAATCCTAAAAATAAACCCATCTTATGATGATTGGGTATATTCTTGGTAAAAAGTCAATAAGAAAATTTTTTTTTATCATAAAAATCCTGTAAATACCCAAAAAACAGATAGATACCCTTATGCCTACTCTTTTTATCGGTAAAACCACCAATTTTTGAGTGAAGTGCATTCCTGTTTCGATGCTGAGAATACAAGAATAATACAAAAAAATTCTGATAATGACAAGTCTATTATCTTAGAAAGACCCAAAAATTTCTTTTTTTTATAAGACCTAAGTTGCACCGTCCGTGATGCAACTTAGGGACGCCAAAACAGGGAAACCCTGTTTTGGCTCACATTTTCGGAGCTTCCTTTCACGAGAGGGAGGACCGCGCCTCCCTCTCGTGGCTCTCCCCGCGCCCGACACTT
>JABABJ010000154.1 GCA_014238275.1 Leptospirales bacterium | reverse complement strand
TGACACAAAATCACGCATCTCTCCACATCTCCCTCAAAGTATAAAAAAAACAACTAAAATATCAAATTTAAAAATCAATCTTATCAAAAAAAACACATTCTAGTTTCCAGAGAGAGGACACCATAGCCTTTTATAATACCTAAGTCATTCCGTCCGTGTAATAACTTAGGGGACACGAAAACAGTCTCTTATAAAACCTCAATTTTTCAGTAAAAAAGTAAATATTTTATTTTACTCCCTGCACATACAAAAATAGCCAATTCAAGAATAGCCAATTCAAGCTGAAAAAATCTAAAATACTTATCTTTATCATCTTGACACCTCCCTCAAAAATATAAAATGCTAGCACCTCTCTAATGGAAAAAATATTCTCTTACTAGCAGGTGTTTTAGCAAATTCAGGACAGAAAATGCTCTAAATAAACAAAAAATAACAACTTTTACATTTTTTCTTGACAATATAGGCTTTTCCACTCTTGTGGCAGTACGATCGTTTTTTGTATAGTCTGTGTTTGCTTGCTTAACCCCTGCCAACACTGACTATACTGGATGTATTTGCCAAGGCTCTACTAAAGTGAAAATAGAAATCGACACAGTTGAGATATGGAAGAAAATCAAGGGAAACCTAGTCATAGTCCTTGTTAGGGTTAGAAGATATGTCACACAGAACAAGAAGAAGTTTATAGTAGCTTCCTTGGTTTTCATTGCCTCTCCCCTGTTTTATTATGCATATAGGGCTTACATAACGACTACATACTACTGCATAGATAGATACGCTACTTATAAAGAACTAAAGAAAAAGCACAGAAATGATCTCAAGTCCTTACAAGCTGTTTTTGTAAAACTAGCAGAAAAGTATAACGAAGAGGATCATCTCAAAGGGTATATAGTAAACTATATCTGGAGATATAAAAAGAAAAAATGGTATTTTAACCCTCAACAGCATAGCTATGCTTCTGGTAATCAAAACATATCTGATAAGATAAAATACGTAAATGAGCCGTGTAAAAGTAACTTTGCCAAACGTCGTATAACCTGTAAAATAGGAACATACAGGACTCAGTTTTTTTACTCTTCCTACACACAAACATGGTCTACAACCAGAACTCTCCTTGATGGCAACTTTGAAAAGACAGTACTTAACACTTACCCTCATTTTGGGAATCAACGAGATGTTGATGTTTGCTATGTCAAGGGTTCGTATAGTCCATTCCAGTCTAAAAATTTACATGAAGCTAGTGCGTATGGTCATATCCATATAGTGAAAAAACTAATCGCAAAGGGTAGAGACGTAAATAAACAAGATGAGACCTCACTTACGCCTTTACACTATGCAAGCGAAAACGGGCATAGCGAAACAGTCAAACTATTGCTTGAAAACGGGGCTGATCTAAAATCTACAACTAAAGAAGGTAAAACACCTTTACAGCTAGCAATCAAAAACGGTCATAGGAAGACAGTGAAACTTTTAAGAGCTAGTGCTAAAGTCGAACTATAGCTTCTCATGCCCCAAACCCACAGCTACTTACAATATAGACTGCTATTCTATCACTTCTGCTTGAATATGAAAGGAATCGGATAGGGGGTTTCCAAGACGAAGCTTGAGTAATTGTCCTTTTCTTGGCAGGGACTGTCCCTTGGGTTTCACAAGTGGACGATGGATTCTAGCTTGAAGAGAGTTTCCACAAATTGCAAGGGAAAAGTCATTCTCATTCTTCTCTAAAACAATTCCGTACTGGATCTTTCCTATCTGTGATACTGCATAGCTCTCCCAAAGCTCTCGACGAAGTCCTTGAAGCCTTTGCATCCTATTTCGAATCGTATCGATAGAGATAGACTCTGGATAAGAAGCTGCTGGTGTTCCTTCCCGAGCAGAAAAACGAAAAGGATGGATTCCAGCCATTCCAATATCACGACAAAAGCGAATCGTATCTGCAAAATCTTTCTCTGTTTCACTTGGGAATCCTGTCATTAAATCTGTCCCTAAGAAAAAGTTAGGATTGACACTCCGTACCGCTTCGATCCTTTTGCGGAAACTCTCTGGGGTATAACTCCTTCTCATGGATTTCAGGATTCGAAAAGAGCCACTTTGCAGAGGGACATGAAGGAAGTCACAAAAGCGAGGATGAGTACTCAACAAGGCAAGCTGATGATCAACATCACACGGTTCAATACTAGAAAGCCTAAGCCTAGCATTCGTCAGGTTCAATAATATCTTCTCAATAAGCCCGGTAAAAGAGAGTTTGTTTTGGCGTTCTTTATACCAACCAAGATTTACCCCCGTCAGAATAATCTCAGGGATACCTTGATCTTCCAAAAAACGAACATGATCTAGAATATCTATGGAAGGACGAGAGACTCCTTTCCCTCGAGCTGCAGGGATCTTACAATAGGAACATTTACGATCGCATCCATCTTGTATTTTGAGATAAGCTCGTGTATGTCCAAAGGGAAGAATTTTTCCGTATGAAAATGGATTTTCCATCACAGGACGAATAGAGTAGCCCTGTTTGTCAATTAGAGTATTTTTCATATCTTTGGATGAAGGAGGGCAATAAGAAAAGGAGTCCTCCTGTTTGGATTGTGGTTCTTTCAGCTTTTTTTTCTTTTCTAAGGCTTTCTTTTCTAAGATTTTCTTTTCTAAGATTTGATCCACTATCGTAAATAAAGACGATTTTTTTTCATTGGGAACAATCACCGCATTCGCAGGGAGAGAAAAACTTTCAGAATCCGTCTGAGCATAGCATCCCGTAAAAACGACAAAACCGTTTGGATTTTCTCTAAGAGCACGCCGAAATGAGTTTCGATTGCGGGAATCAGCCTGAGAGGTAACTGTGCAGGTGTTAATTACAGTAATATCAGGACTCTCTTCAGACTGAACAGTTCGATAACGTCCACTTTCGATAAAGTGACTCATGATTCCGTCTGACTCATATTGATTGAGACGACAACCTAAGGTTTTGATTGCAACGGAAGGAACGTGGGCAGAAGATTGAAAGCTCCTTTTCTTCATCTTCTAAGCGAGAGACGCTTTTGATTCGCAAGGACTTGAGATTCATTCGGATCAATAGATAGAGCATAAACATAATAGCGGTTTGCTTCATCATAGCGCTTCGAGGCGACTTGTTGGCTTCCTTCAATCTCCTTTCGAGCAGCATCTCGCTCTGCTACAATTCCGAGATGATTATAGATTAACACCAAGTCTTTTGGAGTTATTGGACGAATTGCAAGTGCATTTTTGAGACGAAACTCCGCAGAATCAAACTTTCCTTTTTTTAGAAGGAGGATTCCATCCAGATAAACAGCATAAAAATTCTGAGGCTGTTTAATCAGGAGCTTTCGTAGATAAAAGTTTGCCTTTCGATATTGCTTGGATTCATAAAAAGCAAAAGCCAAAGATAGGAGGAGTTCTGGAATGTCTCCAAATTTTTGGATTGCTTTCGAAAGAATCACTACAGCTTGATAGGGTTTCTTACGGGCTCTAAGAACTCGAGCACGAATCACCGCGGGCTGAAATTTCTGTGGATTTTCTCTTGCTGCAAGTCTTGCATGAAGAGTGGCGGAATTATAGTTTTGCAGTGCCATATAGTTGAACGAAGCAAGAAATCTCAAGTTGAGCCGATCTTGGGAGACGCTTTCGTCAAATACCTGTCGAATTGCGGCTAAGGATTCGCTATGCTTCTCTTCGATATAAAGCTTTAAGGCTCGTTCATATCCCTTTGAGACATTTGGAGACCTCTGTGCAAGCACAGGAGAAAGAAGCAAAAAAAAGACAAGAAGGATAGTGGAGATACATAGGAAACGAAACATCCTTCTTCCTTAACCTCGTACTGCTCCCCCCCCCGTGGAACGAACAGGGGGGGGGGAACCCTGTTCACGCTTTACGACAGAAAGCCCTTGAGGAGGAAGGGGCTCAGACAAGAGTCTAGCTTGGCTCATCGTTTTCTCCTTGAGTAATCGCTCCTTCTCTTTTTGACGAAGTTTGACATCATAGCCCTTCCATAGTCGCTCTATAAATACAAGCCTGGCACTCTGTGCATCTTCTTTAGAGGAGAGTGGTTTGTCTACACTAATACAAATTTCCGTCGGTTCTTGCAGACCTCCTTCCAAAACCCGAACTGCAAGATGATCCTCAATCTCTTTCTGAAAAAGTCTGCGTAAGGGACGAGCCCCATATTTTTCATCATATCCAAGATAAGTCAGATAGGCAATAGCTCGTTTGTCAAGGTTGATGAAAAGCTTTTTGGAGAAAATTCTTTCGTTGACTTGAATAAGAAAGATCGAAATGATTTCCTGTATTTCCTTCTCACTTAGATTTTGGAAAGTAATAATATCATCCATTCGATTCAGAAACTCAGGATTGAAATACTTCTTGAGCCTTTCCATCACTTTTTCAAGGCGTATTTCATCAGAGCGAGACTCACTCTCACTAAAACCAAGCATTGAGCCCTTCTGCATATCTCTTGCACCTAGGTTGGAAGTCATGATGATAATCGTATTGGTGAAATCTATACGTCTTCCATGAGTATCTGTTAGGAAGCCTTCATCACAGATCTGAAGAAGAATGTTAAATATATCAGGATATGCTTTTTCCACTTCATCGAATAGAATCACTGCATACGGATTCCTTCGTACAAACTCACTTAACTGCCCAGCATCATCGTAACCCACATAGCCAGGAGGTGAACCGATTAGCTTGGAAATAGAGTGTGGTTCCATATACTCAGACATATCCAAACGAAATAGCTTTTTCACATCGCCAAATAAAACATGAGAGAGAGCTCTTGCCAACTCTGTTTTTCCCACGCCTGTTGGACCAAGAAAGATGAAAGAACCTGCAGGCCTTCGATTATCCTTGAGACCTGTACGAGAACGTCTCACAGATCTGGCAATTTGAGAGACTGCTTCCGATTGACCTACTACATGCTTTTCCAAAAGCTTTTCCATATCCAAAAGCTTTTTTGCTTCACTGGCTTGGGCTCGCGAAAGAGGAACTCCAGTCCACATGCTAACAACTTCATAAATATCGTCAGGGGCAACGGTTATAGAAGAATCTGAAATTTTTATCTGCCATTCGGAAATTTTGGTTTCTAGTAACTCTCTTTTCTCATTGATTTCATCACGAATCTGTGCTGCTCTTTCATATTTCTGGGACTTCACTTCTTGATCCTTTTGCTTGATTAAAGAATGAATATGCTCTTCCAAAACTAGAATATCACTTGGCCGAGAAGAATGAGCCAGTCTCGAACGTGAGCCAGCCTCATCAATTACATCAATAGCCTTATCTGGGAGAAATCGATCGTTAATATGACGCTCTGCAAGCTCAACTGCAAGCTCTATTGCTTCATCTGTATAAGTTACTCTATGATGATCCTCGAAAGATGGTTTCAATCCTCGGAGTATCATCACAGAATCTTCTGTACTTGGTTCCCTTACAAGTATGGACTGAAAACGCCTTTCTAAAGCAGAGTCTTTTTCCACGTATTTCCGAAATTCCGTCAATGTAGTAGCACCAACGCATTGAAGCTCTCCACGAGCAAGGGCTGGCTTGAGCATATTTGCGGCATCAATAGCCCCCTCAGCGGCTCCAGCCCCAATGAGAGTATGAAGCTCATCAATAAAAACAATAACATTTCTGGAACTGCGTATTTCACGCATGATCTTTTTCAAACGATCCTCAAACTCGCCCCTATACTTAGTCCCTGCAACAAGGCTTGCGAGGTCTAAGGCAAGCACACGATTATTATGAAGGATATCTGGAACTGTTTTCGCTATGATTCTTTCTGCAAGACCCTCTACAATAGCCGTTTTCCCAACACCAGCCTCGCCTAGTAGAACTGGGTTATTCTTTGTTTTACGACAAAGTATTTGAATGATCCTTTCGATCTCCTTGTTACGACCAATGACAGGAAGAAGCATGTTTTCTTGAGCAAGCTTTGTTAGATCCCTCGTAAACTCATCCAGAGCAGGAGTACGAGATTTCCCGCTATGTCCATGTCCATGACGAACCGTAGAAACTGAGCCAGAAGCCGCAACTCCAAGTATACGAAAAATTTCTGCCTTGATAACAGAATAGTTTACACTGAAATTCGCAAGTGATGTCCCTGCAATGTTATTATCCCTAAGAAGGGCAAGAAGGATATGTTCTGTCCCTACATAGTTATGTTTGAGACGTTTTGCCTCTTCTTTGGAATAGGCAACCACCTTCTGGTAGCGATCTGGATTGTGCATCACATCAATGAGTATATTTCCTTTACCCTGTTTAGAATGTCGTTCTATATCCTTTCTCAACTCATTTAGATCGATATTGAGGTTTTTTAGAATTTTAATAGCTACAGAATCTTCTTCTCGAAGAAGTCCAAGAAGTACATGCTCTGGGCCTATTACATCGTGACCAAGCCTCTTTGCCTCTTGCGGGGCGTAATCATTGATCACACGCTTGGCTCTTTTTGTAAAATCAAACATATTTCCACACCTTCAGGAGACTTGATACTGCAGAGAAAAAATCCCCCCAGAACAGTCTGGCAAGACCACTTTGTTTTGTCACGAAGAAATCGCAAGAAAATTCTAAAAATCTCGTTTGTTTCATGGTTTTTGTATCATATAACATAAGATGATATTTCTCCTTGATTTGCCATCTTTTCGGCTTCTGCAAGCCTGCTCATCAGGCTTGCAAGACGGGCAAAATTTTCGGCTAGCTCCGTATCAAAACCCCAGTTTCGTCCAGATATTTGGACTCTTCCTCTCTTCATCATGTCTTTCTTTTTCATAAACTCGCTATCTTCTCCTCGTATCTCGCAACCTGCTTTTTCTAAGCTCTCTGTCCATATCGGCCAATTCCCCCCCTTATAAAGAGTAGGAATTTTCATTTGAAAGGAAATTCTTACAGAAAGTCCCGCTAAAGCGGGGCAGGCAGTGCAAAAGCCATAATCTGGATGAAAATCCCAACAATATAAGCTGTCCAGTATATAAATGAGCCTCTGAATATGGAAAATCATCCTATTTGAATGATAGTAGCTCTCCCAAGGGAAGCACCATATAACCCTAAGATGATCCTCGTCATCTGTTAGGAATATGGGCACAGAAATAGGTTCGTAAGTCAATGATTGCCTCAGGATTCCTTGAGGCTCTGCTAGGAAACGAGACAGCCTACCCTTTTCCTCCGCATTTAAAAGGGTTAGATAGGGAAGAGTATTGATATTCCTAGCAACCCTGATTCGTACTGATTCAATGATCCTGTCTTCTTTGCCTCTTTCTTCTTTGACCCTTTCTTCTTTTGGTTTTTCATTGAGTTTTTGTTTTTTGAGGGAAGGGGAGTAAGTGCTTTCGAGTTGTGTTGTAGATGCTATGATAGATTTTATCTCAAATTGGACATCAGCTCCCTTCCTTTTGGAAAATCTCTTGTTTTTAAGAACATAATCTAAAAGCTCTTCTGTACGAGACTCTGCATGAGGAGTATGCTCATAAGGGAAAGAAAAAGCATTCTGTCCGGGCATTCGACCGTGATATTGTTTCATCAGAGGTTCTAATGGAGCGGCAAAAGAGGAGTAGCAATCCCCACATCCCAATCTTCCACTGACCAAAAAGTTATTCCAGTTTAGTCCGCAAGAGGAACAAAAGGAATCTGTCTTCTCTTTTGGAAAAAGAGGAGCTACAGGGTTATTTTGCACAAAACAGAAAGATTCCATATACAATACTCAATATACAATACATAAAAAGCATCTATCTTTTATTTTGCAATCATAAAGTAGACTTTGATTATCTTTGCCTGCACAATCATCCTGCAAAGTCAAATCCAAATTAGGACAAAAAGAAAAATAGTCTCGACTTATCAGGCTTACTTCCTGAGACACCCCTGCTTTGACTAAGCCCCTGCTTTGACTACACCCCCTGCTTTGACTAAGCCCCTAGCTTTGACTACATCCCTAGTTTTGAGCAAATTTTTTCTATTTATCCTATTTTTTTCTTGACAGATTACGAAAAATTTGTGGACTTGACAGGGTCGGTGTTATTGTACTATCTGTGTTGGTTTAGGATGAGTTTGGACTAGGCATAGAATTGATTTTATAGCCTATGCTTGTCCTAATTTGAGTTGTCTTGATCCGAGATTGACTTAGCGATAGGATGGATTTATTTTCTTATTGTTGTAGTTTATTATCTAGAATTTTATCAAAAAACATTTGTTCTTCTATTTTTGGTAATTCATAATTACTGATAAATAGTTCTTTAGCATTTTGATTGCTATTTTTATTCACATTCCTCATTCCATAAGTTAAATTCCACTCATTTATATTGGCAAATGAAAATAAGTCTCTTACATACTTGCTATCATCATAGGTAATAAGCCATTTATGTCTTGTATTTTTCAATATTGAGGCAAATCTTTTATGATTAAATTTTTTATGAAGATTACCATTCTTTCCATACAAAGCCGATTGAGTTGCTGAATAATAAGGAGGATCCAGAAAAATAAAAACATCATTACCATCAGATTCAACAACGTGCTGATAGTCATAATTTGTTATTTTTACATTGGATAAAATTGTAGACAATGCTTGTACTCTTTCAATACTAGATTGTGTAAATCGTTTATTAAATGCAGAATTTGAGAAACCACCGCTTTCAGTAGTTCCAGAAAAAGTTATACGATTAAAAACAAAAAATGCTGTTGCTTTATTCAGTGTGTCAAAGTTTGCAACATTTTCTAATAAATACTTATGAAGATTCTTACCTGTTCTTGAATTATCTTTTAGATATTGAATTTTTTCTATTAGTTTATCAGTATTTTGTTGCGTTTGTTTCCAGAAATAAACTAAGTTTTTATAAACATCATTGATCCAGTATTTTTTTGAAGAATATTCCTGTTTTAGATATACAAAAACAGAGCCTCCACCAACAAAAGGCTCTCTGTATTCATCAAAGTTAGGAACTAATGGGACAATTGACTTAATTGCACGACTTTTCCCGCCAGGATATCTTAAAGGACTTTTAATCATCTACTTTTTCTATAATTACACTAAAATTGTTTTCTTGGGCTTCTGTCAATAGTTGTTTGACTATCTTCTTCTTTTGTTTCGTAGCTTGATTAGAGCGTAAAAAATCACTAGCTTGAGTTATTTCATTAGCTAGCTTGGAAGAGCTTAGTTTTAGAATAGGGAAAATTTGGTATTCTTTTCCATTTGAAAAGCATTCTTTTAGATTGGTATAAATTATCATTTTAAATAAGCCATCTTTAATATCTCCAATAGAAGGTAATAAAGATGTTTTTGAGTGTTTGGCCTCAATTAGAAAGATTTTGTTGTCTTCTATTTTAATCTCATCAACTGTCAAATAATATTTACCACCTAGATAGTTTTCTATTGTAATTTTTGCCTTTGTTAATGATGATAAATATTCTTTAGGCTGGATAGTCTGAAATTCACGATTTTGAGCTTCTTGAGATTTTTGTCGTGAAGTTTCCATAAATGATCTAACTCCACGATTAAACTGGCGAGCAAATTTTTTTATCCCTTGTTCATGATGAAATATAACTCCTAATTGTTCACCAATTTGAACATACGAATCTTGTATTTTTTGAATTAAGTTTGGAAAAGATGTTTTAATTTCTTTTAAGTTCCAGTGCAAAGCAGAGCTATGATAGTTCTTTATTTTTCTAATTTTATTTTTAACCAACTCATTATCAAATTGTTGATTCGTAATTTTGTTTCTTCTGGTAGGATGTTTTTCAGCTTTTGAGTAATATGCAAAAATAACAAAAATATCAAGCAAACTCATGAGTGATATTGTATCCCATTGTATAAAATCTCTGTCTCCCTTTGCTCCTTCGTCTTTAATAATTGGAATAACCGTCATTCTTTTTGCGGATTCAAGTGTGTTATACACTCTTTCATAAGGGTATGATCTTGTTCTTTTGGGAGATACCCATTTTGATAAACCAAAAATAAATTCCTTGTATTTTACAACACAAGAACTTGGCAAGTTATTAATATCTAAGTCTAAGAAGTTAAATATTTTTAAAATACTTGTACATTTAAGCTTATATTCAATTCCAGTTATTTTTGCTGTTATATTCATAAATAGTCATTTTTCAATTCAAACTCTATTTGCTAATCAAGCGGAAGTTCCTCTCCGCTTTTCAGAGTTTTAATCAGAAAATCAATTTCATGTTTTCTAAGTTCTTTCATAAACCACTTTTCTAATATTCAGAAGAAATACTAGTAAAACAAATAGATAATAGAAAAATCTTTTGGTCCTATTTTTTTCTTGACAGATTACGAAAAATTTGTGGACTTGACAGGGTCGGTGTTATTGTACTATCTGTGTTGGTTTAGGATGAGTTTGGACTAGGCATAGAATTGATTTTATAGCCTGTGCTTGTCCTAATTTGAGTTGTCTTGATCCGAGATTGACTTAGCTGACTTAGCATTAGCACACCAAATAAGTTCTAAAAAAAGAATAGACGAGATTTCCCCTTAATTTTTCTTGAACCGTCCTGTGATTTCTCAAAAGCATATACTTTCCATTTACGTTAGAAACAAGGCTGGTGTCATGAGTCAGGTCTCAGGTCTTTTTACTCGTCGAGGCTATAATATTGATAGCGTTGCGGTAGGAGTTTCAGATGACCCGAAGGTTTCTTCTATGACCATTATTCTCAAAGGAAGTGAAGATGATTTACTTCAGTTTCAACGTCAGCTCCTCAAACTTCCAGACATTATTCGAGCGGATTCTCTTCCTTATCATGGTTCTGCAGTGCGAGAGCTTGTTTTGATCCGAGTCAATGCCCTACCTGAGATGAGAGAGGAAATTTTCGGGCTTACGGAGGTGTTTCAGGGAAAGATATCAGAGATCACTGAAGACTCAATGCTTATTGAGGTTCATGGTGCTAGCAGGAGTATCAATGGTATCATCTCAATGCTAAAAAAATTTGGTATTCAAGAAATGGCACGAACCGGACAAATTGCACTTCCTTTTAAAACGGATAATGGATAGAATCTTCCTGAAGCAATGATATGCAAAAAGGGAAGAAAAACAGGGACGCTATGTTTGATGTTTTCGCTCTTGGAAACGCTCTTCTCGATTTGACAGTTTTCGTAGAACAAAAATTTCCAGAGGAACTTGGACTCAAGGCTGGAACGATGACACTTTCTAATTCAGTTCAGCATCAGAAGGTTCTTGATTCAATTCAGAAATATCAGCCTCAGCTTCGCTGTGGGGGTTCAGCAGCAAATACGCTCTGGGCTCTTATGCAGTCCGGTGGGATGGGATGTTTCCTAGGAAAAGTTTCCAATGATTCTTATGGAAACTTTTATAGAAAAGAAATGGAAGAAAACAAAATCCAATTTCCTTGCTCCCCCCTCTCTCCCCCCTCTCGCTCCTCTCTCTCTCGCTCCCATCAAGATCACCCTAAGAATCACTCGGAAAAAATTGCAACTGGGAGCTGTGCCGTTCTTACAACTCCTGATGCACAGAGAACCATGGATACCTATCTAGGAGCAGCTTCTCTTCTCCACGAAGATGACCTAAGGATCGACCTACTAAAAAAATCACGACTCATCTATTGTGAGGGGTATCTTTGGGGAGGCTCGGAAACTCGCAAGGCTGGGATGATGGCATTGAAAGCGGCTAAAAAAGAAAATATACAGACAGCCTTTTCTTTTTCGGATCCTGTCCTTGTCAAAAATCTAAAGAAAGATTTTCAGGAGCTTATTTCTGACGGATATTGTGATATGATCTTCTGCAATCTTGATGAAGCAAAGGCTCTATGCGAAACAGACTCTAAAAAAGAAGCGATAAACTTCCTAAAAGGAAAAGCGCAAACTATATGGATTACAGAGGGAAGTAAAGGATGCACTATATGCTCAGGCTCTATGATAGAAGAATCCCCCCCCTTCCCAACTCAGGCTATAGATACGAATGGTGCTGGCGATGGATTTGCTGGTGGTGTCCTTTTTGCTCTTTCCCGAAACTATAGCTTATCAGAAGCAGCTCGCTGGGGAAATTATCTTGCTTCTTTAATTGTCTCTTCTTCAGGAGCCCGACTGAATCGAAACTGTGAACAGGATCTAAAAAAAATATGTCCAATTACTCCAAACACATGATTTGGAAAGAATTGGAAGGGATGAGTCAGCTACTCTGAACATGCTAAAAGAAACATTAAAAAACGTTCAGGCGATTTTATGGGATATAGATGGGACTATTTTTTCTAGTGAAGATATTATCGGTCCCTCTTATGTTCAATCATTTCAAGATTTCCAAGCCAAGAATCAAAAGGAGTTCCCAATCCCTCAGGAAGATGATATAATGAAGCATATTGGGAAACCAGTACGAGAGATTTTCTGCGAGCTAGTTCCTTCTCTAAGTCTGGAAGAGCGGGAAGAGATTAGCGATATGACCCTAAAGATTCTAATCGATAGAATCTATGCAGGAAAAGGAAAGTTCTATCAAGACGCTCAGAAAACCCTTCATTCTTTAGCAACAGGAGGCTATCGTTTTTTCTCCGCAAGCAATGGACGTTATTTGTACATAGAAGCAGTTTTGAAACAGATAGCTTGCTTTGATTTATTTGAAAACATTCAGGTTGTAGACTATCAGAGAATCAACAACAAAAGTGATATTGTCAAAGAAACATTACAAAACTACTCTATTCATCCTAATGAAGCCGTCCTCATAGGAGATCGTCTTAGCGATAGAAATGCAGCTTTCGACAACCAAGTCCCCTTTATAGCAACAGCTTACGGGCACGGAAGTCCTAAGGAATGGAAAGATGCTTGTTTGGTGATTGAATCGATAAGCGAGTTGAGCTCTCATCTTGCAGGTGCCACGGAGACTATGTGAAAAAGAATTATGACTAATACAAAAAATGACAATTTAAAGTTTATTGACTTCTGTGCTGGTATTGGTGGTGGACGAGTTGGTTTAGAATCGCTAGGAATGCAATGTACAGGGTTTGCAGAAATTGACAAAAATTCTGAAAAAACGTATAGAGATTTTTTTAGTCAAGATGAAGTAAATTACGGTGATGTGATGAAAATTAGTCCTGAAAGTCTACCTGAGTTTGATGTAATGATTGCAGGGTTTCCATGTCAAACCTTTTCTATTGTCGGACAACGAAAAGGAATGAAAGATGACAGAGGGAAAATTATCTATGGTTTAATAGATATAATGAAAGCCAGAAATCTAAAATATTTTATTTTAGAAAATGTCAAAGGTCTTTTGAATCATAACGGCGGTTCGTCAATGAAAATTATTTTAAATGAATTAGACAAAGCAGAATATAAGGTATTTTGGAAATTAACTAATAGTTTATATCATGGTATTCCACAAATGAGAGAAAGAATTTATTTCGTGGGAATTAGAAAATCTTTAGTAAAAGATGAAAATGTTTTTGAATTTCCAAAGGAAATAGATAAGACCGAATTACGAGAGTATTTAATAGATACAGATGAAAATGAGTTGGATGAGAAAGAAAGAAGTTACGAAACTTTTTTAAGATATTTAGAAAATAAATATAATAAAGGTAAATTTTCAATTAAAGATTTACTGAAAGAAGATTTTTTAGTAATAGATACAAGACAATCTGACTTACGTTTATACCGTGGTAAAGTACCAACCTTACGAACAGGAAGACATGGTATTTTATATATTAGGGATGGGAAATTTAGAAAATTATCTAGTTGTGAGGCTTTGTCATTGCAAGGTTTTCCCAAAGAATTAATAAATAAAATCAAAAGAAAGACTGCTGAGATGTATTTACTGGGTCAAGTTGGCAATTCAATGACAGTAAACGTAGTAAGGGATTTTGGCAAAAGCCTTTTAAACTTTATAAAAAAATAATATGAAAAAGAAAGATTTTGCAAAATCAAATCCAAATTAGGATGCAAAGAAAAGGCGGAGATAACGGACGAGATACTGCAAAAATGCTTCAATTTAAAATAAACCCAGTTGATCTTTTTTAATGAATAAAATTTGCAAGCGAGATTGGACTGAACTTTGCTAGCTAAGAACAACCAGTTAAACTTCACACTTTATCAAACCTACGGATATAAGTGACACTATAGACAAATATTGATACTGGATACAAAAGGAGGCTTTACAGCAAAAGACGCAAAAGATCAGATTGAAGCTTTACATAAAGCTTTGAAAAACGAAAAATTACAAGGATTTACAGTCGGAATTATTGTTCAACATTCTGGCATTTGGAAAGTAAATACAAGAAAATCTTATAACTATGATGAAAACTAAAAAAACCCCCCGCTTTTCAGCGGGGTTTCAGTGTGAATACAAGAAAAGTTTATAATTCCGATGAAAACTGCTCTGAATTTAACAATCTCGAACAGCTAGTATGAAAGGATGTATTCAATACACCTCTCAGCTCATTACCAGAGAGAGCGGGATTCGAACCCGTGGTACATTGCTGTACACACGCTTTCCAAGCGTGCACCTTAAACCACTCGGACATCTCTTCTCCTAACAGCCATTAATGCCACGAATCCTATCTGGTAATTATCGCAAACAATGTGTAAACAAGCTCGCAACGAAAAAACCGAACACTGTGCCCCAAAACTCGTAAGCCTGATATTCATCAAGAGTTCAGAGCTAAGCCAACACAGATAGTACAATAAAACCAACTCTGTCAGGGGCTCAAATTTTCATGATCTGTCAACAAAAAAATAGGATAAAAAGATTTTTTCTATCATCTATTTTTTACTAGCACCTCTTTTGAATATTAGAAACAGTGGTTATTGAATCGAAAGCACAACCATTTGAAAATATAACACAATCTGCCAAAGAAGAAGTTTTTATTCTCATTAACTTATTTTCTTCTTCAATATAATTTAAAGACCAAAATTCTGGCTCATATCTAAAATCAGAATTTTCTTTTACCGTTTTATAATTTACAACTGAATATTGCATAATTATTTTCGCTTAATTTTCTTAAGATAAACATTTTTGAAGCCAAAACTGTTTAAAAGTCTTCGTTCATTTTTGAAATTTACTTTACTAAAGAAAGGAAGATTCAAATCGTCTTCAGATTTACTAATAATAGCAAAGATTATTTTATAGTCGCTGGGATTTGGTTCTCTATCTGGATCAAATAGCAGTGATGATTCTTTCTCTCTAACTTTTTTTCTAAATTGTGGATCAGAACGAAATAATTCCCCAGAAACTCGTCCTTGTGCGAATAAATGACTTAATGCACTTGAACCATAATAATTTTTAACATGTATAAAGACTTGGTTGTGCAAGTCATAAACATCACAAAATTCTACAGAACTCGCACCACCTCCATATCTGATAACTTTCCTATCCATTAGGACACCACTAGGAAGGTGCTTTGCTAAACTCTCATTGTATTTGTTCTCATTCTCTTCTGGTTCACACTCAATAAACTTAATAGTAGAAAACTTTTTTGATTCTTTTAGGGTATCGTTATAATTATTTTCAACTTTTTCAACAAAGTCTTTGGCAATTTCATACCATTTACCATTTGTTAATATTATTTTTCTGTTCTTTTCTGTTATTTCACAATATAAACATTTGAAATACGACCAATTATCATATTCTTCGCCAGAAGAACTTCTAAAACAATAAACTTTGTTTTTTTCTAAAAAACCATAATCCAATTTGCTTTTCTGATCTTCTGTCAGTGAATCTTTAAAGTATTCAATCGTTATATCATTAACAAGCTTTTCTTTTTTGCCAGAATAAGAAAAACCATCCACATCTTCCCATTCAATGATTTCTGGAATAGCCATCCATACACTTACATCTTGCAATTGTTCATCTTTCAGTTTGTTAACTAATTTTTTGTTCCATTTTTTTGCGTCTTTGATTCCTTTTACTTGATCAATAAAAGCAAAGTTCTTTTTGTAATCATTTTTTTTGTAATATTCAAAACTCTTTTTTAAAAAATCCTCTACATTAGAAATATTAACTTGTACCGATGCGGTAAAAGCAAGTTTCCCGGTTACATAATTTTTCCCGAAATAAGAGTCTTTCGGTTTTCCTGTTATTTCTTCTACTAAGTCTTGTTCAATATCTATGCCGAAATCAGAAAAATTCCCTATTTTGCTAAGTTGCTCAATTGTATTTTTCGGTTCAGACGACAAAGTCCTCCTTCCAATTTTTCGGATACTAGATTCATCAACAAGATTCAACACGGTTTTTAATCCAAAATCATCAACACAATGATTTTTTTCGATCATTGAATACCCAAAACCAAAAGGAATAGCAAAATATCTTTCTTTTGATTTTATTGTAATTTTCACGAAATAAACTCCTTTTATGCTTTGGGTGAATAAATCAATACCCTTCAAATTGTTATTGAAAAAACCCTCAATCCAAGACGGTATATGTTTTTGCGGTGAGTCATAATAAAAACAACTTTCACTATTCAAAGATATTTTCTTGTATTTTTTCTTCAAAACATCCTTTACCGGAGAAATCCCTGTTTTTATAAGATATACCGAAATTTTATTAGTTTTTTCTTTGTTCATAGATTATTCCCAAAAACTCAACTTCTCCCTTTTTTCCCATTGAATAAAATGTTCAGCCATGCTATCAGGTAGTTCTCCGTCGTGGTTGTGCAAATCATGGTTGATGATCATGTGCCTGACAACTTCTTCCGGCTTTAGAATAATTTTCTTTTCACGAATTAAGCACTCAATATATGGCTTATCATTTTTGATAGTTATTTTTTTCTCTAGTTCATCAACAAATTTTTGCTTAAAGATTGAGAGGCTGTAGTTTGAATCCTTTAGAATATTTTGAATATTAGTCATAATTTCATTTCATTCGATCACTATCTGGAACAGCTAGTATGAAAAATGTATCCAATAC
>JABABJ010000152.1 GCA_014238275.1 Leptospirales bacterium | reverse complement strand
ATAAATCCTTGAGAGAGACATTATCCCTAAAGGATTTATAGCTAATGAGATTGTATTCTAGGAAATAATTAAGTATGCCTAGTTTGTTCCAGCTTGCTTTTGGCTCTTTTTTGACGACAAGTAGATCGATTCGTTTGGGTGCAGCGTAGAGCTCGTCTTCAGGTCTCACTTCGCAATCTTTGGCTGTGAAATACCTCAGACCGAATAGCTTAAATATTTGGTCAAGGGTGATCTTCATAGAGCTTGGGAATGATTTTCTCTCATAGAACGAACACTAGCATAGTGTTATATTTTCGCTATTAGTCAAGTATTATTTTTCTTTTCAGAAAGGGGGTGGGGCAAAGTCAAATCCAAATTAGGACAAATAGAAAGATAGTAGTTGACCCAAAATTTTGCTAACTAAAATAAAATATTCTTGACACAATTAGCTCCTTACAGAACATGGTCTTGTTCAATCTGGAAGATTGAACGGGAAGGAAAGGGACTCTTATGCGTTTTATTGTACTGGTGAAGCAGGTGCCTGATACAGAGGCAAAGATTAAGATTACTGAAGGTTCTACTGATGAGGAGGGAATCAAATGGATTCTTTCTCCTTTCGATGAGCATGCTTTGGAAGAAGCACTCAGGCAAAAGGAAAAGACACAAGCAGAGATTACAGCTCTTTCTTTAGGTCCTAAACGTGCTGCCGATGCCCTTCGATCTTCCTACGCCCTAGGTGTTGATAAAGCAGTTCACATACAGGACGATACCTACCAACCGTTTGATGTAAGCTATACAGCTACTGTTCTTTCTGCCTATCTCAAATCTGTTCAACCCGATATTATCTTTACAGGCCATATTGCTATTGATTCGCAATCATCTATGGTTCCCTCAATGATAGCAGAAAACCTAGGTGTAGCTAATATTAACAATGCAATAGAACTAACCATCGAAGGAAAGAAGGTCAAAGTAAAACGTGAAATGGAAGGAGGAATTGCAACAATGGAATCAGAACTTCCTGTTGTAATTACTGCTGCAAAAAACCTGAATGATCCTCGTTATCCATCACTCAAAGGTATCATGGCTTCCAAAAAGAAGCAAATTGACACTGTGGATGTCTCATCCTTGGGAGTGGAAAGTAAAAGGATTGAAATTGTTTCTGTGGAGCACCCTCCCCCTCGTCCTCCAGCTAGAATCTTAGAAGGAGAAACAGGCGAACAAAAGGCAGAAGAACTAGTTAAATCCCTTAGGGAAGAGGCAAAAGTTGTTTAGGAGGTTTCTATTATGTCAGTGTTGACTATTGCAGAAATAAAAAACGGAGAACTGAAAAAAATCTCCAAAGAGCTTGCATCTGCTGCAAGAAAAATAAGTAGCAAAGTATATACTCTACTGATTGGAGGTAATGATGAACACGCTCAAGAGCTCTTTAGCACGGGTTCTGACGTTGTAGTAAAGCATTCACTTTCTGAATACAGCCCTGAAGCCTTTGGAAATATCGCTTTTTCGGTTGCAAAAGATAAGGATGCAAAGATAGTTTTACTTCCTCATACAGTTCAGGGAAAAGATTATGCAGGTCGTTTATCTGCAAAGCTGAAGGCATCTCTTGTAGCTGATATAGTTTCTATTGTCAAAGGCTCGGAAGAAGAAGTTGAAGTATATAAGCCTGTATATTCTGGCAAGGCTTATGCAACAATCAAAGCAAGCAGTCCTACTGTTTTAACGGTTCGTCCCAACTCTCAAGAGCTCTTGACTCATTCTGGTCCCGAGACAATTGAGGTTTCTGAGACAAGTGAAGGTGAAGTTACTTCTCGGCTGACTGATATTGATGCATCAGGAGGGACTCAGGTACAGCTTGGAGATGCTTCCATCATTGTTTCAGGAGGCAGAGGAATTAAGGGTCCAGAAAACTGGCCTATCCTTCAATCCCTCTGCAATACACTGGGAGCTGCTTTGGGTGCAAGTCGTGCTGCTGTAGATGCAGGATGGATTCCTCATAACCATCAAGTAGGTCAAACGGGAAAGACCGTATCTCCCAACTGCTATATTGCCTGTGGAATATCAGGAGCTATTCAACATCTTGCAGGTATGGGCTCTTCCAAAGTGATCGTTGCTGTGAATAAGGACCCTGACGCACCAATCTTTAAGGTTGCTACTTATGGTATCGTAGAGGATCTTTTTCATTTTATTCCCATCCTAGATACAGAGTTTAAGAAGGTAATAGCCTGATTTAGGATCGTTTTTATTTGTGAATTTGAAAGCAAAGGCTTGCTTGAGAGCAATTCTTTTTTTTATTGCTCCTCTGTTAATTCCCTTATCACTTCTTCTTTTTATCCTGTCTACTCCTCTAATCGCACGAAGTCCCCAGCAAGCTGTTCGGAACTTTGTCACAAAGTTCCAGTCTCTCAAAGTCTTCCAAGCATATATTACGATCTCTTCTGGAAGTCAGAATATTTCTGGGACTCTATCCTATCAAAATACAAGGTTTCATCTAAAACTGGATGATGGAAGAGTTCTTGCCGGTAACGGGCTTTATGCAATTGGATACAATCCAAACCAAAGAGTAGCTGGGAAGCAAAAGCTTGGACCTCCGCGAGGAGGACTTTCATGGCTTTTAGGAAATCGATTTCACTATGAGCTTCATTCATCAGAGGCAGTTGGGAAAGCCAAGGATCCAAATGACTCTATCCAAGATGTTCGACTTCGATGGGGTGCAAATGATATGTTCCAAAGCATTAGCACAAAACGAAAAAATAGCACAAACTGGCAAACCATTAGACTTAGCAATATACAAAAACGTACTTCCTTTGCTCCGTCGCTTTTTTCCTACCGCCCACCCTCTGGCTCACGAACAGTCGAAAACCCTCTTAGAAGGAGAGGGCAAAGGAGATAAATAGACTCGTATGATCTATAAAGGTGAAAATTTTAACACCTCATTTTGCTAGTGATTTCTTACGATCCCTTCCTTCTATAGATTGAGAAACTCCAGCCTTTTCAAAAGAGGCCATCTCATTCAAAAAAGCCTCTGCCAAACGCAAAAGAGGGAACATAAGAGCTGCTCCAGTTCCCTCCCCAAGCCTCATCTCAAGATTCAAAAAAGGCTTCTTTCCAAGATATTGTAAAGCAGATTGATGCCCTCTTTCTCCCGATAAATGAGAAAAAACGCAATAGTCGAGAACCTTTGGCACAAGACAATATGCAGCTAAAAGAGAGGAAGTACATATATAACCATCAATTACAATCACCATCCTTCTTTTAGCTGCAGCAAGAATTGCTCCTACGATCATGGAAGTCTCGTAACCAGCACATGAACAAAGAATCTTTTTAATAAGTTCGGGAGGGGTAGGTTGAACAGGATACTTCTCTTCCGAAGAGATATTCTGAAAAGAAAATCGATTATCTTTATTGATTCCAAGATTCTCTTGAATACGAAAGGTTGCTTTTTTTAGTATAGAAAGTTTATGGTTTCTTCCTTTTGAATCCAGACCGCTTCCAAGACCTACACAATTTTCAATGCTCTCACCTGTCAAAAGATGGTGAAGAAGAGAAGCAGAAGAGCTATTCCCAATCCCCATTTCTCCAAAAGCTATTGTATTACATCCTTTTAGAAAAAGATCCTCAATAATCTCTTCTGCTTTGGAAAAGCAGATGTCTAGTTCTTCTGCTGTAAGAGCATCCTCGTATAGAAAATTCCTACTTCCTTTCCGAACACAACAGCTTTGAAAAGAAATCTTTTTCTCAGGCCTATCAGCAAGGTGAAACGACTTTTCTTTGGAAAAATCAAAATTGACCCCTGCATCTATAACTATCAGGTTCAAATCAAAACAACGTGAAAATACATTCACAGCAGCACCCCCTTCCAAATAGTTTTTCACCATTTGAGAAGTGACTTCCTGAGGATAAGCACTAACTCCCTCAGATGCAATTCCATGATCCCCTACAAAAACAACCAAAGAAGGAAGGCTCATCTTAGGAGAAAGACTTTGACGTATAACAGAAATTTGAAGAGCAAGATCTTCCAGACGCCCCAAAGAACCTACAGGCTTGGTAAGAAGATCGATTTTTTCACGAATCCTTTCACGTAATTCTTTCTCTTGAATGATTTCTTCTTGGGAACCAATATCAGAATGTAATGAAATGGGAGCCATGCTGAAAGTTATATAAATGACAAATATCTTTTTAAAAACTCGTAAAGTATTTTGCAATCAATAAATTACTTTTCCTGAGAACGTTCATAACAGCAAGTAATCTGAGTCCCTATAGAAAGATAAATACCATAGACTTGATGTAGTGCTTCGAGACGCTTATATAGCTCAGTACTATATTGTACACGAAAACTTTCATGTGCCTGAATAATTTGACGGCTCTTGGAAATTCCATTCGAGTCTTTTTCAATCAAATGGAAATAAACTTTGAGAGTTCCTTTACGGCCAAGAAGAATGGTTTTCAACTGCTCTGCAAGATGAGAATGCTCTGTCTTTTGGTACAGGAGTTTGATATGAAGCGATTTTTCCTGACGATCATTGAGTAACTCTTGGTGAAGCTCTTGAAGAGATTGAATAATCAAAAATGGCGTTCCTGTATCTTCTTTTTTTTCCAGATCAACAGAAAATAAAAAAGGTACTCCTTCTTGTATTTGCTTTCGGATCTTCTCATATGTCCTAGGAAATACAAGAGCATTACAGCTTCCACTTAGGTCATCGATGGTCATTCGACACATTTCCTTCCCAGATCGAGTGAGATGAATGCTTAAATTACTAATTACACCGGCTATTTCTATACCCTTCTGAGGAGGAAGACTTGCAAGTCTCTCTGTGTCCGGTATCTGTATCAGCTTTAGAATACGCTGGTATTTAGACATAGGATGACCACTTAGATAAAACCCAATAACCTCTTTTTCCATGCGTAGAATCTCTGATTCATCGTATTCTTTTCCTTCTTGTATCGTCGGAATACTTCCTAGTAGGATATTAGATGTAGGACTAAGACTACTCATTTTTTTTTCTATACCGGGAGTGTCAAAAAGGGAAAATTGACCAACAGAGCGATCTTTCTGTATCTTCTGCCCGTGAAGGATACTTCCTTCTATGATTTCATGTATACTTTTTCGAGCATGATTCAGAGATATGAAGGCTCCAGCGTAGTTCAAAGATTCTATCATTCTTCGATTACATTGACTAAAGTCTGTATTCTCTATAAAATGAATGAAGGAGTCAAACTCTTGGTTCGGCATTTTTTCCCTTGTATTCACATGGGATTTTGCCCAAGACACTCCGACGTTCTTTACTCCAGCAAGGCCAAAACGAATCTTTCCTTTTTCCTCTACAGAAAAATCTACTTGAGATTGATTCAGATCAGGACCAAGGATTTCAATTCCCATGGCTTTACTTGCAAGAATCCCCGGAAGAAGTTTCTCTGTTTTCTCCATTTCTGAATTGAGGAGAGCACACATGTAGTCTGTAGGATAGTTTGCCTTTAAATATGCAGTCTGATATACAATGCAGGAATAGGCAGCAGAATGACTCTTGTTAAATCCGTATCCTGCAAATTGTGCCATTTGTTCATAGAGATCATCTGCAAATTGGTTTTCATAACCTTGCTGTATCGCTCCTTGAATAAACTGAATCTTCATCTCATTCATCTTCTCTTTGATCTTTTTTCCCATCGCTTTTCGTAGACCATCTGCTTCTGAAGGAGTAAAGTTGCCAATTACTTGAGAAATCTTCATCACCTGTTCTTGGTATAAAATAACACCGTAAGTTTCTTCCAAAATTGGCTTTAGTTCTATATGTTCATAGTGCACTTTTTCACGCTTTTTTTTACGATTGATATAAGAGTCTGCCATCCCTGATTGAAGAGGACCTGGCCGGAATAAAGCTATTAAAGCGATGATATCATCAAAACACTCTGGCTTCATTCGTATCACAAATTCTCTCATTCCTGGAGAAGATTCCAGTTGAAATACTCCAGCAACATTCCCACTTTGGATCAGTTGATAGGCCTTTGGATCATTCATCTTGGAAGAATCAAGATGAACATCATGTCCAAGCCTTTCCTTGATTCCTCTAAGGCAAGAGTCAATGACTGTAAGATTGCGAAGACCAAGTAGATCCATCTTGACAAGTCCTACTTCACTCAAAGATTGCATGTCATATTGGGAAACAGCAATCCTTTCTCCCGTCCCATTTCGAGAGGAAACAGAAGCCATTGGAAGTATCTTATCTAATGGCTCAGGAGCTATGACAATCCCTGCCGCATGGATTCCTGTATGACGAACATTTCCTTCTAATGTTCCTGCAACTTGAAAGAGCTTTTTTTGCTCCTCTCCCGATTCAGAGTACTCTTTTAGCTCTTGAGATGATTGAACTGCATCTTGGATCGAAATATTCAAAACTTCAGGGAACATCTTAGATATATGATTCGCTTGCTCAAAAGGGATTTTCATGACTCTTGCAACATCTTTGAGACAAGCCTTAGCTGTCATAGTCCCATACGTAATAATTTGACCGACCTTGTCCGTTCCATATTTAGAACGAACATACTGAATGACCTCTTCTCGTCGTTCCGTACAAAAATCGACATCAATATCAGGCATCTCACGACGAGAAGGATTGAGGAATCTCTCAAAGAGAAGTCCATAGCGAAGCGGTTCTATATCTGTAATCCCAAGTGCATAAGAAATAATACTTCCTGCAGCAGAGCCTCGCCCAGGTCCTACAGGAATTTCTCTTGATCTTGCAAACTGGATAAAATCTTGTACAATTAGAAAATAGCCAGAAAAGTCCATCCGTGTAATCGTTTCGTATTCATAATCAAAACGGTTTTGAATTTCGGGAGTAATTTCTTTATAGCGATTTTTTAGCCCCTCCATGACAAGTTTATGCAGATACTCATCTAGGGTTTCTCCTTCAGGAGTTTGAAACTTGGGCAAGAGAGGATTGCCAAACTGGAAATTAAGATCAATGCTATCAGCAATTTTTGAAGTGTTATGAAAGGCTTGAGTGATCTCAGGAAATAGCTGAGACATTTCATCAGGTGATTTCACATAAAACTCTGAGTTGAATCCAAACCCAAGAGGATCTGTAACTGTCTTTTTTTGATTGATTCTCAGAAGTATATCTTGAGCACTCTGGTCACTTCGATTCAAAAAGTGACTATCGTTCGTAAGACAGAGTTGAATCTCATTTCGGCGTGCAATTTCAAGGTTTCCTTTTGCAACAATTTCTTCCTCTGGAAGACCATGATCCTGAATCTCTAAATAAAACCTATCTTTTCCAAAAATTTCCTTTAGCTTTCCAGCAAGAGAAGATGCCTCTCCAAATCGGTCTCGAAGTATCTTTTGATGAACCTCTCCTCCTAAACAGGCTGTAAGACAGACTAATCCATCAGAATGATTCGCTAAAAGCTCATAGTCAATACGAGGTTTGCGATAAAAGCCTTCTGAATAGGAACAACTTGATAACTGTATCAAGTTTTGGTATCCTTTTGTATTTTGTGCTAAGAGAATTAGGTGATAATTATTTCCATCTGCCAATTTTTCTAGGTTTCGTTTCTCTCTTCTGTCACCTGGAGAAATATAAAATTCACATCCAATAATTGGCTTGATTTGTTGTTTGACAGCAGCCTTATAAAACTCAATCGCTCCAAACATATTACCATGATCTGTAATTGCAACACTATCCATCCCAAGCTCACGGACACGCCTCATCAGATCTGGAATACGTATAGCTCCATCCAAGAGGCTGTACGAGGTATGAAGATGAAGATGAGTAAACCTTTGCTTATGCTTGGAAGGATTGATCAGTTCCTTCTGTTTCATCCTATACACCATTTTTGCTGCGATGCTAGCAGAAGCAACGTTTTATTCTTGACAAAATTTCTCGTTTTTGATCTGGATGTAGAGGTCGTATTTTTCTTGGCACAAGAAGGTTTAGCACAAGAAGGTTTACACATATAGGAGACATAATCTAAGAGCCCTTTTTTTACGCAAGCAGAGCCTATTTTTTTGGCATGATTTCGATTTTTTTTCTATTCCAATGTTCTCTCACTCGTTTTTTCTCGATTTCTCCCATCTATCAAGTTTTTTTCAGATATCCCCTTACCAAGCTCTTTTTCTTAAACATTTGCAGGAAATCTTAGGAGCCATTATGAAATTAGCTATATGAAGTTATCACAAACAGCAGGTAAATTGAAAGTTTCCCCTCAGTTGCTTCGCTATTGGAGGCAAATCGGTCTTCTGAATCATCCTTCTTCTTTAAAAGGAGATTTTTCTTTCATAGACCTTATTCAGGCTCGATTCATCCTCCGCTGTCGCCAAAAAGGGATATCCCTACAATCCCTTCGACAAGCTGTCAGCAAACAAAATAAAGACTCTTGGCATCAAAATCTGACTCTTCACAACGAAAAATGGCTTCTGGAAAGACATCAAAACCACTTTTTCCAGCTTTCTGATGGTCAGATGGTTTTCCCTTTCTCTCAGAAAGGAAATGAATTAGCGGATAATGCTCAGACAAGAGGAATCAAACAAGGCAATGGGAAGGAAACTGGGAAAAAAGCTAAGTGTCATACTTCAGGTCAGAAAAGGCTGATCTATATGAATCAAAATAAAAGAGTGGTTCTCAGAAGGCTAGAAGAAAAATATTCCGTTTCACTAGAAGAAGACAACTTGACCGCTTCTGAGAATATCTTGCTCAAAATTCGAAGCCTTGCCCCAGAGCATACGGCAGCATGGGTGGAGCTTGGAAATATTTATTTTGAAAAAAGAGAGCTTCAAAAAGCACAAAAATGCTATGAACACTCCCTGGAACTCGAACCTGAATGTAGCAAGTCCCTCTATAATCTTGCGAATCTTCACTTCCAGAAAAAACAGTTTGCAGTAGCAATACGCTACTATCACAAGTGTCTAAATATCAACCCAATGCTCCATGAGGCCTATCACAATCTTGGCATGCTCTTTTCTCAAATAGGACTGTACCCAGAAGCACTCTATTATCTGGAAGTATACCTAAGTCTAATGCCTTCGTCAGAGCTGAACAATGGAATTGAACAGTTAGTCGAAGATATATATGCAAAGTACATGAACGAAGAAAACAAAAAGAAAAATCTACTTCCTTTTCCGCAGACTTCCTTGATTCTCTAAAAACTACATCATACGTGAAAACGAAAGTGCATAATATCCCCATCTTGAACGACATATTCCTTCCCTTCCAAACGCATTTTTCCCTTTTCTTTAGCAGCGTTGAAAGAGCTACCACATAATAGAAAGTCTTCATAAGATATAGTCTCTGCACGAATGAATCCTTTTTCCATATCACTGTGAATCCTTCCAGCTGCCTGAGGAGCAGTGATCGCTTTGGGGATGGTCCAAGCTCGAACCTCTTCTTCTCCCGCTGTGAAAAAAGTGATAAGATTGAGGAGATCATAACAGACTCGAATCATACGGTTGAGTCCAGGCTCATCCATAGCAAGGCTTTCGAGATATTCCTTCTGTTCATCTTGAGAAAGAGAAGATAGCTGCTCTTCAAGTACACCGCAGATTTTCACCAAGGAAAGGGAATCCTTTCGGGCATGATCTTCCACCTCTTTCGTATAGTCATTTCCAGATGAGAAGCTTTCCTCGTCCAGATTACAGATATAAACCATAGGGAGTTGTGTAATGAGACCAAAGATAGCTGCTTGTTTTTTTTCTCCCTCATTAAGCTCCAGTTTCCGTGCAGGAATTCCTTTGTTTAGGAGATCTAAAAAGCGTTGTGCAAGGTTTAGCAATTCCTTCGCCTCTTTATCACCTGATCTTGTCTTTTTTTGCAGTCGACTACTCTGTTTTTCGAGAGACTCCAGATCGGCAAGAGCAAGCTCTGTATGAATGATTTCAATATCATCAAGTGGATGAATCCTTCCTTTTACATGAATTACATCATCGCTAGAAAAACAACGGACTACGTGAGCTATTGCCTGCGTCTCGCGAATATGGGACAGAAATTGATTCCCAAGGCCTTCTCCTTTGGATGCTCCTTCTGCAAGACCTGCTATATCATAAAATTCTGTTACTGCAGGTATGATCTTTTTCGGCTGAATCGATTTGGCAATATGAAAGAGACGAGGATCAGGAAGCTCCACCCTGCCTACATTCGGCTCAATCGTACAGAATGGATAATTTGCAGCCTGAGCTCCTGCTTGGGTGAGAGCATTAAAGATCGTAGACTTCCCCACATTCGGCAGACCAACAATTCCGCACTTTAGGGTCATATTATCGGTATCCTGTAAAACTTTGATGTACTCAGGCTTGCTGCAGGCTACTATCTTTTACGGAATATATTGAGGTTCTGAAACGATACCTTTCAGCGGACGATGGGACTTGAACCCACGCTAAAAGCTTGGAAGGCTTTTGTGCTACCGTTACACCACGTCCGCAATCCATAACAGAACCGATCAACAGATGAGCTGGGAAAAATGTCAAGTAGAAAAATGCTTCTTTCTCTGTTTTATCAAGTAAAATTACAAAATCAATTTCAAATCATCAGCCCTTAGTTATTTATTCTGTTTCTAAAAGTAGATGGATATGATTCGTTGCAGGAATCGATCGGACAAAAACACAATGAGTCTTAACAGTTGATGTATTTTCTACAAGACGATCCAGTGTTAGCTCCAACTCACGCGACCGAATCTTAGATATATTATCGGGACAATACAGGAAAAGAAGCTCATCATAGCTTTTGTCTTCAAATTTCGACTGTTGTGGCTGTAAATTGTTTCTCCTATTTTTAGAATATTCTTTTTTCAGCCTTTTTCTTGGAAGTCGAGAATCACTATGAAACGCCAATTTCCCTGTGCTTTTTCTCCTCTCGTATTTCCTCTCATATTGTCCATCATCTTGTCCCTCATATTGTCCATCATATTGTCCATCATATTGTCCCTCGCATGGCTCTCTGAAAGAAAGCTCCTCATTTTTACGTGTGAGAATATCTGGATTTACAATAGGAGGTGTGACTCTTTGAGCTTGGATAGTATATACTTTAGATATCTCAGGGAATAACTTCACCACTGCCTTCAAAACCTTCAGCCTCCATTCGGGCCAAAAGACCCTCTCCGTTGAACATTCCTCTGTGAAAGAAGATTGAGATCTTGCTAGATTATGATTCATTTCCATTTTCTCCTAGTTGATAGAACAAAGATATATAGGGCAAAGATTGCAGAAAATCTTTGCCCTATATATAATAAAGGTCTCTACAGGAGTTTTTTGCTGCATATTTTTCTTCTTTTTTTAGAGTTTCATAAAATTTTTTCGATAGAGTCCAGTCCTATGGACATAAACCACTCTCAAACCATATCTAAATACCTGTGGATTTTACAAATTTTATTACTTTATCTGCTTGAAAAAATCACACTACCTAAAAAGAATGTCCAAAATGGTTGCTGTTTTGCCCCTATGTTTAAGAATTACAAATTGCCTCTTTTCTGTCCCATCTCAGTATCTAGGGAAAGAAAAGAGACAATTCAAGAAAATTCCTAACTATCTATTATGGAAAAAGGAGCAAGTGTGCCGATAAGATCGAGAGAATAATTTATGTCGTCTTCAAACCCGTTTAAAAATAAAGAAAGCAAATGCCTTGTCCGTATGCGAGAGGATTGTTCTTTTTCCTATTTGGGGGGAGGGTCATTTTATTATGTTCTTCCAGGAAAGAAGGCTCCTCTAATGGGAAAATTTAATCTTAGACAGGGAAGAGGAGGCCTAAAACTCTTAGTAGCTGTTATTTTAGCCTTTGTTTTATTGAAATCCCTTCTGTTCATTGCGGATCTCAACGTTTTCAATAGTATTGGAAATAGGGCTCAGATTTCACAAGGTTCCTCTTCGGGCAAAGACAAGATTCAGACAGAGCGAAGGTTTGATAAGTTAGAACAGGATACGGAAAAGGCAAAAAGTCAGCTCTATGTACTACAAAAGCCTGTTGCTGAGATACGAGCAGGAAATGTTAAGATCAAAAAATATACAATTCAATCAGGAGATACACTCTCTGGCCTAGCATTACAGCATCGAGTCCCTGCTACCCTGATAGCAGCTTCTTCCAAAATCAGCTACCACAGCATCCTCAAGCCTGGTCAGCAAGTCCTAATACCAGAACGCCCTGGAATCGTCTATCTGGTTAAGAAGGGAGATATTCCTGCTGCGATCCTGAATAAATACAGAGTAAAGCTTGCTGCATTTACAGCAGATAATCCAGGACTTCCGACCATAGATTTGATAGAGCCCGGAACAAAGATATTTTTACCAAATGCTAAACTTCCCAAGCCAGTTTATCCGTGGGCAAGGCCTATTGTTGGACGCTACTCTTCTCGTTTTGGTTGGAGGCGTCATCCAATCTTTCGAAGGCGTCATTTCCATACAGGTGTGGATATAGCCGTATTTTATAAGAATGTTCGAGCAGCAAAGACTGGACGAGTTGTCTATACAGGGTATCTTGGCTCTTATGGGAAAGTGGTAATGGTACGCCATGACAATCGATTTAAGACATTATATGCTCATCTAAGCCGTATCAAGGTAAGAACTGGGGCCTATGTTTCTAAAGGGAGAGTAATAGCAGTTTCGGGAAATACAGGAAGATCTACAGGTCCTCATCTCCACTTTGAGGTGATTCGAGATGGGCGCCCAGTAAATCCAAGGCGTTATATTCGTTTTTGAGAAGAATGATAATGTGAAAAAAATTCGTTTTCTCTACATTTCTTTTAATATTTTTCTTGACAATATAAGCCGTCTATTGGACTTTCCTTTCGTTGGTTTCCCGACACATGCTTCATTGAAAAATGTCCTTGGTTATTTTTTTATATTGAAATATCAGGTAAGTTTTTCGCCAGTACTGTGCATATATGATTCTGTTCCAGATGAGTCCCTTATAAGTTGGTGTAAAATATCCCGGCAATAAAACATTTTAAAACAAGTATACTTAAAAATAAAGCATACTGAGGAGTATTGATGACAATAAGAAAAAGTTCACGGAGTAGATATTTGCCCTACAATAGTAGAGACGAAAGGAGGCCCGATGATAGAAGAGACGATAGAAGAGACGATAGAAGAGATGATAGAAGAGACGATAGAAGACCTGAGGATGGTTATTCAGGGGGATATAATGGGAAGCGTAATAGAAGTCGTCGTCCTTTCAGTCAAGTAGATGAAAATAATCAAGAGTATCTAAAAAATCTACCCGAGCCAGGTCCAGATACTCCAAAAGATTTGGATATTAGCAAGATTCGAACCAAATCTATGGCAGAACTCACAAAGATAGCAGAAGAGATGGGAGTAGAAAATCTAGTCAGCCAAAAAAAATCTAGTCTCATCCTTGCTATTTTACATACACAAGCCAAGCAAAACGGCTCTATTTTCACTTCAGGGACAATAGAGCGGCTTGCCGAAGGCTATGGATTTCTAAGGAGTCACAGCTATAACTATCTTTCCAGTCCAGATGATGTCTATATCTCTCCTACTCAGATTCGATCTACAGGACTTCGTTCGGGTGATGTCGTAAGCGGACAGATCCGTCCTCCTGTAGAACCAGAGAGATTCTATGCTATGCTGAAAATAGATACCATGGGAGGTATGTCCCCTCAAGAGGCGAGTCGTCGTATTCTATTTGATAACCTCACTCCTCTCTATCCAGATAAGCGTCTTATGATGGAATGTAACCCTGCACATATTGATACTCGAATTATCGATCTAATGTGTCCGATTGGGAAAGGTCAACGAGGTCTCATTGTAGCCCCTCCTCGCACGGGGAAAACTATGCTCATGCAGAATATCGCAAACGCGATTACTGCCAATCATCCTGAAGTAACTCTCATGGTCCTTCTGATTGATGAGCGTCCAGAAGAAGTAACAGATATGGCTCGAAGCGTGAATGGAGAAGTGGTCTCTTCTACTTTCGATGAGCCTGCTTCTCGCCATGTCCAAGTCGCTGAAATGGTCATTGAAAAGGCAAAAAGATGCGTAGAATACGGAAAGGATGTTGTGATTCTTCTCGACTCTATTACAAGGCTGGCAAGGGCGTACAATCAGGTTATCCCCACATCGGGGAAAATCCTATCTGGAGGTGTAGACTCAAATGCCCTTCATAAACCAAAGCGTTTTTTTGGGGCTGCAAGAAATATCGAAAACGGAGGCTCTCTCACGATCCTTGCAACTGCCTTAATTGATACAGGCTCTCGAATGGATGAAGTAATTTTTGAAGAATTTAAGGGAACAGGAAACATGGAAATCCACCTAGATCGTCGCCTTTCGGATAAGCGTGTTTTCCCAGCCATCGATATTAATAAATCTGGAACTCGTAAAGAGGAGCTTTTGTTAAGTCCAGAGACTCTTTCTCGTATTTTTGTACTTCGAAAGGCAGTGAGTCCTATGGGTCAAATAGAAGCGATGGAGCTTCTTTTGGAGCGTATCAAGTCTTCTAAGACAAATGAGGCCTTCCTGAATAGTATGAATATTCCCTCAGGCTGAGATAGCTCCTTTTATAAAAAAGATGACAGATGATCGCCCTTCCGTCCCTCCTTCCATTTAAGGGCTCAATCTGGGCATTTTCGAAAAATTGAAAGATTGGATAAAATTTGCTTGTATTTTTTTTCGACTCTAAAATACTGCCTTTAGCTGTTGTTCTGTCTTAGGAAATACTTATTGAAAGTGTTTTTTATTCAGATATCTAGGGTGTTTTTATTGCTATGGTTAAACAAACGAAATCAAATCAAAATAGACCTTCTGAGAAAGAGTCTCCTCTAGGAGTAGATAGGCCAAGTTCTTCTCAACGAATCTCTAAAAAAAAGAAAGCCTCTTCAAATAGCCAAAAGCAAAAACCAGCCCAAACGAAAACCAATAGCAAAAAAAGCTCTCAAAAAAGCTCTCAAAAGAAAAAACCCTCTTCATTCATCTTTCCTTATGCTCTTTGCAAAGATACTATAAAAGCTATTTCAGATCAAATTTTTAATGTTCATGTGACAGGCCTAGAATCTGTGCCACAAAAAGGAGGATGCCTTGTTGTATGCAATCATCTTAGTGTGCTTGATCCCTTTATACAAGCACTTTACTCGTCCCGTAAACTAACCTTCCTTGGCAAGGCTGAGATATTTGAGCTTACCCAAGAGCTTAAAAAAAATATTCTTAGTAAAGGTTCTATACTTCATCTCCAGCCCTTTCAGATGATGCTTCCCTATCTTGAAAAATTTCTTGAAATAATCTCGGATACTTATGTAAACCAGCTTATGGAATGGGGAGGTTATCCTATCATAAGAAATTATGCTACTTCTGGAAATGTGAAAGATGCGGCTCGATATTATCGAGAACTTGAAGATGGTCTTGTCAAAATCCTACACGATGGGCATCTTTTGGCTATTTATCCCGAAGGGACAAGAAGTACTACAGGGGTTATGGGGCCATTTAAAACGATGGCAGCAAAACTTGCCATTCGTGCGAAAGTTCCCATTATCCCAACAGGGTTGTCAGGAACATGGAAAATATTTTCCTCAGAGAACATTACCAAAAATTTTCTGCGAAATAAAATTACCTATAATATAGGAAAACCTATTATGCCTGAAGACTTTGTTGTTGGAGAACATGAAAAGAAGATAGCGAAAATACTTACAACAAAGTTAGAAAAGCAAGTCTTTGCTCTTACACAACATTCAGATCAAAGAAGCAAAGGAAGAGGAGTGACTAGAGTCTTGTGATTCTAGCATATATAGATTAGGATTGAACTATTATCCCTCATGTAAACCACGAAGAAAAGCTCTTGAAAAGAAGAAATCATGAAGGGTTTTACAGAAGGGTTTTAATAGAAGAATATATAGAAATACTTGTCGGATTTCACAAGTTCTAGCACTGGATATTTACGAAGGCAGCTTATAAATGAATCATCAAGAATGACAGGAGATAGCTCTATTCATTATTGCTTATCACGCTTATTAAGTTAAGTTAAAAAGTCGTCAAATACTTATATCCTCTATATGACAAAGAACAGAATCCATTCCATTGAATCCTTACGGGCAGAGAATCATAAACTTTTTGAAGTTCTCAAAGTAAATAAACTTTTAGCATCAAGCCTTCATCTGGATATTGTTCTCAAGACTCTTCTGGAAAAGACAAAACATATTTGCTTAGCTCAAGCCTCCAGTATTATGTTTTTGAACGAAAAAGAGGATGAGCTGTATTTTCATACCGCAAACGATGAACAAGAGAATGAATTAAAAAAAGTTCGTTTGAAAGTGGGAGAAGGGATTGCAGGATGGGTCGTGGAAAAGAGACGTCCTGTCTTAATTGAAAACTGCCAGAATGATCCTCGTTTTTCAGAGAAAGCAGATCATAAGCTTGATTTCGCGACCTACTCCATGATGTGCATTCCTCTTGAGGCAAAGGGGCGTATATTAGGGACAATACAGGTAATCAATAGGATTGATGGGAAACCCTTTGATAAGCAAGACCTTCGTATTTTTCAAATTCTAGCCGAGCAGGCTGCTATTGCTATCGAAAATGCTCGACTTCATGAAATAGCATCTGTTGATGGGATGACAGGTCTTTATAGGAAGGATTATTTTTCTTCTCGTTTGCAAGAAGAGTTTATTCGTTCGCAAAATACTCAGCGTCCTTTAAGTTTTCTAATGACTGATCTGGATCGATTTAAAAAGATCAACGATTCCTATGGACATCAGGGAGGTGATCAGGTTTTGATCAAGGTTGCCTCTATGATTCGTGAGACCGTCTATAAAATCGCAAGTGAGGATATTGCAGGTCGTTATGGGGGAGAAGAATTCTCTGTTCTTCTCCCAGGAAAAAATGTAAAAGAGGCTTTGGAAATGGGAGAAGAGATTCGTCAGAATATCGCATCTTCTTCTATTTCAATCAATCATCAAACCGTACGTGTCTCTGTATCATTAGGGGTTTCTGCATATCCCTTGCAAAAGGCTAAGATCCACACACCAGATGATTTGATTTTGCTTGCGGATCGAGCTCTTTATCTATGCAAGGAAAGAGGGCGAAACTGTGTTATGCTCTATGAAGAATGAATAACGAAGAATGAATAACTTTCTGTTTTTCTTCATTCTTTCTTTCCTACTTTCTTTTCTAATGAGATGTGCTATCCCTCCTTATGCTCCTTGGAAAAGAGCCACTGGCGTTTTGGATCGAAGGGATCTTCCTGTTCATGTAAGTCATCTCAAAGGATATCTATATCTGGCAGAAGACTACAATTATTGGAAGACGAACTACGTATTTTATGCTCATCCAGAGAAGATTATCTTTATAGATTCAACATGGACATTTAAAGGGGCAGAACACCTTCTCTGGAAGGCAGCAGTTTCTAGCTTGGGAGAGTATCATGCCTTAGTTTCTACAAGTTCTCATCTTTCTCATAATGGGGGACTTAGAGCCTTCCAACAAGAAGGAATTCCTATTTTGATGCACCAGAAGAATTTTTCTTTTCTGAAGAAACATTGGAAATTTATGCAAAATCAGATGCTTCAGTCTTTTAGTAGTTGGCGAAGGCAAAAAATGCCTTTAGCTAGTGGTCTTTTTGGAAGGAAATTTGATCTTCTGAATGGAAATATTCAACTCGTTTGTCCTGAAGCTAGTTCTTTTCAGAAGCAATGTGCTGTTTTATTCCGAGAAGAAAGAATCTTATATGTAGGCCATCTTCTGACTGGTTTTCCAGATGGATATCAGAGGCAAATCAGAGATGATCCTTTGTATCATAAGATGCTGCGTGAGCTAGACAAACTAGATTTTGACTGGCTCATTAGTGGAACGGGACATCCTAAGCACAGACATTCCTTCCTAAAGAAGCTACTTTTATAGACCTGAAATACCGCATGCGATAGCATGAAAGCAGACAAACAATCAGCCAATCCATGGCTCTAAGGATTGGTGTAAATGGATAGGGCAAGAGGAGAGCTGGACATCGTCTTTTTGTTCATATTGCCCAATGACTTGGACACCAGAAAGATGCTGGACTGTATTCTGGTTATCAAGATTTTCTTTCCCACAAAAGACAAATCCTATGATAGGGATCTTATGCTCTTGAAGGACTCGTACGGTCAGAAGGCTATGATTGATCGTTCCTAATGAGGTTCGAGAAGCGATGAGAACTGGAAGTTTCGTATCGATGAGAAAATCAATCCATGTATAAGAAGGGTTTAAGTTTAGAGGAACAAGAAGACCTCCTGAACCTTCGATAATAAAATTTCCATCATTCTGTCTTTTTTCCCAAATGGATAAAAGGTACTTTGGATCGATTGAAATGGACTCTAGCTGTGCGGCTCGGTGTGGGCTCAATGAGGCTTCTAAGGAATATCCTTCTTCTATAAAACGATCGGATGAGTTTGGCAAGTTCAGAAATATCTGCACTTTTTCCCGATCAGAAGGACTTCCACTCTGCACAGGCTTCCAATACATCAGCTCAGGAAACGATGACATGAGAAGTGCAGCTGTTGTTGTTTTCCCTACGCCTGTATCCGTTCCTGTCAGAAAAAAGGACATACTAAAAAACCTTCATTTGTCAGAATTTCATTTCGTAAAACAGAATTTCATTTCGTAAAATAGGAGTTCATTTCGTAAAAACAGTAAAATCTGGGACAAAAGTCTCATTCATTTTTGCCAAAGTCGCCGAAGCTCGTATGAGTCTCACATCTTCAAAAGAAGGAGCTGTAAGCTGTACCCCAATAGGAAGTCCTTTTTCATCCTTCCCTACAGGGATACTCATGCAAGGAAGACCAGCCAGTGAGGGAGGAATTGTAAGAAGATCACTTTGATACATGGATAAAGGATCATGACGTTCTCCGAAACAAAAAGCAGACGATGGAGAGGATGGACTGAGAATGAAATCCACTTGTTCAAAAAAATGAAGGTATTCTTCTTTCATTTTCGCTCGTGCTATTTGAGCCTTTTTATAATAGGTATCATAATAACCAGAAGAAAGAACAAAGGTTCCAAGTAAAATACGTCTACGGACTTCCGCTCCAAAATTCTCCGTTCGTGTCCGAATGTACAGGCTCTGAATCTCATCTGAATCCTTGGAGCGGCTTCCATAGCGAATACCATCATAGCGACTCAGATTGCTTGCAGCTTCAGCATTTGCGATAATATAATAGATAGGGATGGCATACTCTCCTAAGCTCGCTTTCAAAGGGATCATTTTGGCTCCAGAGTCTTCCCATGCCTTTGCTGTCTCTTGAATACTTTTCTTTACCGCTGGTTCCATTCCCTTGTCAGGCAAGAGGAGTCCTATCTTAAGCTTCTTAATATCTTGAGGGTTGAAAGCAGATACATCGGAAGATATTGGCATCTCATTTGCGAGGGGATGCGAGGTAGAATCGTTAGGGTCAGTTTGATTCAAAACTGACATGAGAAGGGAGCAGTCCTCTGCACTTCGAGATAAGGTGCCAATCTGATCCATGCTAGAAGCAAAGGAAACAAGACCATAGCGAGAGACCCTTCCATAGGTGGGACGAAATCCAAAGACTCCACAAAAGGCAGCAGGCTGACGGACAGATCCTCCTGTATCTGATCCTAGTCCAAGAGGAGTAATGCAGGATGCAACGCTGACCCCAGCTCCGCCAGATGAGCCTCCTGGAACTCTTTTTGGATCCCATGGATTGCAGGTCTTTTGAAAGGCAGAATGCTCTGTGGATGATCCCATCGCAAATTCATCCATATTGGTACGCCCAAAAAGAACTACACCTGCTTTCTTTAGGTTTTGAATGACAAAAGAGTCATAGGGAGAGCGATAGTTTTCTAATATCTTGGAGGCACAGGTAAGAAGGCAATCATTTTGGGCAATATTATCCTTGATAGAGACTGGAATCCCATCGAGAGGTCCCAGCAATTTCCCTTCTTTTCTTCGTGTGTCCGACTCCTCTGCTTGTCTTAATATTTCAGACTCGTCTATGCGGAGGAAAGCCCCCAGAGACTTGTATTTCTCTGCTTGTTTAAGACATTCTTCCGAAAGCTCACGTGAGCTATAGCTGCCTTTCGATAGGGATTCTTGGTGCTCAATGGCTGTTCGGTTCAGCATGGAAGGATAGAAATTAGGACTCCGAGCTTAGGATTCTTGGAACAGCAAAATGTCCAGCTTCCCATTTAGGGGCAAGCCCTGCAATCTGTGCATTCGAAAGGCTTTTCTTGGGGATATCTTCTCTCTGCTTACAATAGAGAGGTTTTTCTTTCGTGTTTCTCATGCTCTTTTCTAAATTGCCGTTTTCCTTTTCTGTGCTTTGCTCTTCTAGCCTGAGATCAAGCTCTTGAAGTTGATTTACATAGTCTATAAGGGTCTGGAACTCCTCTCTCGCATGGGAGAGCACTGGATCTTTTGGATCTAATCTTGCGAGAAAAACAAGTTTATCGTACTCTTCTTGAGAAATCATCTTGAGAAATCACATCTAAGGGTCCAAATGAATGTGACTTAATCTGTTGCCTCGGCATTCACTTTGACCTTCATCTTGTTCAGTCCGCTGGCTGGCAACAAAGTAAATCAAGAGAGGAATTCACGTCAAGAAAAAGTTGATTTTTTGGCAAATTTTCTCGAAAATAATACTAAAAATAATTGACAAATTCTTTATATCTGTCGTCTTAGATAAAGTGGGGTGTCTTTAATGAAATTAGCAGAATTTGCAGAGAAGGGTTTACAGAGATATTATAAGAACAATCGCTATGAATTGCTTCAAGATCGCTCTGTTATAGAGAAGTTGGAATTCCTAAAAGAACGCTATCCAGACTACGAGATTGATCTGGACAATGATGGCAAACTTTTTCATGCTACCCCCAAGTCTTGGTTTGTTCAGTTGAAATCCCTCCTTGAGCTAGGGGATGACCAAATTGCATCTATGATAGCAGCAAAGTCACCTAGAAAGAGTAAATAAGATCAAAAGCAAGATGTCTCCCTCTGCTTCCTTCGACAAAAAACAAGATTCAGGCAATGAAAGGCTTCCCTCAAAAAGGTCACACAAGCCATTTTCTGTTGAAATGCAAAGAGTTGGTAAGGGACACATATTATGAGGGTCCCGCAGAAATATTCGCTCTCTTAAGAAGGAAGATACCTGTGAGTCAGGTGAAAAAAGTTTTAGAGATAACTTTGCTAAGGCAACAGAATAAAGAAAATGAGCAAACTAGATATTTCAACGCATTTAAACTCACGAAATATCTACATCACATTTCCCCTATTCTGGTTTTGATCGTTGTGCTATGTTTTCTTGGTTTCTTGTACAAAATTGGTAACGGCGATGCAGCTGAGAAGATACTTAGTGTACTTTTACCTGCACTGTGTGCGGTTTTTGGCGGATGGGGATGGGCACAAAAAAATAAATAAGCATTGCATCTGGCCTTTCGCGAGAGCATTGTTCTATGACTTGCTAAATCAATCTCTATTAGAAATTGACATTAGACTTGCTTCTTTGTAGTGCATACCTACTACTAGCGACTCCTGCTTTCAGTAAATATTAGCTAAAACTCCCGATTTTCGGCGGGTTTCCTAAAAACACACCCTACTCGTAAGACTGACCAAACTCTACAGTACCAAAAGAGCCATTGATAAGAGCAGCGGATGTACTTACATCAATTGATCCATGACAAGAAAATCGATTAGGAATAGAGGAAGTAGGTGCATCTCGACTTTCATTATAAACTAAACTCAAACGGCTACTCGGTCTGTCATTGGAATGTTGCAAGAATACGCTAACCGCACCTGTGTATTGTGAAAGGTCTACACCATTTAGAGTAGAGTTACCATTAATAGTGGCGCCTGATGATGCCGAATCAAAGCCATCAAAACTAATCAAAACACCAGAGCCTGTAAAACTCT
>JABABJ010000099.1 GCA_014238275.1 Leptospirales bacterium | reverse complement strand
TCTCTCTCGACGGATTTCGGATCCTTATACAAAGGATCATGATAGTCATAGACAGCATCCTTGGTATTTTCGTAAGAAATACTTTTCACATCAATCAGATGACCCCCATAGCATCATAAACCATCAACCAGAAAGTGCTTATTTTTAAGCACTTTCTGGTGTGAGCAAAGTGATTCGACTACAATATCTCAGGAATCACTTAAAACTCTACGGGTCTAATAAATAGAGCGATAAAAATCAGTTCATAGATTTTAAGCCCTGTTCAAACCTTCCGGCATGAGACTTTTCAGCCTTTGCCAAGGTTTCAAACCAGTCAGCGATTTCTGCAAAGTTCTCTTCACGGGCAGACTTTGCCATTCCAGGATACATGTCTGTATATTCGTGGGTTTCACCTACAATAGCAGTCTTTAGGTTTGCTTCAGTATCGCCTATTGGCAGATCTGTAGCAGGATCTCCTACCGCTTTTAGATAATCCAGATGTCCATGGGCATGACCAGTCTCCCCCTCGGCAGTGTCACGGAAAAGCCCAGCAACATCAGGATAGCCCTCAATATCAGCCTGTTTAGCAAAATACAGATAACGCCGATTTGCCTGAGATTCCCCAGCAAAGGCATCCTTTAAGTTCTGGTGGGTTTTAGTTCCTTTTAAATTCATCAATTTTCTCCTCCATTGATTCAGTATCCGAAAAGTAATTCATACTACTATTTTCGGAAGCTCTATGACCATTAGGAAAAACTATGATTAGGAAAGCAAGTTTTTTTTACAATTTTTTTCATAAGCCGTGAATTTTTATAAAAAAATTGCAACAAATTCCGTTTTTTTCGACCTTTATTAGTATAGAGTCATCTTTTTCATTTGTAATTTTTTCGATTTTTTGATTGACGTAAATACTTAAAGCACCATTATGAGCGTTATGGCATTAGCACAAAAAGACCTAGAAATTGTGACAGAACATATACAAAAGGCATTTCCCATGCTTCTTGAGCTTTCATCTTCCGATTTGGCTTCCCTCCGCAACAATCATGTATTGGAACATAGCGTAAGAGAAGAAGAACCTCGCCACCAAAGAGAAATCTTGGAAACGATTATACATCAGATGGATAAGCGTTTTACAGAGGCACGAGAGGATATAAATCGACGTTTTGAAGAGACAAATCAGCAAATTAAGGAGTCACGCGAAGAAACAAATCGACGTTTTGAGCAGATGCTCACTTATGTGGACAAGCAAATTAAGGAGTCACGCGAAGAAACAAATCAACGTTTTGAAGAGACAAATCAGCAAATTAAGGAGTCACGCGAAGAAACAAATCAACGTTTTAAAGAGATGAACTCCCATATGGACAAGCAAATTAAGGAGTCACGCGAAGAAACAAATCAACGTTTTAAAGAGATGAACTCCCATATGGACAAGCAAATTAAGGAGTCACGCGAAGAAACAAATCAACGTTTTAAAGAGATGATCTCCCATATGGACAAGCAATCTAAGGAGTCACGCGAGGAGACAAATCAACGTTTTGAGCAGATGCTCACTTATGTGGACAAGCAATCTAAGGAGTCACGCGAGGAGACAAATCGACGTTTTGAAGAGACAAATCAACGCATTGCAGAGATCTTATCTTATATGGACAAGCGTTTTGAGCAAATGGATAAACGCTTTCAATTTATCCAATGGATGATTGGGATAGGATTTAGTGTTGTAACTCTAGCAAGCAAGTATTTATAAAACCTAAGTTACACCCTTCATGGTGCAAAATGTAGCAGGCATCCATCATGCCCGCCACAATCTTCTGCTAACAACAGTCACATTAGCTAGAATCAACCGCTAGCACCACTTCACAAGGAGATCGCCAGAAAGGGAGCCCCCCATAGGCCTACTCTCATAGCATGAAGACTTTCGGAAGCCGTCCGTTTTCAATTGTAGCACACAATCTACAGGACTACAATTCAGGAGCTAGGATATGCTTATTTTTAATCTTATTATAGACGCTGAAGAATAGGAGATATACGGGAGATATAAAGTGATTATATTTAACCATATTATCCTTGCCAAGCGAGGAAGATGTAGGTATAAAATGCCTATATTTAAGCAATATAATACCTGAATAGCTCTAAATAATCCAGAATAATCCCTAAAATCACCTCAAGCATAAGGACAGAAGGCACAAAACACGATATTCACTATATCATTGATTCTAGCTCCAGATAGGTGGTGTAAAAATATATCTGAACCTTAAATCCTCGGAAAGTAATCCATTTCCATAAATGCTTATTTTTAATCATATAATAACGGGCTTATAGAGACCTTGCGGGCAATAGCTCTCCTTGCACCGTATTCCTTAGTGCGACAAAATGTCATGCTAATGCTATACTCTATGTGCATGACATTTTGTCATGCCTTCCTCTGGTCTTTGGTTCTCAAGGGAGGCACCTGTATATCTTTACTTGCTGTCGGAATATTGTCTGCTCTCATGACCTCTATTATGACTAACTGCTAATCTCTATTTACTGCTTAATTATAAGCATAATTGTCTTTCTCCCTTCTTTCCCCTAGCATTTTCAGAATAACCCGATCCCCTTCCCTGTGAGCCCAGATGAGCTAATCTACCCATGTAGCTGGATGAACTTCATCGAATCAAGATAGAATGAAGGCTATCTATCCCCTTGCAGGGAATGCTTTGATGATGCCTTTGTTCGTGCCCTGCCCTTCTGCCTATTCTAAAACAACCATAAAAAAGCCATTCCTTATAAATCATAAGATTATAGAGGTATATGCCAATAACCCCCTCCCCTAGCCATTCCCTGAGGAGGAAATTCTTAGAATATCATTCAATAATACCTTCACTAGGTGCTTAAATATAAGCACCTAGTGCCCTTCCTTGTTTTGCTGGGGATATTCTGGCAGCCCGTTGATAATAGCTCCAAGAAATACTGATGATTTACCCCAAGTAGAGTGCAAAAAATTTGGCAGGATTCGCCCATTACCGCCAAAGAACGGGCATCTGTGGACAGAAAGTGCCAATATATGGGCGGCATAGCTTGCGTGTTTCTTCTATTTATATGTTTATATACACTATATAGATCGTATACCCTAACACTACTATGGCTCCTTGTGTCAGTCTTCCTGAGGGCTTTGCCCTGCCCTTTTCTTAGCCTTTAGGAGGGGTTTTAGAATGCTTAAAAGTAGGCAATATGGTTTGAGTATGAACTCTTGGAATTTGTACTATCATTTTTATGTCCCTCTATCTTAAACGTAGGCTTATCAGGTTTATAAGGTTTATAACGAAACTTCCAGCACTTCAATAGAAGCACTATCTACAACTTATCACTCAATTATCTCGGATGATTTATGGGGTGTGCTTCTATACAAGACCTTGAAGGTGGCTTAGGTTTAGAGGCTTTCCCCTGCCCTACCCGCTCTCTAAAGTCTCATTTTTCTTCTCTTTATCAGCTAAGGAATGCCGAAGATGCACAGAAAGACCAGCCACTATTCCCAAGGCTAGAAAGCCTGCGGCCAGGACGCCTGTGGCTAGGACGCCTGCTTGAACCGGAACTTCTTTCTTATAACGCTGGATACGACGCTTTGATAATACTTTTCGCTTATATCGCACAATTTGTTTCCACGCATGCCAACGAGAAAATCGGAAGATAGTCCATAATGCAAATTGTAAGATAGCTATACGTATCTTTAGGATCCATATAGCTACGCTATACCAGTGGGTTAAAACAGCAAGACTAGCAATGATCTTATATTCAGCCATTTTGGGCTGGGAAATACTCAAAATAGGGCTTTGGGACAGACTGCCCCGCCTAACTTGGTGAAAAGGTGGGGAAGATTGAGAAGATTGGCAATGACCTCGTAGTTTACAGCCTATCCTACCACTTATACAATCCTCCGTGCCAATATTAAGGCTATCCTCGCAGATCTCTTGTGCAGGGAGCCTTCCTTGTCTGCCTACTTCTTGTCTATCCACTTGTCGATTTAGAGCTTTTTGCGTGAAACCCTGCCCTATTTTTGAACAATGCCCCTCTGGAACAGCTGAGATAGCGTAAAATTGGCATAAGGAGGCTCGGAAAGAAAGGTCGTAATGGTTCTGATCGGATTTCTCGTGGGCTCCCTCACCTCCCCTCTCAGCCTCAAAATCGTCCGGGAAGCCTACATTTTGCCATTCTGATGGGTTTTCTAAAGATCCCTTGGATAATAATACCACAACAGAAACCGAATGACGGATGGAAACAGGTTCGTCATCCACTCCAACCGGACATACCCCAATGCACGCTGCTAATAAAGCCTCCCAAAACACAAAAAACACCTATATTTGACCCTTTTTCTAGCAATTCTGCTATTTTTCAAGCTTTTTTTGCCTTTTTTTGCCTTTTTTTGAAAAAATTTAGGCATAGATATGGACAGTTTTATACTGATTTATCTCGTAGTTTAAGTGCTCTTTGAGATACCTATTTCCTTTGCAATTTTTCTATTTTTTCCATCTAATCCTTTCTCGATAGCCTTACGGGCTATTCAATCTATTGTCGGCATGAGTCATCCTACTTTTTTTGGATGATTGTCAAAAAACAGTTGGATGGCTCTAGTCTTTAAATATTTACTTTTTTTCTATTTGTCCTAATTTGGATTTGACTTTGCAGTTCCATTTGACAAGGGAAGAAATAGGCTTGCCAGTCAAATTTAGAAAAATAAATCAGTTTAGATTATGAACGCAGCTCGTGTTTTTTCATGCCTTTGTTGTGTTTTTTGCTGCCTTTGTACTTTCCATTCGAGTGCCTTGTCAAATGCCTTAATCGCAAAACCAAATCACCAATTACGCTTAGGTTCTGCCTTTGGTTACAGTAAGACTTTCGACAGTGTAGTTCGCTACAGCGATCCTCGATATGCTTCCATTGAGCCATTTTCTGTCTCTTGGAACGGGGAATCCTTTAAGGATCCAATTTACTATGGCTACGATATCACCTATTGGATGCCAAATCAACTTGGTCTTATGCTTGAATTTACGCACGCAAAAATCAAAGCAGAACCACTCCCCGATGGTTTTTCTCTATTAGAAATGACAGACGGCTTGAATTATTTAACTTTTAACGCACTTCACCGAAAAGAGCTTTGGAATTGGCTTTATTTAGAATACGGCGGCGGGCTTGGCATTAGCATTCCTCATGTGGAAGTCATTTATAGAGGCGGTCCTAGGACCTTTGAGTACCAAGCCACAGGACCTGTATTCCAAGCAATACTAGGTCTTGAATTTAAGATACCCACAAATCATTTTTGGGGAAAGATATGGCACTTTCGTACAAATTATAAATTATCCTACTCCTATGAGCAGGCAAGATTAAATGGAGGGGCTAGACTCAGCACGCATTTATTCACGAACCATATAAGCTTTGGTCTAGTGCTTTCTTTTGATCTGAACTCCAACTAACTTGTCAATTCTCCTTCTTTATTTCTAAGATATAGAATTGACAAGAAAACTTAAATAGAATTGCATTTTTCGCATTCAATCCCCACTAATACAAGATAATTTGCAAGAGGAGAAGCAGTGATAGCTGTAAAAACTTTGACGAGACTGGATGGCCCCGTTGCTATCTCCAGCTCTTGAGCATTTATGAAATTATGGCGAAAAAGAAAATTGCCTATAGATAGACCATGAGGTTTATCTATAGGAAAAACAACTCCCTTCTAATTAAAGCGGTACTTATCCATCTTATATTGAAGCGAGCCTCGGGAAATACCAAGGGCCCGTGCCATCTGCACTTGATTCCCACTATGAAGAGCATAGGCTCGTAACAGAAGAGCTCTTTCCATAGATTCCGAATGACGACGGAGATTTAAATCATCCCAGTCTTCCGGATTACTCCAATGCCCCAGACGAAGCCGCCTCAGAGTGATACTCCCTTCGGATGCCATCAGAAAAGCTGATTCCAAAGTATTTTTTAACTCACGCCAATTTCCCGGCCAATGATAAGACAGAAGTGCCTTGTGTGCATCAGTAGTAAGATTGACTTGGCGACGGTACTGAGAACGAAACCTCCCCATAAGACGGTCTACTTCTTCAGGAAGACGATTCATACACTCTCGCAAGGGAGGGAGAGTCATAGTATTTCTTTTGATAAGATCATAGAACCCTGAGAGAAAGGATTCACTCTGCACCATTTGATCCAACTTGCGAGAGGTCTCTAAAAGCCACAACTTATCATCATCACTAGACTGAAATTGAGCCAACAAACGAAGTTGAGCATGCGAAGAAAGATCCCCCACCTCTTGCACGACAACCACCCCCTCCTTTCTTTGGACAACGGGTATCCCACTCCCACTCCCCCCCAGCCTAGCTCCTGCAGGATCACCAAAAAGTTCACGAAGCTGTACTGCCTGAGAAAGACGCCCCGGATGGAAAAAAACAGCTGCCTCAGAGTTTCCATACTTTTCTTTCAGAAAGGAAATGACGAGTTCCTCTTTTCCTGAGCCAGGTTCAGCTGATATTAAAATTGGCGAGGGAAGGGAGCTCAACTTAGGAAGAAAATCTTGAAGCCACACAGGAAGATCGACAGGAGATGATCCCGAAGAAGGAAGGGACACACCACGGAACGAAAGTTGCCAAGAAAGAATGCAACGAAGGAAAAGAGCAACTCCCTCCTCAACCTCAGGGATCTCCACGAGCAAAAGGGAATGTGGTGCCAGCTTTTCTTCGACTACCGCCCATAGATGGTAGTCGGGCAGATAAGAATACTCACTAGGAAGCTCTACGGAACCCTTCTCAAGAACAGAGGAAAGAAGGGAAGGGTTTTGCTTCAAAAACTCATAGCGAAAAGCAGGATCGACATACCCATGGCATTCGACAAACTGAAAGACAGACTCTCCTTTGCCACGCTCATATAATGTGCAAGGAAACTGCTCACCCAAAGCCTCAAGGATCCCTCTCGACATACCCTTGCATCGAGTCTTATTCAAGAACATTTCCATCCGTCCTTCCATCATAATGAATATCGGTTCCCTGAGGCTCTTTCACAAGCGACGTCGGACATCCGACATTACAACCGAAAGCAGGGGTGTCTTTGTCGGAAGCAAAGACTTTCACAAGCAATGTCGGACATCCGACATTGCAAGGCAGGTTTTCATGCGAGCTCTTTCTTTGGGCATTTTGCATATTCATCCTGTTTTTGACCTATAAAACCCCATCTCCCATTTTGAATGTTTATCAAATCGCTTTAGTTTCTTTGCTAAGGAAGAAAGAAATATTTCTTGACATACAGACCGCTTT
>JABABJ010000064.1 GCA_014238275.1 Leptospirales bacterium | reverse complement strand
CCCTATCGTCTCCACATGAACAATTCCAGGCTTGCCTTCTCCTCTTTCTCTTCGAGAAATGACTCTAGTACAGGCAGAAAGAGTATCCCTAGGATATACTGGTTTCAAAAAACAAACGTTATAATAGCCTAAGTTCGCAAAGGCTCTTTCCGAGTTATTCTGAACCCCAAGTGAAAGAACAATATTAAATATCTGAAGGGGAGGAACAAGAAGATCAGAAAATCCATGAGCAGTTGCGTAAGGAGCCGATAAAAAAAGCGGACAGGAATCATGAAAAGTCGTCGCGAACTCCTGTGCAAAACTCCTTTCGATTGTAAAGGAACGAGGATGATGAAACACTTCTCCTTCTTGAAAGTCCTCAAGTAAGCGACCGTACTCAGGTTTACGTATCTTTTCTTTCTGAAAGGGGATGCTTCCAGCCATTTCCCTTACAATCACGTCCTCTTGGGATAATTCCACACAACATAATCTTTCTTTGTTCCTTTTTTGTCTATTGATTTTTTATAATAATTCAAAAACCGGAACATTTTTGAGCTCTTACAAGCTACTCAAAAAGCTGTCTTGAACACTCTTATTGTAAAGGTGGGGGGAAGGTCAAGGGTGGAAAGAGAGGCTTTTCTTTCCATTCTGGATCCAATACGGGTTTGCCAAGAGGAAAGGGTTTAAAACCTGGTTCCTCATAGAGACTTTCTATATCTTTTTGTATGGACTTTTTAACAGGTCGGGGACGTCCTTCCCTATCCAAAAATTCTTTTACCGCTGCGAGCTTTGCTTCTATCTGATTCAAATGACGCTGTATAATTCGGCCAAAGTCCAATTCCCCTTTGATAATCAGGAACCTTTTACTCTCTATTGTGGGAAGATCCAATTCAAAGGGATATTGATGAGCCTCTTTGGCATAGCGAACTGTGGATTCCCAAAAGGGAAGTGCTTGTCGATAATAGCTTCGAGCAACAAGGAAGGATATTTCTAGGTCATCAGCAAAGTCCAAGTCATGGAAGTATAAATGCCTCTTATCGTACTGAGAGCCTAAGCGTAAAAACGAACGCATGATAAGTTTATGGATATTCATATAAAGCAAAAGTCGATACTTATGATATTGATCTTCGTTTTCAATCTTACAGAACGAAAGGCTTGGATGACGGAATGGATAAGAAAGAGAACGTCCTAAATAGTAAATTCTCTCCTTAATATCGTGAGACTGGTAGGAAGAAGGAAGACCTCCATAGAGGAGGTAAATGTCTTCTAAATGACGAGCTGTAAATTTACGCCTTTGAAAGGGAATCCAATCCGAAAACTTGACCCATCTTCCCGTACGATCATAGTAGTAGTTAAGTTTCAGTTCCCCCGTTGGTTTCTGGGGATAATAAGGATCAGGCAAAGCACGAGAAATCGCTGTCTGAGCATCTAAACGATCAAACACAAGCAGAATCGAAATCGCTATCAAAAACAAGCAAAGACCTTTTTGCATTTCCCCTCTACACTATAGCTTCGGCTAATCTGACGCTTCAAATCTCCTGTTTTTAGCTTGCATTCGAAAAATAACTATTAGAATCCATTTTCTTCATCGAAGGAATCCTATATGGAACTGATATACAAGCTTAGCACCTAGATGAGCCGTATGGATACATAGAATCCATAAAAAACAACTCAACAAAAAAGATAAATATTGCATGAAAACTCTTCGCCGGCTTCTTCCTCCAAGGGATATACATGCTATACTTACTCCAAAGAGAATGAAAGAAACCCAAAAAACCCTTTCCCCTGCTAGCTCATGTGACTTTGCCTTTGCTTGTAGTCTCTGAACAAAATTTTCTTTATCTAGTTCGAGATGATTCTTAGACAACTTTTTCAAGAGAGGTTTCATCTCGCCCTGTTTTTCTAAATGTGCAATTCGTGTAAACACCCTCTCTCTTTCCCCTTCTCCAGTGTACATAGCTACATAAACAGAAACTGTCTGCAAAAGAGACCAGATAGCAATAAATTGAAAAAAACTCTTTTGAGTCCTCTTCTCTCGAACGAAGAACAAGGGAAAAGCAATCAAAAATGGGCAAAATAAAATAAAAGCGATTGGAAGATGAACGAAGAAAGAATGTATGGGAAAATTTAAAAAAAAGTCCAACATGCTAAGATGCTATATGGCTAGAATCTAAAAGTTCAAAAAGTATCTAGCTTTTTGTACTTTCACGTAAAAGTCCTTTCCATCAAACCCTCTTGCTCCTTACGATGAAGGTTGAGCATCCCTGCCGCTGGGCTGGAAGACTCAGGTCTTGCTATAGGCTCAAGAAGTATCTGTGAAGAGCCAGAAACTGAAGAAACCACCTCTTGTAGTTTTTCTCTGATCCCATTCCATGCACCCTGATTGATTGGTTCTTCTTGTACCCACGAATACCTTTTAGCACTACAGCCATTGAGGAGCTTTTGTATTTGTTCTGATGGTAATGGATAAAGTTGTTCCACTCGAACCAAGACTGTCTTCTTTTTTTGTTCCTTTTGAGAGGCATGGAGATTGTAATAAATTTTTCCAGAACAAAAAACTACATGTTCCGCCTGCTGCAAATCACAAAAATCTCGATCTACAATGACTTCTTGGAAACCCCCTGTCATAATATCTTGCAAGGAAGATCCTGCTTGTGCAAGGCGAAGTAAACTTTTTGGAGTCATGATAATGAGCGGTTTTCGGAATTTTCGAAGAACCTGACGGCGGAGAAGATGAAAATACTGGGCAGGATTACTGCAATTGCAGACTTGCATATTGTTGTTGGCACATAATTGAAGGAATCGCTCAAGTCGCCCACTAGAATGTTCAGGACCCTGACCCTCAAATCCATGAGGAAGAAGTACGACAAGACCACTCATTCGATACCATTTCACCTCAGAAGAAGAAATAAATTGATCAAAGATGATCTGTGCACCATTGGCAAAATCTCCAAATTGAGCCTCCCACAAAACAAGATCCTGTGGATTAGCAAGAGAGTAGCCATAATCAAATCCAAGAACAGAAAACTCTGAAAGAGGAGAATTACAAACCTCAATCAAACCTTGTTTTTTTGAAATATGATTCAAGGGAGTATACTCTCTTTCGTTTTCTATATCTGTCAGCACACAATGGCGGTGTGAAAATGTCCCTCTTTTACAATCCTGACCCGAAAGCCGTATTCCACATCCATTTTCCAGTATAGAACCAAAGGCAAGTGCCTCTGCAAAACCCCAATCAATCGGAAGTTTCCCTACGAACATTTGATGCCTCGTCTCCAAGAGACGGAGAAGCTTAGGATGAACCTTGAAATCTGACGGAGGAAAGGTAATAGCCTTTGCAACATGGTTAAGTTGCTTCCCTAGAATAAAAGTATCTGGATCAGAAGCAGAAGTATTTCTGGAAAAATCAGCCCAAGCTCCCTTCATTGTATCTACTTTCATTTTGACATTTACTTCACGAGAATATTCAAAGGATTCTTGAAGACTTTTCCGACAGCCACTTTCCATAGAATCAAGAAGTTCGACAGTTATATCTGAATCTCCCTCCAGCTTTTTACGATAAACTTGCACCGTAGAAGGATGTTTTTTAATCACAGAGTACATAATCGGCTGAGTAAATGCAGGCTCATCTGTTTCATTATGCCCCAATCTCCGATATCCGATCAAATCTATGATAATATCTTTCCCAAATTTTTGACGATACTCAAGAGCTATTTTAGCCGCACGATAGCAGGCCTCTGGATCATCAGAATTCACGTGAAGTATAGGAAATTGAAAGCCTTTAGCAAGATCTGTCGCATATTCAGTAGAACGTGATTCATAAGGAAGCGTGGTAAATCCTATCTGGTTATTGATGACTATATGTATCGTCCCTCCCACTGTATATCCAGATAGATTGCATAAATTTAGGCTCTCCGAGACTACTCCCTGCCCCATAAAGGCAGCATCTCCATGCACTAGGATGGGAAGAAACTCTTTTCTTTCTGTATCACCGTGGCGAGTCTGTCTCCCCCTAACAGAACCAAGTACCACTGGACTGACCGCCTCTAAATGGCTTGGATTAAACGCAAGAGAGAGATGGATCGGTTCGCCACAAACAGCAGTTCGATCGCAAGAATAACCCAAATGGTATTTTACATCACCATAGTCGAGCGTTTCTGGATTGTAGTTCTCATCAAATTCGGCAAAAACAACGCTTGCAGGCTTTTGAAGTATATTAACAAGAACGTTCAGTCTTCCTCTATGAGCCATTCCAATCACACAACATTTTACTCCTAAAGAAGCTCCGATATCTATGGATGTATCCAAGAGAGGAATGAAACTCTCACATCCCTCAATGGAAAATCGTTTTTTGCCAACATATTTTTGTGCCAAAAACTTCTCAAAACACTCTGCTTGATATAGTCTTTCAAAAAGATGAAGACGCTCCCTGAGAGGAAGGGTTTGATGGTTCTCGTCGGACTCCATTTGTTGTTCAAGCCAATTACGTTCCGATGTATTTCGAATATAAGCATATTCTATACCAATAGAGCCACAGTAGAATTTTTCAAGCTTTTCGATGATTCCTCGAAGCTTTCTTTTCCCAATGGAAGGGACACTTGTATAAAATTCTGTATCAAGATCGCTCTTGGAAAGCCCATAGTGCTCAAGCTGCAAGAGCTCTCGGTTCTGCTTTGCAAATTTCAGCGGATCCAAATCAGCTGCAAGAATTCCAAATCGTCTATAGGATTCCACAAGTGATTGGGCTCCAAACTCCTTAGGAATCAAACCGTTCTTGGTGTTTTCTCCCCCTGTGATATCTAGTCTAGGGGCTTGCCCTACAGTTGAGGAGGATTCATTGCTTGAATCAATATGACGAAAATAGGTAGCCCAGCTTTCTGGGACAGAAAGAGGATCCTTGACATAACGATCGTAAAGGTCTTCCATGAATAAAGTTTGTTCACTGTTCAAGATCATTTTTTTCGTTTTCCTGTTCGCTTTTATTGATTTTTTGTCCCAACTTTCCCTCGTCTACTTGTCGCCTTAGATGGCTTGGTCTTTTGCCTATCTGTCGCCTTAGATGGCTTGGTCTTTTGCCTACTTGTCGCCTTAGACAGCTTAGTCTTTTGCCTACTTGTCGCCTTAGACAGCTTGGTCTTTTGCCTACTTGTCGCCTTAGACAGCTTGGTCTTTTGCCTACTTGTCGCCTTAGACAGCTTGGTCTTTTGCCTATCGGAAGATTTGCTTAGATTTGATGTAGATAGCTCTATAGCTGTTTTTTGTTTTATAATCTTGAGGGGGACATTTTTTGTAATATTTTTCAAGATTTTTTTCGCGATCTTTTTTGGGTCATTTGTAAGGTCCTTTGTAAGGTTCTCTTGCAAACCGATAGTAGAGGATGAATCGTGATGGGATACAAAGTTTTCCACAATTCCCAACCTCTTCATTTTATGCTGGAGAGTAGAACGATTCACTTTCAAATGATCAGCTGCATGAGAAATGTTTCTTTCGTTTTCATCTAGGGAATAAGAAATCAATTTCGATTCCACATCGTCCAGTAGATCATTTAGCCCCCTTCCATTTTGAAGAAGCCTTTGAATCTCTGAGGGGAAGAGAATTTTCTCTTCTCTGACAAAGATAATGAAGTAGCCGCATATTGCTCCTTTCTTTTCCAGATTCATCGTACGAAGAAAGTACTTTAGGTCTTGGTCATGAAATTCCATGGATTGAAAAGAGGGATTCTCAGATGATTTTTTCATCAAAGAACTAGCAAGTCCATTCTGAATTGCCTCCAAAAGATAGGCTTCTGCATGACGGATGGATCGTTTGAGAATGGGCTTGGTCAATATAAATTCTTCGAAAGCCTTGTTAAAAAAAAGTGCTTTCCCTTCCACATTACAGGCATATAGAGGCCATGGAAGTGAAGAAAGAATCATATTACTGAGCCATGTTGATCCATCCTCCAAAATGTTCTCTGGAGAGGAACTTATATCTTTAGGAGAAAAGACAGTTTCCTTATTTTGGGAAAAATACTCTATTGCCTCTAGGAGAAGGGATGAGTTCCAGTTCCCTACAGCACTTCCTTGATGATTGAATACAGGCACTGAAAATCCATTTTCTCCAAGACCGTGAAATACCGATGGAGATGGAGGTCCTGTTAAGAGAGAAAGTGGGATACTTGTCTGTGGCTCACCAAGACGCCCTAAATCAGATGCCCACAACGCAAGCCTCTTTCTTGACAGAAAGCCAAGAAGATGCTTTGGTTTTGGAGATATATTCTCATCTCCTTTTAGATGATCCTTATCTAAGGAAAAATCTGCAACAGGAAAATAAGGAAGATCTCGATGATAAAACTCTTTGATTAACCCCTCAAGAAGCACCTTTGACAGCAGATTTTGCGACGTCTTCTTTGGCAAGTAATAATTGCTTCATTTCCGTTAAAAAAGGCTGTAAAGAAGCAAGCTGTTTTGTTAGTTCATATTCCATAATATCTCCGACTGCCACAAGATCATTCGTTTCCAAAGCATCATTAAATTCTTTGAGTAAAGCAGCTAAATTCTTCATGAGCTCATGAAAGCTAATATCCTCTATGGAAAGTGCTTGTATATTATGCCCTTGATCTCTCAAAAGCCTCTGTTCTACAGCATGAAGAACAGCTATGCAGGTATGAAGCTCCTCTGCGATTCCATCCAAATCCTGAAGAGCTTCCTTGTCTTTTCCTCTTTGAAATTTTTCATTGACAGAAACAATCCTCTCAATGAGTGGATTCATTCCATTTTCAAATTTTTCTACCGTGGAAATAAGCTCACTACTATCTACTCCCATGCTTCTGAGCTGTAAGTCAAGCTTCATGATAAAAAACTTAAAACTTCTTAGATCTCCTAGAAATTCTTCAATATCTTTTCGAGTATTTCTATTATGAAAATCTTGAGAATAATCTTTCAGTCGTTCTAAAATTTCCTTGATAGACTCAGAATCTGAACCCTCTGGTAAAAGGACACTCATACTTTTCAGATCAGTCTTCAACATAGCAGAAAAAGAGGTCATAATTTGGTGTATCCACTGCATCCCTTCTTGGAGATGAGAAATATCTTCTATACAGAGACTTTCTTTGTCAAATAAAGTTGTCCCGATTTGATCTACATAATGGTCCATCTCTCCAAGTGTATGAAGTAGCATATCCATTTCATCTCCTATATAAAAATCAAGACGATCGACATTCGCTGGTTCTAGAGTATCTAAAGAGGAGCTCGTAGTTGAGGTCTCTTTTTCGTCTATACTCATTCCTAAAATATACTTCTTATGCTCGAAAGTCCAGTCCTTAAAAGATTGGTAGACCTCCTTGAGATTTCTTTCACCTGTCAGTTCTGCTTCCAGTTTTTGCTCATTAACATAAATATTCATATCTTTAACCCTCGATTTTTAACAGTGCTACTTTTATCCATACTGTCCCTAGTGTCGGCTTATCATTGATTTTCTAAACTAAATTTCTTGGTATCCTTTCTCACGAGAGGGAGGATCGCGCATTTTATAAAACCTCAGTCAT